>NZ_CP050133.1:1384000-1730000 GCF_011612585.1 Streptococcus cristatus ATCC 51100 | reverse complement strand
AACATTCGTCGGGCCATCACCCAAATCAATCAGGAGGAAGAGACCACTATTCTCTTGACAACTCACGACTTGAGCGACATTGAGCAACTTTGTGATCGGATTTTTATGATTGACAAGGGACAGGAGATTTTTGATGGAACGGTGAGCCAGCTCAAGGAGACCTTTGGCAAGATGAAGACTCTTTCCTTTGAACTGGTACCGGGTCAAAGTCATCTCGCTTCTCACTATGAAGGCCTGCCTGATATGACCATTGATAGACAAGGAAATAGCCTCAATATTGAATTTGATAGTTCCCGCTACCAGTCGGCTGATATTATCAAGCAAACCTTGTCTGATTTTGAAATCCGTGATTTGAAAATGGTGGATACGGATATTGAGGATATTATCCGTCGCTTCTACCGAAAGGAGCTCTAAGATGGTCAAATTGTGGAGACGTTATAAACCCTTTATCAATGCGGGGATTCAGGAGTTGATTACCTATCGAGTCAACTTTCTTCTCTATCGGATTGGCGATGTCATGGGGGCCTTTGTTGAG
This sequence comes from Streptococcus cristatus ATCC 51100, assembly GCF_011612585.1. NCBI lineage: Bacteria > Bacillati > Bacillota > Bacilli > Lactobacillales > Streptococcaceae > Streptococcus > Streptococcus cristatus. The sequence goes on along the minus strand of NZ_CP050133.1, from coordinate 1,729,465 downwards.
TTTTATCTCTGGAAGGCAGTCTTTGATTCCTCGCAGGAGTCTTTGATCCAGGGTTTCAGTATGGCGGATATCACCCTCTACATCATCATGAGTTTTGTGACCAATCTTTTGACTAGGTCGGATTCTTCTTTTATGATTGGGGAGGAGGTCAAGGATGGCTCCATTATCATGCGCTTGCTGCGACCAGTGCATTTTGCGGCCTCATATCTCTTCACCGAGCTTGGTTCCAAGTGGTTGATTTTTATCAGTGTTGGCCTTCCATTTTTAAGTGTCATTGTTCTGATGAAGATCTTTTCTGGGCAAGGTATTGTAGAAGTGCTGGGACTAACTGTCATTTATCTTTTTAGCTTAACGCTAGCCTACCTGATCAATTTTTTCTTTAATATCTGCTTTGGGTTTTCAGCCTTTGTTTTTAAAAATCTATGGGGCTCTAATCTGCTCAAGAATTCTCTGATTGACTTTATGTCGGGGAGTTTGATTCCCTTGGCTTTCTTCCCTAAGATTGTTTCAGATATTCTGTCCTTCTTGCCTTTTTCATCCTTGATTTATACTCCAGTTATGATCATTGTTGGGAAATACGATGCCAGTCAGATTCTTCAAGCGCTTTTGCTACAGTTCTTCTGGCTCATAGTGATGGTGGGCTTGTCTCAGTTGATTTGGAAACGAGTCCAGTCATTTATCACCATTCAGGGAGGTTAGTATGAAAAAATATCAACGCATGCATCTGATTTTTATCAGACAATATATCAAGCAAATCATGGAATACAAGGTGGATTTTGTGGTTGGTGTTTTAGGTGTTTTCCTGACCCAAGGCTTGAACCTCTTGTTTCTCAATGTCATCTTTCAACACATTCCTTCCCTAGAAGGTTGGACTTTTCAAGAAATCGCCTTTATCTATGGATTTTCCTTGATTCCCAAGGGACTGGACCACCTCTTTTTTGACAATCTCTGGGCACTGGGGCAACGCTTGGTGAGAAAAGGAGAGTTTGACAAGTACCTGACTCGTCCTATCAATCCTCTCTTCCATATCCTCGTTGAGACCTTTCAGATTGATGCCTTGGGTGAGTTGTTGGTCGGCGGAATTTTGCTAGGGACTACGGTGACTAGCATTGCTTGGACTCTACCGAAATTCTTGCTTTTCCTAGTCTGCATTCCTTTTGCGACCTTGATTTATACCTCCTTGAAAATAGCCACAGCCAGCATTGCTTTTTGGACCAAGCAATCAGGCGCTATGATTTACATTTTCTATATGTTTAATGATTTTGCTAAGTACCCGATTTCTATCTACAATTCGCTTCTTCGTTGGTTGATTAGCTTTATCGTGCCTTTCGCCTTTACGGCCTACTATCCTGCTAGCTATTTCTTGCAGGACAAGGATGGGCTCTTTAACATTGGTGGTTTGATTCTGATTTCCCTTGTTTTCTTTTTCATTTCCCTCAAACTTTGGGATAGGGGGTTGGACGCCTACGAAAGTGCGGGTTCGTAATGGGAATATATAAAGTGTGAGATTTATATAGAAAGTCTATGAATAAGAGAACTATTAGATACAGTATAAGGACAAGGTTTGCTGCCTTGTCTTTTCTAATATATTTTAAGGTATCTATCTTTTAAATTTTTACTTTTGAAATGAATAAATTCTACTTATCTTGCTAAAATGGTAGAATAGATTTAAGATTTGATAAGAAGGAGAGCTTAATGAAATTGAGATTGGAAAATAAAGAATCTGAACGTGTCCAGGAACTTGGGAATTTAATCCGGGCTTATAACCGCTCTAAACGGGAAGCTTCAACAAGTGAGCCTCTCAATATCTTTGTCGAAGATGAGGACGGAAATTTAATGGGCGGCCTAGTAGCCGAAACGTTTGGATATTGGCTGGAAATTGAGTATTTATATGTGAGTGAGGCTTTACGAGGGCAAGGGCTTGGCTCGGATATTTTGCAAAGGGCAGAAGAGGAAGCTCGTGACAGGAAGTGTAAGTATTCATTTGTGGATACTTTTCATTTCCAAGCGCCAGATTTTTATAAAAAGCATGGCTATGAGGAAGTGTTTAGATTAAAAGAATATCCCTATACAGGTGAGCGATATTATTATACGAAAGAGTTATAATTTATCAAAGGATAGATAGCAGATTTCTACCTGACAAATGTAGCGATTTTTGGTATAATATCATGAGGTGATTTTATGGCAAATTTGAATAGATATAAGTTTACATTTGGAAACAAAACCTTAACTTTAACAACAGAACATGATAATCTTTTTATGGAAGAAGTGGAGCGGGTTGCCAAGGAAAAATATAAGGCTATTAAAGAGCAGATGCCTGCGGCAGATGATGAAGTCTTGGCTATTTTGTTGGCGATTAATAGTTTATCTACCCAGCTCAGCCGCGAGATTGAGTTTGATGATAAGGAAAAAGAATTGGAAGGCCTTCGTCACAAAATGCTTAGTGAACTAAAGGAAAAGTCAGCTAATACAGGGGAAAGATAGTGTTTGCGATTATTATTTTACTAATATTAGCTTGGAGCTTTTATATTGGCTACTCGCGTGGGATTGTTCTGCAGGGCTATTATGCTGCTATGACGATTGTATCCATGCTAGTGGCTGGAGCTCTATATCAGGACTTGGCTAAGTCTATTAGCTTGTGGGTGCCCTATGCTAGCGCTGTTAAAGGCAGCTCGACTTATTTCTTTGCAAGTTCTCAACTTTTCCATTTGGATAAGGTTTTTTATGCGGGGCTGGCTTATCTTCTTGTTTTCAGTCTTGTTTATATAGTAGGCCGCTTTTTGGGGATTTTTGCAAATTTAATTCCCTATCCGAATAAGTGGGATACCAAAATTTTCAATATGGTTAGTGGGGCTATTGCGGTCTTCATCGCACTCTTTGTTATCGAGATGGGACTGACTATTTTAGCTACTGTGCCTATGTCCTTTATCCAAGAACGCTTAAATTCTAGTTTGCTGATTCGATTTATTATTAATCATACGCCTGTAACTTCATCCATTTTACATGACCTTTGGGTCACAAAAATTATCGGATAATTAAGACTCAGTTGCTCTGTAGCTGAGTTTCTTTTTCAGTTTAAATCATATAGAAATAGAATGAACATGATGAATCATAAAATTTTAGAAACTTTGGAATTTGATAAAATTAAGGAGCTTTTTTCTCCCTATCTACTGACTGAGCTGGGAGAGTTGGAGTTGAAGCAGCTCCAGCCAAACAGTAAAAAAGAATCAATTGCTGCTGCTTTTTTGGAAATGTCTGATATGCGGCAGATTTTTGTGCAACACCCGCACTTTAGTTTGGGAGCCATTCAGGATATTAGGGGCTTGACCAAGCGCTTGGAGCTGGAGAGCGACTTGAATATTGAGGAGTTTTTAGCTCTCAAGCGGGTTTTAGCTGTGACACACGAGCTGGTGTCCTTCTACGAGGATCTGGAAAATGTCCAATTGGAGCGTTTGGATCGCCTTTTTAACAATCTAGTAGAGTTTCCTAGTATTCAGGGAAGCCTGCAAGCTATCAATGATGGAGGCTTTCTCGAAAGTTTTGCTAGTGAAGAGTTGAGTCGTATTCGCCGGAGAATCCAAGAAAATGAAGTTCAGGTTCGGGATATTCTGCAAGAAATTCTCAAAACTAAGGGAGACATGCTGGCGGACCAAGTGGTGGCCAGCCGGAACGGCCGCAATGTACTGCCTGTGAAAAATACCTACCGTAACCGTGTTGCGGGTGTCGTTCACGATATTTCGGCCAGCGGAAGTACGGTTTACATTGAGCCGCGGGCGGTGGTCAATCTCAATGAAGAGATTGCTAGCAGTCGGGCAGACGAGCGCTATGAAATTCAGCGGATTTTGCAGGCTATGTCGGATATGATACGGCCACATGCGGCTGAAATTGCCAACAATGCTTGGATTATCGGTCATCTAGATCTGGTGCGTGCCAAGGTCCGCTTCATGCAGGAGACGGGAGCGGTGGTGCCAGACCTGTCAGAAGAGCAGGATATCCAACTACTCAGTGTCCGCCATCCCCTGATTGAAAATGCAGTGGCTAATGACCTGCATTTCGGATCAGACTTGACAGAGATTGTCATTACCGGGCCAAATACCGGTGGTAAGACCATCATGCTGAAGACCTTGGGGCTAGCTCAGATCATGGCCCAATCAGGTCTGCCGATTTTGGCGGACAAGGGGAGTCGCGTCGGGATTTTCAGTCAGATTTTTGCAGACATTGGTGATGAGCAGTCCATTGAGCAGAGCCTATCGACTTTCTCCAGTCACATGACTAATATCGTCTCTATTTTGGAGCAAGTTGATAGTGAGAGCCTGGTTCTGCTGGATGAGCTGGGAGCTGGGACTGACCCGCAAGAAGGAGCAGCTCTGGCTATTGCCATCTTGGAAGATTTACGGCTAAGGCAGATTAAAACCATGGCGACGACCCACTATCCTGAGCTCAAAGCTTATGGGATTGAGACGGACTGGGTGGAAAATGCCAGCATGGAATTTGATACAGATAGTTTGCGGCCGACCTATCGCTTTATGCAGGGAGTGCCTGGCCGCTCCAATGCCTTTGAAATTGCTCGGCGTTTGGGCTTGTCGGAAGTTATCGTTGGCCACGCCCAAGAGCAGACCGACACAGACAGTGATGTCAATCGGATCATTGAGCGCCTAGAGGAGCAGACGCTGGAAAGCCGTAAGCGCTTGGATAATATCCGTGAGGTGGAGCAGGAAAATCTCAAATTTAACAGAGCCCTCAAAAAACTTTACAATGAGTTTAACCGAGAAAAGGAAACCGAGCTCAATAAGGCGCGATTGGAGGCTCAGGAAATCGTTGATTTGGCTTTGTCAGAAAGCGAGAGCATTCTCAAAAATCTCCATGACAAGTCCAGTCTTAAACCGCATGAGATTATTGAAGCCAAGGCTCAGCTTAAAAAGTTGGCGCCAGCAACCGTTGATTTATCAAAGAATAAGGTGCTCAAGCAGGCCAAGAAAAATCGGGCGCCCAAGGTGGGAGATGATATCCTAGTCACCAGCTATGGTCAGCGGGGAACCTTGGTCAAGCAGCTCAAGGACGGACGCTGGGAAGCTCAGGTCGGTCTTATCAAGATGACACTAGAAGAGCAGGAGTTCAACTTACTCAAGACTGAAAAGGAGCAGCAACCTAAGCGCAAGCAGGTCAATGTGGTCAAGCGAACCAATACCAAAGGTCCAAGAGCCAGACTAGATCTGCGTGGCAAACGCTATGAAGAGGCTATGGAGGAGCTCGATGCCTTTATCGATCAGGCCCTTCTCAACAACATGGCTCAGGTGGACATTATCCACGGTATTGGAACAGGTGTCATCCGTGAAGGAGTAACCAAATACCTCCGTCGGAACAAGCAGGCCAAGTCCTTCGGCTATGCTCCGCAAAATGCTGGTGGTAGCGGTGCAACGATTGTGATATTTAAGTAGGGAAGCATCGGATCTTGCCGTAGCAAATATTTTCTTTTCCTCTGGGTTTGGTGTACAATATTATCAAAAGTAAGCTATTCAAAGGAGAAGATTTATGGTAGCAGCAGTTACAGATGCAACATTCGCTGAAGAGACAAAAGATGGACTGGTTCTGATTGATTTTTGGGCAACATGGTGTGGTCCATGCCGTATGCAGGCGCCTATCTTGGAGCAGTTGGCAGAGGAAGTTCATAAGGACGAACTGAAAATCCTCAAAATGGATGTGGATGAAAATCCAAATACTGCCCGCGAATTTGGCATTATGTCCATTCCGACCCTTTTGTTCAAGAAAGACGGTCAAGTCGTTAAGCAAGTAGCTGGTGTTCACACCAAAGACCAGCTCAAGGCTATTATCGCGGAATTGAGTTAATATCATAGCCAAAAAATCGTTACATGTCGTAACGATTTTTTCATTTGGCCGATGACAGTAAAGGTCATACAATTTTGGGAAAAGCAAGTATACTATCATAGTGTGCAAAAAAATGAAAAATTGTTTGCTCAGGCATTTCCCTATTACTTATCATATGCTACTTATTGTGAAATATGCAAAATTTCAAATGTTGGTAGTTGTGTATCGGGTTTATTGGTATAAAAAGCAAAAATACATTTTTTCCATTTATCAGGATTGAAAATAACGACTTTGCCACTTTCGTTGTTTTGCATTTGCTCGTGAATGGTAAAGGATTTTAAACTTTCCGACGCTTCTATATCAATGATTTCCAATGTAGCATATTTACTTGAGTCAAAATGATCAGATATTTCGACTGATGAAGTCACTCCGATTTCAATATTCTGCCAGCCAAAAGAATTTAAAATATGATCAAAGTAACCATCAAATATGAATTTTGTCATTCCTTTGGTATTTTTCCAGATATATAGTGGACAATAACTATTAAATAATTGGCCTTCAGACTTTTCAGAGATTAAATAAACCTTGAAAAATAAATCGTCGAATCCATCCATCAAACGACCTGTATTTCGGACACGTTGTCTAATGATATCCATATCATAATCTGATGGTAATTTTATAGTATATTGCATTGCTTGCATTTCAGCACCCCTTTTCTAATTAACTATTGATAGTATAAATAATTTATATCATGTTGAATAATACTTAAAAATGATATAATTATCATAAAAAGTGATAGGGTGTTTTAAATGAATTTTAATGATATAAGCATTTTTGTGACAATCTATGAGACAAGGTCAATAAACAAAAGTTCAAAGATCTTACAATATGCGCAATCTAATCTCAGCGCTAGATTGAAAGTGCTTGAAACTGAATTAGATACGAAATTATTTTACAGAAAATATAATGGTTTAGTTCCGACAAAAAGTGGAGACTTATTTTATCAATTTTGTAAGGAAACTTCTAACAATTTAGAGAAATTAAAAAAGAAATGTGAAACCTCGAAAATATCCATCTTAATTTCAGAATTATTATTCAATCACGATATTAATAATTCGCAAACAATTGATTTGGATAAAAGCGAAATTAATATCCAAAAAACTTCGGATATACCCACCATTGCTCATCAGGAAGACTTTGATAGAATTTTTTGTTTTCAAAAAATTGAAAATTTGAAACATTATGATGAGACTATTGGACATATTGAGTCAGTTTATGCTTGTTCGAGCATCATAAAGGCTACTGAGGAAATGCCCATATTCGTTAATAAAGATAAAAATTGCCCTTTTAGAAAACAAAGCTTAATGAAGTTTGCTCATTTAAAATCAGTTGTAGAAATTGATTCTTTTGAGAACATTATCAGCTTAGTTGAAAACGGGAAAGGAATCGCACTATTGCCTAAATGGCTAAATAAGAGAGCGAATATCAAGCCATACGACCAAGACATCATTCTTATCCCATTTTATCAGTATGAAAAGCAGAATCAAATTAAGTAGACTATTTTAGAAGAAATATTAGTGCTAGAAAGAAAAAACATTTGACAAATATTATAAATATACTTATAATAAGTGTACATATTATAAAGGAGTTATTGTAATGGAATTTAGTTTTAGTTTAAGCATGAAAGCAGCAAAAGAAGATGTATGGTCCTACTATGAAAATATTGAAAAGTGGTATGACTGGGAAGAAGATTTAAAAAATATTACATTAAATGGTGGATTTAAGACAGGATCTTGTGGGATAATGGAACTCGAAGGAATGCCCCCAATGGAATATCAGCTGACACTTGTCAAGCCCTTTGAGGAATTTTGGGATAAAACAGCGACCCCGTTTGGAGATATCCTTTTTGGTCATCAGATCATTGAGAACGATGATGGCACTGTAAATGTCAAGCACACCGTAGCTTTAGATAGCAAAGATCAGCAACATTTGGAATTTTTGAGCCAAGTTTTCTCAGATGTTCCTCAATCTATTTTTATTTTAAAAAATTGTTTGGAAAAATAAGAATTCTTTACTTAGCTAGAGAATTTTTTTCTTTCTCTTGCTTTTGTTGTAAAATATTATCAAAAGTAAGCTATTCAAAGGAGAAGATTTATGGTAGCAGCAGTTACAGATGCAACATTCGCTGAAGAGACAAAAGATGGACTGGTTTTGATTGATTTTTGGGCAACATGGTGTGGTCCATGCCGTATGCAGGCGCCTATCTTGGAGCAGTTGGCAGGAGAAGTTCATGAGGACGAACTGAAAATCCTCAAAATGGATGTGGATGAAAATCCAAATACTGCCCGCGAATTTGGCATTATGTCCATTCCGACCCTTTTGTTCAAGAAAGACGGTCAAGTCGTTAAGCAAGTAGCTGGTGTTCATACGAAGGAGCAACTGAAGGCTATTTTGGCAGAATTAAGTTAAGAAAGAAGCCTTAGGCTTCTTTTTGTGTTAAAAAACGTTTACATGTTTAAAGTCTGTTATAAAACATTGACAAAAACCGAATATTATTTTAAAATAATAGAAAATTTAGAATAAACACCGAATGAAGTTTTTCAGAAATAAGCGTTTGAGCCTTATGACTGTGAAATGGACGGAACTCTGGAGAGACCATGATTGGCACCGAAGGGGCAAGGCAGGCAACTGCTCAAACTCTCAGGTAAAAGGACAGAGCAAGGGAAGGACAAGAAACGGTCGTTCTCAGGCATCCAGAGTACATGTTTACACATGTACTTTTCTTTTTCTCGGTGTGGAAAAGGAGCAGAAGATTTATGTTGAAATTGTTGAATCAAATTGATTCTCTGGTCTGGGGGCCTCCCCTCTTGATTTTATTAGTTGGCACAGGGCTCTATCTGACACTTCGTCTGAGGTTGCTACAGATTTCACGCCTTTCTCGCGCCTTTCGCTTAATTTTTGTTTCCGGTGAGGATCATCATGGAGACGTGTCAAGTTTTGCAGCTCTTTGTACAGCATTGGCAGCCACGGTTGGAACGGGGAATATTATCGGTGTAGCGACTGCCATAAAAGTTGGTGGACCGGGCGCCTTATTTTGGATGTGGCTAGCAGCTTTCTTTGGAATGGCAACCAAGTATGCCGAAGGTTTATTAGCAATCAAGTATCGTTCTAAGGATGCTCACGGAGCAGTTGCTGGTGGTCCTATGCATTATATTCTTTTGGGGATGGGCGAAAAATGGCGTCCACTGGCTATCTTCTTTGCTGTAGCAGGTGTCTTGGTGGCTCTTTTAGGGATTGGGACCTTCACACAGGTGAATTCCATTACAGAAGCTATGCAGAATACCATTCAGTTGCCTCCAGCTGTGACTGCCTCTATCTTGGCTATTTTGGTGGCTCTGGTTATTTTTAGCGGTATCCAGTCGATTGCTCGAGTGTCGACCAAGGTTGTGCCTTTTATGGCAGCTATTTATATCTTGGGGACTGTGACTGTGTTAGCAGTCAATCTAGATCGTCTGCTGCCCACTCTCCAGCTAGTCTTTAGTTCTGCATTTAGTCAGACGGCTGCTGTCGGTGGCTTTACTGGTGCAACCATCCAGATGGCGATTCAAAATGGGGTCGCGCGCGGGGTATTCTCCAATGAATCTGGTTTGGGGTCTGCACCTATTGCAGCGGCGGCAGCTCGGACTAAGGAACCGGTAGAACAAGGCTTGATTTCCATGACCGGAACCTTTATCGATACCTTGATTATCTGTAGTTTGACAGGATTGACGATTTTAATCACAGGGGTCTGGGATGGCAATCTTAACGGCGTGTCCTTGACTCAGGCAGCCTTTGCGAGTGTTTTTGCTAATTTTGGTCCAATTCTTCTATCCGTTTTTCTAGTTCTGTTTGCTTTTACCACTATTTTAGGCTGGAACTATTACGGTGAACGTTGCTTTGAGTTCCTGTTTGGTGTTAAATATATTCGCTTGTACCGAATCATCTTTGTCGCTATGGTGCTCTTAGGTGGCTTTATCGAGTTAGAAGCAGTTTGGGTCATTGCCGATATTGTCAATGCCTTGATGGCCTTGCCAAATCTGATTGCTCTTTTGGCCTTATCTCCTGTTATTATTGCTGAGACCAAAAAGTATTTTGACAAGAAGGGCTGAGTTTCCATTTGCTGGATTTTTGAAAGAAGATTTTCTTGCTAAAGCTGCTTTGCCAGCTTTAGTTTTTTTATGGGCGAGAAATCTCTCGTCTTTTGTTATTGGTCAAAACATGGTATAATGAAGTATTAAGATTCTAGGAGGAAATGACATGCGTTGTCCCAAATGTGGCGGAAGCAAATCAAGTGTGGTTGACAGCCGGCAGGCAGAAGATGGAAATACAATCCGTCGTCGCCGTGAATGCGAGGAATGCCAGCATCGTTTTACAACTTATGAGCGCGTGGAAGAAAGAACCCTAGTCGTTGTCAAAAAAGATGGAACGCGTGAGCAGTTTTCTCGGGATAAGATCTTTAACGGAATCATCCGCTCCGCTCAAAAGCGTCCGGTATCAAGTGACGAGATTGAAGAATTGGTCAATCGGATTGAGCAAAAACTTCGCAGTCAGAGTGAAAATGAAATTGCCAGCGAATATATTGGCTCTCTGGTCATGGATGAGCTGGCCGAACTGGATGAAATTACCTATGTCCGTTTTGCCAGTGTTTATCGGAGTTTCAAAGATGTTGGCGAGCTGGAAAGCCTTTTGAAGCAGATTACCAAGGGTTCTAAGAAGAAAAAGGAAAAATAATGGCTTATGAAACCAAATGATCATTTTTCTTTCTTGTCTAATAACCAGGTCAGTCAAGATATGAGCGGACTGACCCGTTATTACCTACCCATTGTGGGCAAGGATGCAGTCGCGCTTTATCTTTATCTAGTTTCTTTTTGGGATAATGGAACTCAGCAGCGACTTTTCAGTCATATTCTGAATCATCTTGATTTTGGTATGGAAGTGTTGGAGAGGAGCTTGGAACGCCTATCAGCTATTGGCTTGCTAGAGCTTTTCCAGACGGAAACGGGATTTTTCATCCGACTCTATCCAACCTTGTCCGCTGAGGACTTCTTTGCTCATCATGTGTACAGTAGTCTTTTGGAGAAAAAGATTGGTCAGGCGGCAGTAGACAAGCTACGACCAGAAAATCCAGCTGGACAAAAAATCGGTGCTTCTTTTAGCCAGATTTATGGCATGGAAGAGGTCGGTCCGACGAGAACCAGTCGCCAGAATGATTTTGACTTGACACATTTTAAACAGAGAATGGCTCAGGATGGCTTGCGTTTTGCGGATGAAAAATCGGATCTCTTGGACTTGTTTGCTATTGCGGAGCAGAAGAAATGGACGTGGTATGAGACCTATGTCTTAGCGCGTGAAACAGCTGTGTCACATGTGATTTCGACGAAACGGATGCAGCAAAAGATTCTGCAAAAACCAGTTTCGGGAGATTTTTCTCAGCAAGAGCAGTCTATTATCCGTGAGGCTAAAAGCAAGCAGCCACTACTCTTTTTGGCCGAAATCAAGAAAACCCGTCAGGCGGCCATTACGCGTAGTGAACGGAAGCTGATTCAGGATTTGGCAGAGATGGGACTGTTGGATGAAGTTATCAATATCATCCTGCTATTGACTTTTAATAAGGTTGATTCGGCCAATATCAATGAAAAGTATGCCCTCAAGGTGGCCAATGACTTTTCTTATCAAAAGGTGACCTCGGCTGAAGAGGCAGTCCTGAAAATCCGTGAGCGTAATCAGCAGACGAATAGTCGTCCTGCGCAAGTCAGCCCAGCTGCTGCTAAAAGCAATGTGCCGAACTGGAGTCAGCCGGATTACAAAAATGAAACTAGCTTAGAAAAGCAAGCTGAACTAGAAGAGCAAAAAAGAAGACTTTTAGCAAGACTGGAAGAAGGAGGCGATTAAATGGAAAAAATAGGACAGGCAATGCCTCATATGAATAAGGTGAAGCAGTTTGATTATCAAAAATTGGTCCAGCAGATTTTAGCAGATCCAGATATCGCTGCCTTTATCAGTCGAGAACAATTGTCTCCAACCGAAATTCAGCGTAGCATTTCTAAGTTCAATCAATACATTACCGAACGAGATCGTTTCCTGCTAGAAGATCAGAACTATATTGCTAAGGGATATAAGCCAATTTTGGTGAGAAATGAAGGCTATGCGGATGTTGCCTATGAGGAAACACCTGAGTTGATCGAGCAGGAGAGACAGGAGGCCATTAGAAACCGTCTCAACCTCATCAATCTACCAACTAGTCTAAAAGAAGCTAGTTTGGCCAAAGTGGACTTAGACGATATTGGTCGTTACAAGGCTTTTGAGCTCTTGACCAGTTTTGTTGCGGACTTTCCTAATTATAAAAAGGCTGTTTATCTCTACGGAGATTTCGGCGTAGGTAAGAGCTACATGATGGCTGCGCTGGCACATGATTTGTCAGAAAAACGTAGTGTCTCAACGACTCTGCTTCACTATCCGAGCTTTGTTTTGGATGTTAAGAATGCTATCAGTTCTGGTTTGGTTAAGGACAAGATTGACCAGGTCAAGACAGCTCAAGTGCTGATTTTGGACGATATCGGTGCAGAGCAGTCTAGCCCATGGATGCGGGATGAGATTTTGCAGGTCATTCTCCAGCACCGCATGCAGGAAAATCTGCCAACTTTCTTTACTTCTAACTTTAGTTTTGCAGATTTGGAGCGTCACTTTGCTAATTCTAAGAATGGCGATGAGACCTGGCAAGCCAAGCGGGTTATGGAGCGGATTAAGTTTCTGGCTCAAGAAGTGCATCTAGAAGGAGAGAACCGTCGATGAATGAAACAATTAACTTGATGAAGGCTCATACGTCTGTTCGGCGCTTTACGGAAGAGCAGATTTCAGATGAAGAACTACGCGCGATTATCGATGCTGGACGCGCTGCTTCCAGCTGGAAAAACTTCCAGTCCTACTCTATCATTGTGGTGCGCAGTCAGGAGAAAAAAGAAGCCCTCTTTGATTTAGTTCCGCAGAAAGCAATTCTTCAGGCTTCAGCATTTTTGCTCTTTGTAGGAGACCTCAATCGTGCTCAAAAGGGTGTTCAATTGCACACGGATGGTTTTTACCCTGAAGGAACCGAAAATATTCTCATTAGCTCGGTAGATGCTGCTTTGGCGGGGCAAAATACCCTCTTAGCAGCTGAAAGTCTGGGTTATGGCGGCGTTATTATTGGTTTAGTCCGCTATGAAGCTTCAAAAATTGCCCAGCTCTTTAATCTGCCAGACTATACTTATCCAATTTTCGGCATGGCTTTAGGAAAGCCTAATCAAAACCATGCTGTCAAACCACGTCTGCCGTATAAAGCGGTGGTCTTCGAGGAAGAATACTGTGAGCAAGGAAGTTCAGTCATCGAGGCTTATGACCGTGTGCAGACTGAGTATGCTGGTGATCGGGCACAGGATACTTGGAGCCAGCGTTTGGCAGTCCAATTTGGTCAAGAGCCGAATCAAGCAATTGCCCAACTGTTTAAAGAAAAGAAATTAGAAAAATAAGACGGAGCTCAGCTCTGTCCCAAAGAATGAAAGAGGAAAAACATGGCTTTACCAACTATTGCCATTGTCGGCCGTCCCAATGTCGGCAAGTCAACGCTATTTAACCGGATTGCGGGTGAGCGGATTTCCATTGTGGAAGACGTAGAAGGGGTTACCCGTGACCGCATCTATGCGACGGCTGATTGGCTTAATCGTAAGTTTAGTATCATTGATACAGGCGGAATTGACGATGTTGATGCGCCTTTTATGGAGCAAATCAAGCACCAAGCGGAGATCGCTATGGACGAGGCTGATGTTATCGTTTTTGTCGTGTCTGGCAAGGAAGGTATCACGGATGCGGACGAGTATGTCGCTCGCATGCTCTACAAGACCCATAAACCGATTATTTTAGCGGTTAATAAAGTGGATAATCCCGAAATGCGCAATGAAATCTATGATTTCTATGCACTGGGCTTAGGCGATCCATTCCCAGTATCTTCTGTCCATGGGATTGGTACAGGGGATGTTCTGGATGCTATCATTGAAAATCTTCCACATGAGGAAGTGGTTGAAAATCCTGATATGATTAAGTTTAGCTTGATTGGCCGTCCCAATGTCGGCAAGTCCAGTTTGATCAATGCTATCTTGGGTGAGGATCGGGTCATTGCCAGTCCAGTGGCTGGTACCACGCGCGATGCTATTGATACGGTCTTTACGGATAGTGAAGGTCAGGAGTTTACAATGATCGATACGGCTGGTATGCGCAAGTCAGGCAAGGTCTATGAAAATACGGAGAAATACTCTGTCATGCGGGCCATGCGGGCGATTGACCGCTCAGATGTCGTTCTGATGGTGCTGAATGCTGAAGAAGGAATTCGTGAGTACGACAAGCGAATCGCTGGCTTTGCCCATGAAGCAGGAAAAGGGATGATCATCGTCGTCAATAAGTGGGATACGCTGGAAAAAGACAACCATACCATGAAAGACTGGGAAGAAGATATCCGCGACCAGTTCCAGTACTTGTCTTATGCCCCGATTATCTTCGTCTCTGCCCTAACCAAGCAGCGTCTCCATAAGCTGCCGGACATGATTAAGCAAATCAGTCAGAGTCAGACTACCCGAATTCCATCAGCGGTACTCAATGATGTCATCATGGATGCTATCGCGATTAATCCGACGCCGACTGACAAGGGCAAGCGTCTCAAGATTTTTTATGCGACTCAGGTAGCGACAAAACCGCCAACCTTTGTCATCTTTGTCAACGAAGAAGAGCTCATGCACTTCTCTTACCTGCGTTTCTTAGAAAATCAAATCCGCAAGGCCTTTGTCTTTGAAGGAACACCGATTCACCTGATTGCAAGGAAGCGGAAGTAGGACTTGCTTCGGACTGTTTATAAAGAAAAAACAAGAGCGATTTCAGGGAATTTATGGGCGGAAGCTTATCCTTAAATCCCTAAACTTGCTAGCTCAAAATTTGGAATAGATTAATGAGGGAAACTGAATTGGAAAAATTGAGTTTCTCTCATTTTTTGATGATGAGCTTTCTCCGTCTCAAGTCGGATTTGGGCTTAAAAAATGGTTTTTAAAAGAGTTTTAGCCTTAATTATGGTAAAATAGTGTCTGAATACTATTAGCTATCAAATGAATGAGGTCTTTATGATGAAAATCGGAATCGATCAAATCGGTTTTGCGACCAGCAATTATGTTTTAAAATTAGATCATCTGGCTGAGAAGCGGGGAATTGATCCCAACAAGCTTAGTAAGGGATTGTTGATGAAGGAGATTAGCATTGCTCCTTTAACTGAGGATATTGTCACTTTGGGCGCAGCAGCGGCTGAGCAAATCTTGACCGTAGAGGATAAGAAGGTCATTGATATGATTATTGTTGCAACGGAGTCTAGCATCGACCAAAGTAAGGCGGCTTCAGTCTTTATTCATGGTCTTCTGGGCATCCAGCCCTTTGCTCGTAGCTTTGAAATGAAGGAAGCCTGCTACGCTGGAACTGCTGCTCTAGACTATGCCAAGCTGCATATCAAACAGTATCCAGAAAGCAAGGTTTTGGTTATCGCTAGTGATATTGCAAAATACGGGATAGAGGCGCCAGGCGAGCCGACTCAAGGTGCAGGAGCTATCGCTATGCTGATCAGTCAAAATCCACGAATCCTTGAATTCAATGAAGATAATGTGGCTCAGACTCGTGATATTATGGATTTCTGGCGACCAAATTACTCTACGACTCCTTATGTCAATGGTGTCTACTCAACCCAGCAGTATTTGGATTGCCTTGAGACGACTTGGACGGAATATCAAAAGCGTCATGGCTTAGCTTTAGCTGACTTTGCAGCGGTCTGTTTCCATCTTCCTTATCCTAAATTGGCACTCAAGGGTCTAAATAAAATTATGGATCAGAGCTTGTCTCAGGAAGAGCAGAGAAAACTGCAAGAAAACTTTGATAAGTCTATTCTCTATAGCCAAAAGGTCGGAAACATCTACACAGGCTCGCTCTTTTTGGGGCTCTTGTCTCTCTTAGAAAACTCTGAAAATCTTAAGGCTGGTGACAAGATTGCTCTCTTTAGTTATGGTAGCGGTGCTGTCGCTGAGATTTTCAGTGCAAATCTGGTAGAAGGTTATGAAAAACAGCTGACGACTAATCGTTTGGAGAAATTAAATCAACGTCAAGAACTGACAGTTGCTGCTTATGAAGAGCTTTTCTTTGCAGAAGCCCAGCTAGATGAAAACGGATCAGCTGTTTTTTCTGACTACGATGACCAAGTTTACGCCTTAGTTCAAATCGACCAGCATCAGCGCAAGTATATCAAAGTTGAGAAATCATCATGAAAATAAATTGGACCGGATTTTCTAAAAAGACACCTGCAGAGCGGCTAGAGTTTCTGAAAGCCTATGAGCTACTCCAGGATGAGAATTGGCAAAACCTTGCTAATCAAAGCCATTTACCGCTGGAGACAGCCAATCAAATGAGTGAAAATGTGCTTTCTATTCTGGCTTTGCCTTATTCGATTGCACCGGACTTTCTTATAGATGGGCAGGTTTATCAGGTACCTTTTGCAACAGAGGAGCCCTCTGTCGTTGCTGCTGCTAGTTTTGCAGCAAAAATCATTCAGCGCAACGGCGGTTTCAAGACCAAGATTCATAATCGGCAGATGGTTGGGCAGGTCGCACTCTATGATGTGCCCGATGTAGCTAAAGCCCTGGAGCAGATCCAAAATGAGAAGTCAGCTTTATTAGAATTGGCAAATCAAGCCCATCCTTCCATCGTCAAGCGAGGAGGTGGGGCGCGTGACTTGCGAACGGATTTCCTGGAGGGAGAGACAGATTTTCTAGTTGTCTACCTTGTCGTGGACACTCAGGAAGCCATGGGTGCCAATATCCTTAATACAATGCTAGAAGCCCTAAAAGAACGATTAGAGGAGCTAACAGGTGGACAGAGCTTGATGGCCATCCTGTCTAACTATGCGACTGAGGCGCTCGTAACAGCCTCTTGTGAAATTGATTTCCACTCACTCAGTCGAGACAAGGCAGAAGCTGAACGCACTGCTCAAAGAATTGCTCTAGCCAGTCAATTTGCAAAACAGGATCCTTATCGAGCCAGCACGCATAATAAAGGCATTTTCAACGGCATTGATGCAGTTCTTTTGGCGACAGGTAACGACTGGCGCGCTATTGAAGCAGGGGCCCATGCCTATGCTGCTCGCGATGGCCGTTATCAAGGATTGAGTAATTGGAAGGCAAATCTAGAGGAAAGAAAACTCTATGGCCAGTTGACTTTACCCATGCCGGTTGCGGCCAAGGGAGGTTCCATTGGGCTTAATCCAATGGTTGTCGCTAGTTTTGATTTATTGGGGCAACCGACAGCCAAAGAATTAGCTTCGATTATCGCTTCTGTCGGCTTAGCGCAAAATTTTGCGGCTTTAAGAGCGCTGGTGACTACGGGAATTCAGGCTGGCCACATGAAGCTCCAAGCTAAATCCCTAGCTTTATTGGCCGGTGCTCAGGAAGATGAGATTGCTGCTGTTGTTGCAGAGCTTCTCAAAGAGAAGCAATTTAATCAGGCAAAAGCTAAGGAAATTCTAACCAAAATGCGTAAAGAAAAATGAGTCAATATGTATTGACTCATTTCAGATTGAAGACAAAGTCCTTAGAAGACACTTTTCTAAGGGCTTTTCTTTTTGTAAAGTCGTATAATAGAGGTGAGAAGAATTGTGAGGTATTCTCTATGTTTCACAAAGAAAAACCTGATTATCATCGCTGCCAATATGGCTTCTATACGATTGACGAATTGGTCCCAGAGGATCACTTTCTTCGCCAAGTGGATTCAAAGCTTGATTTTGATTTTATCTATGACTTGGTAGAAGACACCTATAGTCCAGATAATGGTCGTCCTAGTCTCGATCCTGTCATGTTAGTCAAAATCCCTTTGATTCAATGTTTTTATGGCATTCGCTCCATGCGCCAAACCATTAAAGATATTGAAGTAAATGTAGCTTATCGTTGGTTTCTTGGACTAAGCTTGGATGACAAGGTCCCTCATTTTACCACCTATGGAAAGAATTACAGTCGTCGTTTTCAAGATAAAGAATTAATTTCAGAGATATTTTCGCGAGTGCTCCATCAAGCTTTATGTGCTGGCTTAATTGATCCTTCGGAACTATTTGTGGATGGTACTCACATCAAAGCGGCAGCTAACAGTCACAAATATCGTAAGAAAATGGTTGCCCAACAAGCTAAATTTATGAGTGAGCAATTGGAAGTTGAGATTGATTTAGATAGGAGGAAACATGAAAAAAAGTCCTTAAAGCCCGCAAAAGAAAGCGAGGCTAAAGAAAAGAAAATCTCAAGGACAGACCCAGAGAGTGGCTGGTTCCACAAGGGTCAACACAAGGAAGTATTTGCCTATTCTGCCCAGGTAGCTTGTGACAAGCATGGTTGGGCACTAGCTTATAGTGTTGAAGCAGGAAATGTACACGATAGTCAGGCTTTCCCTGCCCTTTTTTCAAAGATAGAAGCTTTCTCCCCACGCTACATTATTGCGGACTCAGGCTATAAGACCCCAGCTATTGCTCATTATTTATTAGAGCGAAACATCATCCCTGTCTTTCCCTATACCCGCCCCAAGGGTGTAAAAGGGAACTTAAGGCCCGGTGATTTTGTTTATGATGCCTTCTATGACTGTTACCTCTGCCCAGAGAACCAAGTGTTAACCTATCGCACGACGACCCGAGCAGGCTACCGTGAGTATAAGAGTGATCCAAAAGTATGTGTCGCCTGTCCCCTATCATCAGTTTGTACCCAGAGCCAGAATCAGCAGAAAGTCATCACAAGACATGTATGGAAAGATGACCTTGAATTTTGTGAAGAGATTCGCCACAAAAGAGGGATGAAGGAGCTTTATAAGAAGCGCAAGGAAACAATTGAGCGACTCTTTGGGACTGCTAAGGAATATCATAACTTGAGATACACCAGAGAGAAAGGAAAGTCCAAAATGGAAGATAAGGTTGGGCTTACTTTGGCGTGTTTGAATCTTAAAAAACTAGTAAAAATGAGGGTGGACAAGCCTTTTTATTTTGTTCAAATGACCATTATTCTATCAAAAGATGAAATATTAGCCTGACAAACAGAAAAAGACAAACACCATTTGGAATGTTTGTCTTCAATCTGAAATGAGTCAATATGTATTGACTCATTTTTTATAGTGAAGAGGATGTTTCTTCAGGTAGCTGTAAATCTTTAATACAACCGTCCCGCTAGCCATGCCGATAGAGATGACCAAGGCTAGGATAACGACCAAGGTAGCATTGACCATAGCATGACTGTAATCACCTGTCACAAAGAAGGCAGTTGTCCGATAGGAAATATATCCAGGTACTAGAGGCGCTAGAATAGCCAAAATAAAGACGACAGCAGGCGTTCTGTAGATGATGCTGAGGATTTGGCTGGCACAGGAACCAATGATAGCAGCCACAAAGGTTGCAATGATAACATTGGTGGGTCCCTTTAGTAGGAGATAAAGTAGCCAAGTAGCCATTCCTAAAACTCCGCCGGGAATCAGCATACTACGCTGGACATTTAGAACGATTAGAAAAGTGATGATAGCCAGTAGGCTGGCAAGGGCTTGCAGTAAGAAAGTCAAGATTGTCATAGGCTTATTTCATAAGAATGAGGGCGACAGAGGTACCGGCACCGAGAGCAAGGGTAATGAGGAGCGATTCAAAGAGTTTGCTCATTCCAGAGTTGATGTGGTTGGTCATAATATCTCTAACTGAGTTAGTCAGAGCGATTCCTGGGACGAAGGGCATAACAGCTCCTGCGATGATCAAGTCTGCTGTTGAATCGAATCCCGAATAGTAAGCCCAAATCTGGGCTAATAATCCGAAGACAAAAGCTCCAGCAAAGGCTGAAACAAAAGGAATTCGAATATATTTATCGACATAAAGGGAGAAAGAGAAGCCAAATAGAGTTGCGATACCGGCTCCAAGAGCATCGTAAAAATTTCCACCGAACATGATAGAAAAGAAAGGAGCACTGAGTGTGGCTGCTGTAATGAGTTCTCTTTTGCTATAGGGAACCCCTTTTGTTTTAAGTGCCCTTAGTTGTTCAAGAGCTTCTTCCAAATTGATTGCTCCACTGACTAATTGCCGAGAGACTTGATTGACATCGCAGACTTTCTCGATATTGTAGTTCATATGGATATTTCGCTTCATTCGAGAAATATTAGTGTTTTCAATTGAAAAGAATATGGCAACGGGCATGGCTAAGGCATTGCAGTCCAGGATGCCTTGCGAATGGGCAATCCGGATCATAGTGTCTTCGACCCGATAAATCTCTGAGCCGCTTTGTAATAGCAAGGTCCCAGCTAGCATGATAACATCGACGGCCAGATTAAGATTTTTTTCATCTGTAGACATTTTCTCAGCCATTATATCCCCCTTTTTCATTTTACAATAACTCTATTATAACACAAATGCTTAAAGCTATCTCTCCAAAGTAAAAGAAAACCAGCTGATTTTCAGCTGGTTTTACAATTAGGAAAGAGGCTTAGCTAAGTGCGTCATCCATTGAAAGAACTTCGTGGAAGACACGTTGTGTCAATTCAGTTTTTTGTTCTGGAGTGAGGTATTTAGTGTTTACACAGTATCCAGAGATACGTACGATAACGTCTTCGCCAGACATGATCTTGTCGTAAACATCTTGCAAGTCCATAACGTTCAAGTTAACGTGTTGTCCACCGTTTTCAAAGTAACCATCAAGGATTGTTACCAAGTTATCAACTTGTTCGTCACGAGTCTTACCAAGAGCACGTGGAGAAACTTGAGTTGTCAATGAGATACCGTCAGCTGCGTAACCAAAGTCTAGGCTAGCAAGTGAGTTCAAGTTTTGCAACCAGCCACCTTTAGCTTTGTTAGATGGGTTAGCACCTGGTGAGAAGAATTCAAGTTTAGACAAGTTCACAGAACCATCTTCGTTGAGGTATACACCTTTGTGGACTGGTGAGTTACCAGTTTGTTTAGAGTAAGCAACATTAGATGTGATGGTCAAAAGTGATACAGTAGCTTCCGCGTCTTTGTAAAGTTTGTGGCTACGTAGACGAGTTGTATAAGCTTCGATCAACCATTCTGCCAATTCGTTTGAACGTGGGTCATCTTCACCCCAACGTGGGTATTCACCGATTGTTTCGTAATCGTAGATGTAGCCATTTTCGTCACGGAGTGGTTTAACTGTAGCGTACTTGATAGCTGACAATGTGTCAACAGTGTTAGCGAATCCGCAGATACCGAATCCCATGTTAGCACGTTGTTTAGTTGGCAAGAAGGCCATTTGAACAGCTTCGTAGTTGTACTTGTCAGTCATGTAGTGGATGATGTTCAAAGCATCTACGTAAGTGTCAGTCAACCAGTCAAGAGATTTTTCAAAGTTCGCTTTAACTGATTCAAATTCAAGAACTTCGTCACGGATAGGATCGATGTCAAATACTTTGTAGTCTTTGTGAACATCGTCGTAACCACCGTTCAAACCAGTAAGAAGGGCTTTAAGAACGTTCACACGAGCACCGAAGTACTGGATGTTGTGACGTTGATCTTCGTTTTCTGGGTCAAGTGGTGACACACAGCATGAGATACAGCTCATTTCTCCGTATCCGTCTTTAGCCATTGTTGTTACACCTTCGTATTGGATAGAAGAGTGTTTGTGGCTCATATGCATACAGTAGCGACGGAATGAGTATGGAAGTTTGTCAGTCCAGAGAACTGTCAAGTTTGGCTCTGGAGAGTTACCGATATTGTCAAGAGTGTTCAAGAAACGGTAGTCCATCTTAGTAACACGGTGACGACCGTCGTTACCCATACCAGCCATAGAAGTGGTGATGAAAGTTGGGTCGCCTGAGTACAATTGGTCATAAGCTTTTGTACGAGCAAACTTCACTGTACGAAGTTTCATAACGAAATCATCAACAAATTCTTGGATTTCTGATTCAGTAAATGTACCACGAGCAAGGTCACGTTCTGCAAAGATATCTAATACGATTGGCACACGTCCTAGAGATGTTGCAGCGCCGTTGATAACACGGCAGACAGCCATGAAGGCGATGTTAACCCATTGGATCGCTTCTTTAACGTTCATCGCTGGTTTACGAACATCAACTCCGTAAAGATCACCCAAGCGAACAACTTGTTGCAATGCTTGGTATTGAAGGTTTACTTCTTCACGAAGGCGGATTGTTTCTTCGTCGATTTCTTTGATTGCATTCCAGTCGTTGACTTTTTCTTGCATCAAGTAGTCTGCACCGTAAAGAGCAAGACGTGCGTAAACACCGATGATACGTCCACGTGAGTAGGCATCTGGAAGACCTGTTACAGTGTGGGCGTGACGAGCACGGCGGATGTTAGAAGTATAAGCACGGAAAATACCGTCGTTAACAGTTGTCACATATTTTGTGAAAATTTCGTGAACAGCTGGATCAGGTTCATAACCATTTTCCTTCAAAGTTGTTTCAGCCATACGGATACCACCTTTTGGCATGAAGTTCAATTTGAAGAGTTCATCGTTTTGAATACCGTAAATTAGTTCGTTATCTCTGTCGATATAACCAGCAGGGATATCTGCAATAGATGTTGGACGAGTGTCCATTGGGAAACGAGTTTCTTCGTAGTGAGCTTTTGTTTCTTCTACGATTTTCTTGATGTGGAGTGAGCGCTCAGTAGGACCCGCCAAGAAGCTTTCATCTCCATCATAAGGTGTGTAGTTGGCTTGAACGAAGCGAGAAACACTTGCTTTCTCTTTCCAATCTTCACCTTTGAAGCCTTCCCAAGCTTTGTCAAAAATATCTTGAGCTTCCACAACTGTTTTAACAACCATTAGATTTTCCTCTTTATTCTAGCAACATAAACTGTTACATTTATAATTAAAGTATATCATAAGGTAATCGGTTTCACAAACGAATTTCGGTGCTAAAAGAGGCTTTCTTTTATAATACAGATTGATATTTTATCGTAAACTGTTTTATAATTTTGAAAATGGTAAATGAAAATAGTAGAAAGAAGCTGATAAGTTGAATTATTTTGTACTTGCTTTGAACGTTACTATGTAGAAATTTGTCCAATACTGAAATTCCTATTTTAATACTTTGTCTATTCACCTCAGAAAGTGTCTCACATTTTCCGGTCTTGCTTTTGAGCAAAAATCCTTTGAAACTTGCTTTAAAAATGATAAAATTTGCTAAAGAGCTATTCTAACTTATAGGAGACGGCATGCTAATTTTTCCGCTAATCAATGACACATCGCGAAAGATCATTCATATTGATATGGATGCTTTTTTTGCTTCGGTCGAAGAGCGGGACAATCCTAAGCTCAAGGGAAAGCCTGTGATTATCGGTAGTGATCCGCGTCAGACGGGTGGACGTGGTGTGGTTTCGACTTGTAATTATGAAGCCAGAAAGTTCGGAGTTCATTCGGCTATGAGCTCCAAGGAAGCCTACGAGCGTTGCCCGCAGGGAATTTTTATTTCGGGAAATTATGAAAAATATCAAACAGTTGGTTTGCAGATTCGAGAGATTTTCAAGCGCTACACGGATAAAATTGAGCCCATGAGTATCGACGAGGCTTATCTGGATGTGACGGAAAATAAGTTGGGTATCAAATCTGCAGTCAAAATTGCCAAGCTGATCCAGCACGATATCTGGAATGAGCTGCAACTGACGGCTTCGGCAGGCGTTTCTTATAATAAATTTCTGGCCAAGATTGCCAGTGATTATGAGAAGCCGCACGGTCTGACGGTTATTTTACCCGAGGAGGCAGAGGCCTTTCTGGCGTCCATGGACATTGCT
This sequence comes from Streptococcus cristatus ATCC 51100, assembly GCF_011612585.1. Lineage (NCBI taxonomy): Bacteria > Bacillati > Bacillota > Bacilli > Lactobacillales > Streptococcaceae > Streptococcus > Streptococcus cristatus. Next base: position 1,705,779 of record NZ_CP050133.1, on the reverse strand, counting down.
AAGTTTCACGGAGTTGGTAAGAAGAGCGTTGAAAAACTGTATGAAATGGGTGTTTATACTGGTGCAGATCTACTCAAAATACCAGAAATGACCTTGATTGATAAGTTTGGTCGCTTTGGCTTTGATCTCTACCGGAAAGCGCGTGGTATCAGCAATAGTCCGGTCAAGTCCAATCGTATTCGCAAGTCTATCGGTAAGGAGCGAACCTATGCTAAATTGCTCCATGGCGAGGAGGATATAAAAAAAGAACTATCTCGCTTGGCAGCTAAGGTCGCTCTCAGCTTAGAGAAACACCAGAAAGCTGGCAAGACGGTTGTCCTAAAAATCCGCTATGCCGATTTCTCTACCTTGACAAAAAGGAAAAGTTTGAATCTAGCCACTCAAGACAAGGAGCAAATCGAGCGAACGGCTCATGAGATTTACGATAGCTTGGAAGAGCAGCCGCGAGGCGTTCGCTTGTTGGGACTGACAGTGACGGGGTTTGGATAAAAAGATAAAGGCTTGGTTCATTACCGAGCTTTTTTAGATATAGTTTTTAGTATGAGAGAGTTGCTTGTGACGAGTTTCTAAGTTGGCTGATGATTTTCATTAAGCGAAAATAATCTTTTTTGAAAAAATACTGGACAAAGTTTTCTGTGTCTGTTATACTGAGTTTATAAAATTAAAAACCGTCTAGTCGGTTTTTTTGAAAGAAAGGAGCAGAAATGAAGAAATCTGTAGTAGAAAAAACAAGCGAGCACATCCTCAAGTTTAATCAGGAGCTGGATCGGCAGCGGGAAGGTCAGAAAGAGTTTTTGCAGCAGCAGGCAGAAAAATGTAAGGTGTTGCTAGAAAAGATAACACAGGGTGAGAATCTCATACGCTATTCTAAGTGGGGAGTCAAAGCTGGATATGCTGTCCTTGCTGGTGGCTTGCTGACTTCTGTCTTTAGCCCTTGGCGAGGACTGGGTATTATGGCAGTAGGGGGTCTGAGCCTTGCCTCCAATCTCTGGCAAATTCGGCGATTGCAAAATCAAGAAAGGAAGAAGTAGTAGATAGAAAGTCTAGATAAATTGGGAGATCTAGAACAGTTTGGAAATAAAAGATGCGGCTTTTTCTACTAGCTACTGAGTATAGTCCAGACAGTTTGGCAGTTCATTTTTTGTCTTTGTTGCCATTTGCCTGATTACTTCTTACAAAAAAGACAGTTTATCCCTTACAGCATTCTCTTTCATGGTTTGATAAATAGCCTTGGTTAATGTTTACTGGTTTTCTATAGTATCTGTCTTTGGTACCAAGTCCATCAAAAGGAGGTAGGACGGGATAGCACCAGAAGTGAAATATAGTTGTGAGTATGTAGTTTTTTTGTATTTCCCAGATTTTTTGATAGAATAGGACTAGACTAGAAATGAAGGGAAGAAGAATGGCAGCGAGGGCAGATAAATCTCAGGCAATGATCGAAAAAATTTTGGCGACAGCTTCTCAACTTTTCGTTCAAAAAGGCTATGAAAAAACCAGCATGCAGGATATCGCACGGACAGCAGGTATTTCAAAAGGAGCTATTTATCATCATTTTCAGTCAAAGGATGAGATTATCCTAAAGGTGATGCAGCATCTGAAGGAACTGATGGTGGAAGAAATCGCCAGGACTTTGCAAGCGACCGAGCAGCTGAGCGGAAAGGAACAGTTACAGGCGCTCGTTAAGGCCAATCTGGAGAGCCAGACCATTCATTCCATGGATTCGGTTATGGATGAGTACGATAAGGATGCGGGTTTTGGACTGGCTATCTTGCAGGATAATCTGAAAATCAGCGCCCCTATTATTGCTTCGATTATCAAGAAGGGGATGGCGGATGGCTCCTTTCAGACCCAGTTTCCAGATGAAGGAGCTGAAGTTTTCCTTCTCTTGCTTAATTTTTGGTTAGTGGGTCAATTCTCAGAGAAAAGTTTTGAAAAGCAGGCTGAACGTCTCCGCTTTATCCGCTTTATGCTGGAATCCATTGGCATTGATATTCTTAGTGACGAGCTGATGGAGCAGACTCTGACTTATTTAAAGAGGGGCTGCTAGATATATTGTTGGTTGCGTAAAGTAAAAAGGAGTTGAGAGTAAATCTCAACTCCTTTTTGTGTTTATTCTCCAAAAATACTGTGAATATCTTCTTCTGTTATCCCAATCATAGGATCAATTTTCTGGAAGTTTTCCTCTGTTAGGGCATAGTTTTCCACAGGCGATTTGCTGTTATCCACAGGATTGTGGATAATTTCTTGAGGGGATTCTACATCCCCAAAACGTTCAATCAGATAGGTTTTGCGGGCCGTTCCAGTATTCTTTACAGCGTAGTCAAAGGCTGACTTTTCCCCAAGTAGGATCAGTTTGCTCTTGGCTCGGGTAATAGCTGTGTAGACCAGATTGCGCTGGAGCATGCGGTGGCTGCTTCGGGTAATGGGAAGGATAACCACGGGAAACTCGCTACCTTGAGACTTGTGGATGCTCATGGCATAGGCTAGGCGAATTTTGTACCATTCGCTGCGCTGGTAGCTAATTTCATTGCCGTCAAAGTTGATGGTTAATTCGTCCTGCTTGGACTCGGTGTACTTAGCTGGGAGCAGGTCTACGATGTAGCCTAAGTCACCGTTAAAGACATTGCTTTCTGCATCATTGACCAAGTGGATGACCCGGTCTCCTTGTCGATATTGGCAGTCAGGTGCCTCAAAGGTCAGCTGATCTTTTTCCACAGGATTGATCAGATTTTGCATGAGGTTGTTTATCTGGTCAATACCGGCCTGTCCGCGGTACATGGGAGCCAGCACTTGCACATCTTGAGCTGGGATGCCACTGCGAATAGCTGCGCTGGCAATTCGTTCAATCATGGGCGGGATGTGTTCATTTCGAGCTTCAAAATAAGATCGATCCGCTTTTTTTTCAGTAAAATCTTCTGGCAGTAGTCCCTTTTGGATTTGACTAGCCAGAGTAACAATAGTCGAATCTTGGCTCTGACGGTAAATTTTTTCCAGCTTGGTTTGGGGGATACTCGGTATTTGCAGTAGGTCAGCTAATACCTGCCCAGGACTGACAGAGGGTAACTGCTCTGCATCGCCCACCAAAAGCAGTTTGGTATTGGAGGAGATATTACTGAGGAGCTGATTGGCCAGCCAAGTGTCCACCATGGAGAACTCATCAACAATGATAAAATCAGCATCCAGATAATCATCCAAATGACTGGTATCATCATCTCCAGTCATACCGAGATGTCGGTGGATCGTAGCGCTGGGTAGTCCAGTCAGTTCGTTCATACGGCGAGCAGCTCGACCAGTCGGAGCAGCAAGGAGAATGGGCAAATCTGCCTTCTTTTTCAAATCCAACTCTCGAAGCTGGCTATAGACGGAAATGATACCATTGATGACGGTTGTTTTTCCTGTTCCTGGTCCACCCGTCAGGATAAAGACTTTTTGTGTGATAGCGTCGAAAATGGCCTGCTTCTGAATCTGATCATAGTGGATGCCTAGGTCATCTTCAGCCTGGCTTATGGCATCGAGGATTTTCTCTTCTTCAAAGCGATCCTGATGGCCTTTTTCCAAAAGGCGAATTAGATTGCTGCAGATGCCTTCCTCGGCAAAGAAGAGACTGTTTTCAAAAATCTTAGTCTCAACATTTTGGACTTTGTCTTCTTCAATCAGGTGAGCCAATTCATCGGCTACCAGACTAGGGTCTAGCTCTACTTGACGCGAACTCTCCAGAAGATCAATCGTATGAGCCAATAGGTCTCTAGCTTCCAAATAGGTATCTCCGGTTTCCATGGACTGGGTCAGGAGGGTATGAATCAAGCCAGCCCGAAAACGCTCAGGGGCATCACTTTCAATTCCCAACTGCTGAGCCAGCTGGTCAGCAATTTTAAAACCGATACCTTGGATATCTTCAACTAGCCGGTAGGGATACTGCTTGACGATTTCAAGCGTTTCTTCCTTGTAGGTTTCCTGAATCTGAAAGGCTAGTTTGTTGGGAATGCCGTAGGCAGCCAGCTTAGCTAAGACCAGCTCTGTTCCATAGTTGAGTTGCAGTTTGGCAACAAAGGCTTCTCGATTTTTGGCGGAAAGGCCAGTGATTTCTTTGAGTTTTTCTGGCTCAGCTAAAATCTTATCAATGGTTTCGTCCCCATAAAGATCCACAATTTTTTGGGCTGTCTTGACACCGATACCCTTAAAGTGGTCACTGGAAAAATATTTAACCAGCCCCTTACTAGTCGGTTTTGCCCTCTCATAGCGGGAAATTTTTAGCTGCTGTCCGTACTTGGGATGCTGAACTAGATTGCCCCAAAATGTATAATCCTCGCCTTCGATAATATCGGCCATGGTTCCGGTCACGATAATCTCAAAATCATCAAAATCTTCACAATCTGTGTCTTGGATATCCAAGAGGAGGATTCGAAAGAAATTGCTGGGATTTTCAAAAATGATGCGCTCAATTGTGCCTGAAAAATAAAATTCTGTCATTATTTATATATGCTCTTTAAAAAGCAAACCCAGCTGAGTAGTCAACTGAGTTTGGAGGGGGTATACTCTTAAGTATTAGTAAGTCTTGAAAGGTAGGATTGGCCAGATACGGAATTTAGCTTCGCCTTGAATCTGACTGGATTTAAAGGCACCGACCTGCCGGCTATCCTTGGATACAATGCGATCGTCACCTAAAAGCAGGTACTCATCATCTAGGAGTTTGATGGTAAAGACGGGGCTACCTTCCTTGTCCACGGTAAAGGCCTGGGCTTGAGAGGCAAGCTTGCGGAAGAAAGTTCCGTTGTCCGTATAATCCTTGCCTACATAAGTAGATTGGAGCTTGTCCTTTTTGAATTTCTTGATGTATTCTGTTAAGTAAGATTCGTCAGTTTTTTTACCATTGATATAAAGGGTGTCGTTTTCGTACTGAATGGTATCGCCCGGAAGGCCAATGACTCGCTTGACGACTTCTTTCTTTTTGCCATCGTCATCCTGTTCAGAGGCTACGACAATATCGAAACGATCAATGGACTGGTGTTTCAAAACCATCAGATACTCCCCATTTGCTAAGGTTGGGTCCATAGAGTGGCCGTCTACCTTGACAGGTGCCCAGAGTAGCCAGCGAGTGAGTAAGATAACAGAGATAATCAGGGTAAAGACTCCCCACTCCTTGAGGAAGGCACGGAAGTCAAAGCGTTTGTTTTTCATAGTCTACCTTTCTAAGAGCTTTTTAGCTTTTTCTGTATTTTTAAAATGAAGTTTAGCGGTATGCTGGAGGCCAGCCATTCCATAGGCTTGGAGTATTTGGCTAGCAACCTGGTCGCTCTTGCTTCCAGCTCCACTCGGAAGGGTATAGCCAAGCTCTTGGCTCAGATTTTCCAGATTTTCCAGGAAGAGGTCGCGAGCGATAATGGAGCTAACAGCGACAGCTAGAAACTTTCCTTCCGCTTTCTCGATGAGGCTAACGGGATTTGGAAAATGATTCTTTTCATTTTGTAGGTATTTGTCATAATTCTGCTGACTGGTAAAGGCGTCAATGACGATTTTTTCTGGTGTTAAACCTTTTTGCAATAGCAGATAAATGGCTTGATTGTGAAGAGCCACCTTGACAGACACAGCATTGTAACCAGAGGCAATCACTTCGTTATATTTTTCTGGAGACAGGAGCAGAGCCTGATGTTGGATTTCCTTTTTCAAAATCGGTGCCAGTTGCCGAATCTTAAGGTCGGTCAAGGCCTTCGAATCGCCCACGCCCAACTTACACAAGAAAGCGTGCTGTTCTGGACTGACAAAGGAAGCAACAACTGCTAAACCACCAAAGTAAGAGCCATTTCCGACCTCATCCGTACCTATAAGGGAGATCTTCTGAGAAGTCTTGCTGGCTTCCTCGGCTTGATGGCCGAAAAAAGCAGCATAGTGACCAGCTTTTTCTCCTTGGAAAAGAACCTTGCCAGAAGTATAGATACTGACAGTTGCCTGGTTCAATTTCAGTAGATATTGGATATACTGATTTTTACTAGGCACAAGCTTGTCTTGATATTTCTGGACAAAAGCCTCAATTTCTGCTCGTTTAGGACTTAAAGTTATACTTTCCATAGCCCCTATTGTACCACAAAATGAAACTAGGGAAAATGGGAAAAAGAGGATATTTCAAATATTATAAAAAAATTACACATTTTTCTTCTCAACATGACATCAATGTCATGTTGAACCACATATGGTTGTTGTATAATATAGGTGTTGAGTCAATGTTTGAAAAAACTGACCGCAAACAATATATTAACAAGGTTAAGGAAACCTTGTAAAAAAAGGAGAACACATATGGAAAACTTTGCTATGATGGACAACCAATTTGCTGCGTTGACTGAAGAAGAAATGATGATGATCGACGGTGGATGGGCATTCTATGGTATCCCTGTTGACATTTTCACAGTATCATTGGCTATTTTGGGTGGCTCATTGGTTTCAGGCTTCTTAGTAGGACTTTTCAGCTAATTTAATATTTTAAATAGAAGAAGGTGAATTTTATGAACAAAGATTTTAAATCATTAGATCAAAAATTTATGCCTCTTACTGAAGCTGAATTGGTTGAAGTAGAAGGTGGATGGGTCGGTGGTGACCTTGTACGTGCCGTATTTGATATCGGTCGTGAAGTTGGTCGCACTGTACGTGGACTTGCTATTCGTGCATATGGTCGTATTCGTTCTAGATTTGGATCACGTTCTGGCTCTAGCAATCGTGGTGGCGCTAACAACGGTGGTGCTGCAAGCCCAGACGTTTTTAACTAATATTTTTTGTTTCGACATAGAGCCTCTTGTTCGTCTTGATTTGGACAAGAGGCTTTTTAGTGTAAAAGTTACATTATGTCTGTTTTTTAAGTAATTTTGTGCTTATATAGAGTAAAACGACTGATACCATTGGAAAAATACGCCACATTAGTGTATGATAGAGATATCTATTTTTTGCTTGTTATGAAAGTTCTTTCCCTAATTTATACTTGTTTTTATTAGAGAGAACCGCTATGGATAAAGTTGACAAGCAGTTTGTGTTGAATAGTATGTTTACTAATTAGGAGTTTTTATGTGAGGGTCGCTCTCCATAAAAAGCAAATTTACACTTTTGTGAATAAAGGAGTTTGTATGAGATTTACAAAGCGTCATTATAGGGCTCAAGTTGACGCGAGAGATTGTGGTGTAGCAGCGCTGGCCATGATATATGGCTATTATGGTTCCTATTATTCTTTGGCTAGTTTGCGTGAAATGGCCAAGACAACTTTAAGAGGAACAACTGCTTTTGGGCTAGTGAAGGTTTCGGAAGAGTTAGGTTTTGAAACACGAGCCTTTAAAGCGGATATGTCTTTATTTGACATGAAGGGCATCGTTTATCCTTTTATCGCCCATGTTATCAAAGACAAGAAATTGCTTCACTATTATGTTGTGACTGGGCACGATAAACATTCGGTTTATATTGCGGATCCAGATCCGGCTGTTAAAATGACCAAGCTTTCTAAGGAACAGTTTGCGCAAGAGTGGACAGGTGTCTCTATTTTCATCGCCCCAGCGCCAGAATATAGACCACACAAGGAAAAGAAAAACGGTCTCTGGTCTTTTGTTCCGATTTTAATGAAACAAAAGGGACTGATTGCCAATATCGTTATTGCAACGATGCTGGTGACGATTATCAATATCGTGGGCTCTTACTACATGCAGGGGATTATTGATACTTACGTACCGAATCAGATGAGGAATACCTTAGGAATTATTTCTCTCGGTCTAATAGTTGTCTACATTTTGCAACAGGTCCTAACTTATGCTCAGAGCTATCTGCTTCTTATTTTAGGCCAACGCCTTTCGATTGATGTGATTTTGTCCTATATTAAGCATGTCTTTCATCTACCGATGTCTTTTTTTGCGACGAGAAGGACAGGGGAAATCGTATCGCGCTTCAACGATGCCAATAGTATCATTGATGCCTTGGCCAGCACCATTCTGTCCATCTTTTTGGATGTCTCTATCGTTGTCGTTATGGCAATTGTTTTGTTCTCACAAAACTTCTATTTGTTCTTTATCAGTTTGCTCTCGCTGCCAATCTATATCGTCGTGATTTTTGCCTTCATGAAGCCATTTGAAAAAATGAATCGCGATACGATGGAATCCAATGCCATCCTGTCTTCTTCCATTATCGAAGATATCAATGGTATTGAGACGATCAAATCCTTGACAAGTGAAGATTTCCGCTATCAAAAAATTGATAGAGAATTTGTTGACTATCTAAAGAAATCATTTACTTATAGTCGAATGGAGAATATCCAAATCGGTTTGAAGAAGACGGCTCAGCTCTTGCTGAATGTTGCAATCCTTTGGATGGGAGCTCTTTTGGTAATGGACAATAAAATGACCTTGGGGCAGTTGATTACTTATAATACTTTGTTGGTTTATTTCACAAATCCGCTGGAAAATATTATCAATTTACAGACCAAGCTTCAGACTGCACAAGTTGCCAATAATCGCTTGAACGAGGTTTATCTGGTTGACTCTGAATTTATGGATAAAAAAGCGATCCGTGATTTGAGCATGACCAAGGGCGACATTGAGTTGAGAAATGTCAGCTACAAGTATGGCTATGGACGAAACGTTCTGTCGGATATTAATTTGACCATTGAAAGAGGCAGCAAGGTGGCCTTTGTAGGAATTTCTGGTTCTGGAAAGACGACTCTTGCCAAGATGATCGTGAACTTTTACGATCCAAACGAGGGAGAAATTCTGGTTAATAATATCAACCTCAATCAGATTGACAAGCATGTCTTGCGCCGTCATATCAATTACTTGCCGCAACAGCCTTATGTTTTTAATGGTACCATCTTGGAGAATGTTCTCCTAGGTGCCAAGCCCGGAACGACTCAGAAAGAAATCATTCGGGCGTTGGAAATTGCAGAAATTCGTGAAGATATTGAACGGATGCCTTTGAATTACCAAACAGAATTGACATCGGATGGTTCAGGAATTTCAGGTGGTCAGCGTCAGCGCTTGGCCTTGGCTCGGGCTCTTTTGACAGATGCTCCTGTTTTGATCCTTGATGAGGCGACCAGCAATCTGGATATCTTGACAGAGAAAAAGATTATTGACAACCTTTTGGAGTTGGACAAGACCATTATTTTCATTGCCCATCGATTGACCATTGCGGAGCGATCTGAAAAAGTGGTTGTTCTGGACAAGGGTGAAATCGTGGAGCAAGGAACACATGAAGAGTTGGTTGCTCAGGATGGCTTCTATGCTCATCTGGTGAATAGTTAGAAAGGAGAAAGAAGATGGAAGAACATTACTTAGAGAGTGCCGAATTTTATAACCGTAGATATTCTAGCTTTTCTGTGCGCGTGATTTTACCGACTTTCTTCTTGTTGATTTTTGTGGTCTTATTCTCCCTCTTTGCTAAAAAAGAAATCACTATTACTTCAGGTGCTTCTATTGAACCTAGCAAGATTCTGGCTAACATCCAATCAACCAGTAACAATGCCATTGTCACTAATAATTTGAAGGAAAACAAGGTTGTTAAAAAAGGGGATCTTTTAGTTCAGTATAAGTCTGATAGCGAAAATACTCAAAAAGAAACCTTCTCCTCTCAAGTAGAAAGCTTGAAGGAGCAAAAACGTCAGTTGGAGCTGCTGCAAGAAAGTCTGAAGACGGGGACTAGCCAGTTTTCAGGAGAGGATCGCTTCGGCTATGAGCAAGCATTTAATGATTATAAGAACCAAGCTGCGAGTATCCGTAGTAATACCGAACAGCAAAATTCGACCATTGCTTCTCAAAATTCAGCAGCTAGCAATTCACAAGCAGAGCTGGGGAATCTGATCAATGAAACAAATGCCAAATTAGCAGATTATCAGACCCTTAGAAATGCTATCCAAAATGGGACAAGTGTCCCTTCGACTAATGCTGGTTATAGCATTTATCAGGCTTATGAGGCGCAAGCTGCTGCTGATAGTCAAGGTCAGCTAAAGAGTCAAGTTCTGTCGCAGATTGACAATCAGATTTCCCAGTTTGAATCAGCTCTTTCGGGCTATCGAGTGCAGTATGCAGGTTCCGGTGCTCAGCAAGCCTATTCTGGTAGCTTGGATAGCCAGCTTGAGTCTTTGAAAGCTCAGCAGTTGACTAAAGTTGGTCAAGAATTGACGGCCTTGAATCAAAAGATTTTAGAAGTTGAAAACAATCTCAAGGTGCAAGGTGGTATTACTCAAAAGGGCGTGATCACAGCAACTGAAGATGGTATTCTCCACCTAAATCCTGAAACAGCAGGAGCGAATCTGGTTCCTGAAGGGAAGTTGCTTGCTCAATTGTATCCTGTTTTGACCAAGGAAAAAAAGGTCGTTATCACAACCTATGTGACCTCAAAAGATGTTGCTAGTCTGAAAAAAGGTGAGACTCTGCGTTTCACTGCAATGGATGGAAATAATAAAGAATTTGTTCTCAAATCTAAAATTTCAAACATTGACAACAATGCGACGAAAACGGAAAAAGGCAACTTCTTTAAGGTTGAAGCTGAAATAAGCTTAACGGATGCCCAAGCCAAGAAGATACGTTATGGTATTGAAGGTCGTGCAGTAGTCATCACAGGAAGCAAAACTTACTTTGACTATTACTTGGATCAATTCTTGAGAAAGGACTAAAGGAAGAATAGTTGATAAGTTTTGATTGAAGTTTTTATCTCTCAAATATGAAAAAAACCATGGCTGTGTCCATGGTTTTTCTTGTTATGAGAGGGGAATTCTATTGCCAGATGTCCTGTATTTGCGTGATTTGAGCTTGGGCTTGTTTCTCAAAAATCTTGTATTTGTAAGTCAAGTCCTGAGCCATTTCCTTGATATTGTCTCGCTGTTCTTGGATAATGGCGAGATTGTGCTGGATGTTAGCTAAATTATCCTGAATTTTATCTAGGATATCAGATGTTTCGACGACTTCTTGGCTAATTGTCTTCCGGTTTTTGACCAATCGGTAGCTGGTCCAGGCGGCACCTGTGAACAGCATAAGATTTGAAAATTTCATAGTTCCTCCTTAAGCTTGAGCAATCTTTTCAGCCAATTGAGCTAAGGCTGGAAAATCTGGTTCGTGGGTTTCAAAGCTGATTTGTAAACCGTCTGTCTCTTCATAGCGAGGAGCTAGGTGGACATGGGTATGAAAGACGGTCTGGCCGGCGATTTCTTCGTTGTTGTTAAGGATGTTCATGCCCTTGGCGCCTGTTGCTTTCATGACCTTGCGGGCGATGTCTGGGACACGAGCGAAGAGCTGACTAGAACTGTCTGCATCCATTTCTAGGAGGTTTCTGAAATGCTGCTTGGGAACGACCAAAGTATGGCCTGGAGTGACCTGAGAAATGTCTAGAAAGGCAACTACCTGGTCATCTTCATAAACTTTAGAAGACGGGATCTCCCCTGCAATAATCTTACAAAAAATACAATCAGCCATAAATGATACCTCTATTCGCTAGATTTTGTTATAATATAAGAACTATTATACCAGATTTGGAGAAAATATGTTAGAAATCAAAGAGCTTACGGGCGGCTATGTAAATATCCCGGTTTTAAAGGATGTCAGCTTTGAAGTGGGCGATGGTCAGCTGGTCGGTTTAATTGGTCTCAATGGTGCTGGTAAATCCACTACCATCAATGAAATTATCGGTTTATTGACACCTTACAAGGGAGAAATTCGGATTGATGGTTTGCAGCTGGGAAAAAATCCTAGCGCTTACCGTAAGAAGATTGGCTTTATCCCAGAGACACCGAGCCTTTATGAGGAGTTGACCCTGCGTGAGCATATTGAAACGGTTGCCATGGCTTACGATATTGAGCAGGAAGTCGCTTTTGAGCGCGTGGAGCGCCTCTTAACTATCTTCCGACTCAAGGATAAGTTGGACTGGTTTCCAGTGCATTTCTCTAAGGGGATGAAGCAGAAGGTCATGATTATCTGTGCTTTCGTGGTAGATCCTAGTCTTTTTATCGTGGATGAGCCTTTTCTGGGGCTGGATCCGGTAGCTATTGCAGACCTTATCCAGCTCTTGGATGAGGAAAAGAAAAAAGGTAAGTCCATCCTCATGAGTACCCATGTTTTGGACTCAGCTGAGAAGATGTGTGATAGCTTTGTGATTTTGCATAAAGGGCAGGTGCGCGCCAAAGGCAATCTAGCTGAGTTGCGAGGAGAATTTCAGATGCCGGACGCTAGTCTCAATGACATCTATCTGGCCTTGACGGAAGAGGCTGCGCTATGAAAGAAGTATTTTCTAAACGCAAGCAAGATTTCCGTCAGCGGTGTCTGAAGTATCTGCGCTATGTTCTCAATGATCACTTTGTCTTGTTTCTATTGATTTTTCTCGGATTTCTGGCGGTTCAGTACAATCAATTGCTGCGGAATTTTCCTAGTCAGTCTTGGCCGATCATAGTAGGATTAGTCTTGTTTTCTGTGGTCATTCTTCCTTTTGGTAATATTGCAACCTATCTTGAGAAGCCGGATAAGCTCTTCTTGCTAGTGCAGGAGCGGGCAGTTATTGAGTTTGTCAAGGGACAAATCCAGCGTTCGTATATTCTCTTTGGTCTGCTGCAAACCTTGTTGCTGATCTTGCTAGCCCCCCTGTTTTTGGCTCTAGGTTTGCCATTCTGGGATTTTGGGCTGTACTGTCTCCTTATGTTATTGCTAAAATGGCTAGTCTTTCAGTTCAAAGGGCGTCGCTTTTTCTTGTTTGATCGTCTCAATTGGCAATATGCAATTGCAGCTGAGGAAGGCCGCAAGCAGAAAGTTCTTCGTTTCTTTGCCCTCTTTACAAATGTGAAAGGCATTTCTAATAGTGTCAAAAGAAGAGCTTATTTGGACGGGCTGACGAGACTTTTGCCTAAGACCCATGCTAAGACTTGGCAAAACATGTTTTTACGCTCCTATCTTCGCAATGGCGATTTATTACCTCTGACCTTGCGTCTTCTACTTTTAGCCCTCTTAACGATTGTCTTCGTCAGCCAGTCTTGGATTGCTGCAGGTTTTGTCGTCCTTTTTAACTATCTTCTGCTCTTTCAGTTGCTGGCCTTGTATGAAGCCTTTGATTATCAGTATTTAACCCAGCTTTTCCCGCTGAATAGTAAGTCTAAAATCAAAGGCGCAAGACAGGTCATCATAGGGGTTGGGCATAGTGTTTTGCTTTTTGAAACGCTAGTGGCAGTGCTCTTTTTCCAAGATAGAATGGCAGTGTTAGCAATGCTTGGAGTGACAATCTTTTTGTATCTAGTCTATTTGCCATATAAACTAAAAAGATTGGTTGACTAAAAGAATGAAAATTAGTAAAATAGTGAGGAAACTTTTTAAGGAGGGGAATCATGGTCTTGGTTGATAACGAGCTAGCCCTGACACCAATAGCTGGTAAGAGCGGAAAGGCCTATATGGGAACTTATCCAGACGGGGGGCGAGTTTTCGTCAAGATGAATACGACCCCGATTCTGGCAGGCTTAGCCAGAGAACAAATTGCTCCGCAACTTCTGTGGAGTCGACGCTTGCCAGATGGCAATGTCATGAGTGGACAAGAGTGGCTTTCAGGTGCCATTTTAACGCCTAATGATATGTCTAAAAAGCAAGTGATCAATATTTTAACGCGTTTGCATCGGTCGAAGCCTCTGATGACTCAGTTGGCCAAATTGGGTTATATTTTGGAAACGCCAATCGATCTAATCAATAGCTGGCTTAATCAAGCACCAGTCGTTTTAAGGAACAATCAGTACCTGCAATCTATTATTCGGGATTTGCGGCAAACGGTCCCTGCTTTTCGTGAAGACTATGCAACGATTGTCCACGGTGATGTACGACATAGCAACTGGTTTCAGACGGATAGTGGCTTGATTTATTTGGTGGATTGGGATTCGGTTCGGCTGACGGACAGAATGTTGGATGTTGCTCATATATTGAGTCATTATATCCCAGATACCAATTGGCAGGAGTGGTTGACCTACTACGGTTATAAGTACAATGACAAGGTTATCAAAAAACTGTATTGGTTTGGTCAATACTCTTATTTGATGCAGATTGCTAAATATTACGAAAATAATGATTTAGAAAATGTGAACCGGGAGATTTACGCTCTACGCAACTTCCGTTCTAAGTATGGAAAGGTAAGATGAGAGTAAGAAATCGTAAGGGGGCGACTGAACTATTAGAAGCGAACCCCCACTATGTGGTTCTAAATCCAGTTGATGCCAAGGGAAAGTGGCGAGAAATTTTTGGAAACGACCATCCGATCCATGTTGAAGTTGGGAGTGGTAAAGGAGCTTTTATCACAGGGATGGCCAAGGCTAATCCAGACATCAATTACATCGGGATTGACATTCAGAAGTCTGTCCTTAGTTACGCCTTGGATAAGGTTTTGGAGGCTGATGTACCCAATATTAAGCTGCTCTGGGTGGATGGTTCGGAATTGACCAACTATTTTGCAGACGGAGAAATTGACCGACTTTACTTGAACTTCTCTGATCCATGGCCTAAGAAACGGCATGAAAAACGTCGCTTGACCTATAAGTCCTTCTTGGATACCTTCAAGCAAATTTTGCCAGAAAAAGGTGAAATCCACTTCAAAACGGACAATCGTGGCTTGTTCGAATACAGCCTGGTCAGCTTTTCGCAGTATGGCATGGTTCTCAAAGGTGTTTGGCTGGATCTTCATGCCAGTGACTTTGAAGGCAATGTCCTAACTGAGTATGAACAAAAATTTTCTAGCAAGGGTCAGGTTATTTACCGAGTCGAAGCAGAGTTTCAATAAAAACACAGAGAGTCCTAAACAGGTTTTCTATCTCAAGTGTCGGATTTTATGACTGACTTTTGTTGGATAGAGCCCTGCAGGGGCTCTTTTATTTTGTTTTGATCATCAAATTATCAAGGTCGTTTTTTGTTGTTCTCATCCTCTTGAAACGGCTTGGTTAAAGCTTTTTGTTATCCCTATAATATGATATTACACTTTTGTTACAGAAAAAAATTAGACGGCAAAATCCTTGATATAATAGGAAAAAAACGGTATAATTATTGGTATGGTTTAGTGTCTAAACTTTGACATTAAAACCACCAATCATATGTTATAAAATACTTTGCTGCTCAGGCGTTAAGGTGTTGAGTAATAGGTGGTTGAACTATATTTTAAAAAGGAGAGATGTTCATGGATAAAAATGCGAGACGCAGATTAAACCGTGCGAGTGCTGAGAAACGGCTTCGATACTCAGTTCGTAAGTTTAATGTGGGCGTGGCTTCTGTAGCAGTCGCAGCTTTCATGTTCTTTGGGGGGAATGTCGTTTCAGCCGATACGTTAGCTAAGACGGATTCTTCAAGCACCTCTACGGAGAAAACGACCTCTGTGCCAGATTCAGGAGAAGATTCGGGAGCGAATGATTCTGACTCCGAGTCGGCCATAGAAAAGAATTCTACCGTAGCAACTGTTGCTGAAAGCAACGCAGTTTCAAGTGCAGCATCTACAGCATCTTCTACCTCTGCTGAAGACCTATCAAGCAAAGTGGAAGAAAAAACTGTTAAATCAGAAGTTACTTCAAAAAGTGAAGCAGCTTTAAAAGAAGCTACTTCACAAGTGTCTAAAGCTTCAGTAGCGACTAGCCAATCAACCGCTGCAATTCAGTCTGAGGCTCGAGTTAGCCCAGCTACTTCAGCTACTGCAGAGTCAACTGCGGTTTCATCTGAAGCAGCTACAGAATCAACTGCTGCTGTAGAACCTGCTAAGGTATCAGTTGAAAAGGCAGCTAGCCAAGCAGCTAGTTTGGCAACAGCTAGCCAAGCAGCAAATGCAGTAGCCAAAAGTGAAGCTAATTCAACATTAGCAGCTGCTCAAAGCGAAGTAAATAAAGGTTACGCTGATTTCCGTAAATCAGGAGAAAGTGGCTTCCGTTCGTTTGACCCACAAACAGGGAAGACAACTGTAACAAAAGAAAACTTCCTTGACTACTTCAGATTGAATGGTTCAGCTACCTATAATTCATACGATGGTATCGTGACCCTTACTCCAGATGAAACCTCTAAGACAGGTAACTTCAGTCTGAAGAGTAAGATCAATATGAACCAAAGCTTCAAGCTGACTGGTGGAGTTAACCTTGGTGATAAGACTCAGGAACGCTATGGTGCCGATGGTATTGGTTTTGCCTTCCATACAGGGAATACAACAGACCTAGGTGCCGATGGTGGTAACCTTGGTATTGGTGGTTTGCGTAACGCGAATGGTTTCAAGCTGGATACTTTCTGGAACGTCCACACACCACCGAAAGGGAACCGTTTTGATACTAGCAATACGGACTCATTCCAATATGGTTGGGCGGAAGACCCTCGTCTGGGACAATTTGGTGCCTGGGTAAATACTACTCATAAAAAAGTTCGTGGTGGAGGTATCTTCACTGGTGGTGAGTATGACCGCTGGTGGGCTGAGACAGATGCTGGTAGTGCTCAACGTCTAGACTCAAGTGACTTGGATGGTCGTTTCCACAGATTTGCTATCCAGTATGACGGTGTAACCAAGGAATTAACTGTCTCTTACGAAAGTAATCTTGGGATTAAGCAATGGAAGAAGAAAGTTTCTACTCCAGAACAACTGATGTCCATGGTGGTT
This sequence comes from Streptococcus cristatus ATCC 51100, assembly GCF_011612585.1. Taxonomy (NCBI): domain Bacteria; kingdom Bacillati; phylum Bacillota; class Bacilli; order Lactobacillales; family Streptococcaceae; genus Streptococcus; species Streptococcus cristatus. Next base: position 1,689,189 of record NZ_CP050133.1, on the reverse strand, counting down.
ACGGCGACGACTGGTAACTACAAGAACTTGCAACAGTTCCAAATCAAACGCTTCGACTTCTATCAAAGTGCCTCTGTTGACGTACGTTATGAAGATGAGCAAGGTCGAGAAATCGCTGAAGGCTCAGTAACTTATCCACAAGGTGCCTTCAAGGCTAAGCCTTATACCACTGAACAGAAGACGATTCCTGGCTATGGTTTCATTGGAATGAAGAGAGGTAGCTTGCCACCTTCAGGAACTCTGGCTGACTGGGGTACCAACGGTACAGTAACCTACGTTTACCGTAGAGGTGCAACTGATACGAAGACAGAAAAGAAGACAGTCTCTCGTACTATTTATTATAAATATAAACCAGGTGTGACAGGACCGACACTTCCGCCAGCTTACACTCAAACAGCTGAGTTCACTCGGACTGTGACAGGTGGTAGACCAGGTCCATGGAGTCCTGCATCTAAGAATTTTGCACCTGTAGATTCTCTAGATGTCCCAGGATATACTCCAGATACAGCAACTGTTCCCGGAGTTACAGTAAATCCAAATTCTACTCCAAGTGATGTAACGGTTTACTACGACAAGAATGCTCCAAAAGTAACAACTGAAACCAAAGATGTTACTCGTACAATTGCTTATGAATACGAAGATGGTGTGACTTCAGGTCGTCCAGCCCTTCCACGTGAAGTACAACAAAATGTACGATTTACACGACAAGTGTCAGAAGATGCAAGAACTGGTAAGAAGACATACGGCAACTGGACTCCAAGCACTCGAACTGTAGATGCGGTTGATACACCAGCAATTCAAGGCTTTACACCAAATAAAACTCGTGTAAATTCAGCTACTGTTTCACCAACAGATCCAAGCTGGCGTGAAATTGTTTCATACCGTAAGAATAATCCAAAAGTAACAACTGAAACAAAAGACGTTACTCGTACAATCGCTTACGAATATGAAGATGGTGTGACTAGAAATCGTCCAGCTCTTCCACAACCAGTTGAACAAACAGTTCAATTTACTCGTCAAGTATCAGAAGATCCAGTAACTGGTAAGAAGACATACGGCAACTGGACACCTAGCCGTCAAAATGTTGCTGCGGTTGATAGCCCAGAAGTAGCAGGCTTTACACCAAACAAACCACGTGTAAATTCAGCCTCTGTTGCTCCAACAGATCCAAGTTGGCGTGAAATTGTAAGCTATTCAGCTGCAGATCAAAAGGGAAGCATCGTTTACCGTACAGATGGTAAAAATGGTGTTCCAGCTAAGACCCTTCACACAGACAACGTAACTGGTAAGTCAGATACACCTGTAAACTATACAACAACTGCGAAAATCAACGAATTTAAACAGTTGGGTTATGATCTTGTTAGCGACGGCTTTACTAAAGCTGGCGGTCAAAGATTTGACAGTAATAACAATGTAGATCAAACATGGGAAGTTGTTCTTACTCCACGTATTGAGACAAAACAAGAAACAAAAGATGTTACTCGTAACGTTCGTTACCAATACAAGGATGGAGTGACCGCAGGTCGTCCAGCACTTCCTCGTCCAGTTACTCAAACAACAACATTTACTCGCCCAGTTTCTGTGAACAAGGTGACAGGTGTTGAAACTCCTGGACAATGGAACAAGCCAAGTGAAGAACTTCCAAAAGTTGATTCTCCAGCAGTTACTGGTTTCACTCCAGACAAACCAAGTGTTCCAGCCTCAACTGTTACTCCTACATCTCCTAACGAAGATGAAGTAGTAAGCTACAGCCAAGATGATCAACGTGGTATCATTGAGTATGTAACAGATGGACAAAACGGTGTTCCAGCTAAGACTCTTTACACAGACGGTGTTACAGGTAAATCAGGTGAAGATGTTGTTTATTCAACTGCTAGCCGTATCGCTCAACTTCAACAAGCAGGTTACAAACTTGTAAGTGATGGCTTCACTCAACCAAGTGGTCAGAAGTTTGATAACGATAAGACAAAAGACCAAGTTTGGAAAGTTGTCGTTACTCCAGTTGTTGAAACAACACAAGAAACGAAAAATGTTACTCGGACTATTCAATACCAATATGGTGATGGTGTAACAGAAGGTCGCCCAGCGCTTCCTCCAACAGTTACTCAACCAGTAACGTTTACTCGTCCAGTTTCTGTTAACAAGGTGACAGGTGAGAAAACTCCTGGTGCTTGGGATAAACCAAATGCTAATCTTCCAGAAGTGACATCTCCAGCGATCACAGGCTACAGTCCGGACAAACCAAAAGTTCCAGGTGTGACTGTTGACCCTACTTCTGAAAATCCAGTAGAAGTTGTCAAGTATAACTTGGATGAGCAACGTGGTTCTATCAAGTACGTAACAGATGGTAAGAATGGTGTTGAAGCTAAGACTCTTTACACAGATTCTGTGGCTGGTAAGTCAGGTGAGCCAGTAGCTTACTCAACAGCATCTCGTATCGAACAATTGAAACAAGCTGGTTACACTCTTGTAAGTGATGGTTTCACGCAACCAAATGGTCAGAAGTTCGATAACGATGATAAGAAAGATCAACAATTTGTTGTTACTCTTCGTCAAGGTAAAGAGCCAATTACAGACCCAGCTAAATTGAATAGCAAGGTTACTCGTACGATCAAGTACCAATACGCAGATGGTCAAACAGCGGGACGTCCAGCTCTGAAAGCTCCTGTGACTCAAGAAGCAGCCTTCACACGTACAGGTGAACGCAACCGTGTAACTGGCGTTGAAACCTTCGGCGCATGGACACCAGCTACAAAAGAATTGGCACAAGAAGGCATACCAGTTGTGACTGGATTTGTGGCAGATAAGGCCAATGTAGCAGCGAAGACAGTGAAAGCTGGCGACGCTAACAGCGAAGAAGTTGTACAATACAAGAAGCTCGGTTCATACGTACCAAATGTACCAGACGGACTTCCAAAAGTACCAAATCTTCCATATCCAAACGATCCAACAGATCCAACGAAACCAGGAACTGATCTTCCAGTAGTTCCAGATGTACCAGGCACTACACCAGTAGGTCCAGATGGTACTACACCATTGACACCGAAAGATCCGAGCGATCCAAGCAAGGGTTACAACCCACCACCAATTCCAAGTGATCCAACACAGGATACACCAATCAATTATGTTAAAGATGGTCAAAAAGCGATTATTACATTCGTAGACCAAGATGATAACAACAAGGAAGTTGGTAAGGTCGTTGAAAGCGGTAAGTCAGGTGAGCCAATCGGAACAACTAACTACGCAACCCGTCTGAAAGAATTGACAGACAAGGGCTACGAAGTAGTGAACGATGAGTTCAAGGGACCTAAGACCTTCGATAACGATGATAAGAAAGATCAACAATTTGTTGTTACTCTTCGTCAAGGTAAAGAGCCAATTACAGACCCAGCTAAATTGAATAGCAAGGTTACTCGTACGATCAAGTACCAATACGCAGATGGTCAAACAGCGGGACGTCCAGCTCTGAAAGCTCCTGTGACTCAAGAAGCAGCCTTCACACGTACAGGTGAACGCAACCGTGTAACTGGCGTTGAAACCTTCGGCGCATGGACACCAGCTACAAAAGAATTGGCACAAGAAGGCACACCAGTTGTGACTGGATTTGTGGCAGATAAGGCCAATGTAGCAGCGAAGACAGTGAAAGCTGGCGACGCTAACAGCGAAGAAGTTGTACAATACAAGAAGCTCGGTTCATACGTACCAAATGTACCAGACGGACTTCCAAAAGTACCAAATCTTCCATATCCAAACGATCCAACAGATCCAACGAAACCAGGAACTGATCTTCCAGTAGTTCCAGATGTACCAGGCACTACACCAGTAGGTCCAGATGGTACTACACCATTGACACCGAAAGATCCGAGCGATCCAAGCAAGGGTTACAACCCACCACCAATTCCAAGTGATCCAACACAGGATACACCAATCAATTATGTTAAAGATGGTCAAAAAGCGATTATTACCTTCGTAGACCAAGACGATAACAACAAGGAAGTTGGTAAGGTCGTTGAAAGCGGTAAGTCAGGTGAGCCAATCGGAACTACTAACTACGCAACTCGTCTGAAAGAATTGACAGACAAGGGCTACGAAGTGGTGAACGATGAGTTCAAGGGACCTAAGACCTTCGATAATGACGATAAGAAGGATCAACAATTTGTTGTTACTCTTCGTCATGGTAAAGAAGCAATCAAGGATCCAGCAGAACTCAACAAGAAGGTTACACGTACCATCAAGTATCAATATGCAGATGGTCAAACAGCAGGCCGTCCAGCTCTGAAAGCTCCTGTAACACAAGAAGCAGCCTTCACACGTACAGGTGAGCGCGACCGTGTAACTGACAAGAAGACTTACGGTGCATGGACACCAGCTACGAAAGAATTGGCTCAAGAAGCTACACCAGTCGTAACTGGATTCGTGGCAGATAAGGCCAATGTCGCAGCCAAGACAGTGACTCCTGATGATAAGGATAGCGAAGAAACAGTTAAGTACAGCAAACTTGGTTCATATGTACCAAATGTACCAGACGGACTTCCAAAAGTACCAAACCTTCCATATCCAAACGATCCAACAGATCCAACGAAACCAGGCACTGATCTTCCAGTGATTCCACATGTACCAGGCACTACACCAGTAGGCCCAGATGGTACTACACCATTGACACCGAAAGATCCGAGCGATCCAAGCAAGGGTTACAACCCACCACCAGTTCCAAGTGATCCAACGAAGGATACACCAATCAACTTCGTGAAGGATGGTCAAAAAGCGATTATCAGCTTCGTAGACCAAACTGACGGTAACAAGGAATTGACCAAGGTTGTTGAAAGCGGTAAGTCAGGTGAGCCAATCGGTACAACCAACTACGCAGCTCGTCTGAAAGAATTGACAGACAAGGGTTACGAAGTTGTAACGGATGAGTTCGCAGGACCTAAGACCTTCGATAATGACGATAAGAAGGATCAACAATTTGTTGTTACTCTTCGTCATGGTAAAGAAGCAATCAAGGATCCAGCAGAACTCAACAAGAAGGTTACACGTACCATCAAGTATCAATATGCAGATGGTCAAACAGCAGGCCGTCCAGCTCTGAAAGCTCCTGTAACACAAGAAGCAGCCTTCACACGTACAGGTGAGCGCGACCGTGTAACTGACAAGAAGACTTACGGTGCATGGACACCAGCTACGAAAGAATTGGCTCAAGAAGCTACACCAGTCGTAACTGGATTCGTGGCAGATAAGGCCAATGTCGCAGCCAAGACAGTGACTCCTGATGATAAGGATAGCGAAGAAACAGTTAAGTACAGCAAACTTGGTTCATATGTACCAAATGTACCAGACGGACTTCCAAAAGTACCAAACCTTCCATATCCAAACGATCCAACAGATCCAACGAAACCAGGCACTGATCTTCCAGTGATTCCACATGTACCAGGCACTACACCAGTAGGCCCAGATGGTACTACACCATTGACACCGAAAGATCCGAGCGATCCAAGCAAGGGTTACAACCCACCACCAGTTCCAAGTGATCCAACGAAGGATACACCAATCAACTTCGTGAAGGATGGTCAAAAAGCGATTATCAGCTTCGTAGACCAAACTGACGGTAACAAGGAATTGACCAAGGTTGTTGAAAGCGGTAAGTCAGGTGAGCCAATCGGTACAACCAACTACGCAGCTCGTCTGAAAGAATTGACAGACAAGGGTTACGAAGTTGTAACGGATGAGTTCGCAGGACCTAAGACCTTCGATAATGACGATAAGAAGGATCAAACCTTCACCGTTACTCTTCGTCAAGGTACAGAGAAGATTACAGACCCAGCTAAGCTCAACAAGAAAGTATCACGTACCATCAAGTACGAATACGCAGATGGTCAAACAGCGGGTCGTCCAGCTCTGAAAGCTCCAGTGACTCAAGAAGCAGCCTTCACACGTACAGGTGAACGTAACCGTGTAACTGGCGTTGAAACCTTCACTCCATGGACACCAGCTACGAAAGAATTGGCTCAAGAAGCTACACCAGTCGTAACTGGATTCGTGGCAGATAAGGCCAATGTCGCAGCCAAGACAGTGACTCCTGATGATAAGGATAGCGAAGAAGTTGTACAATACAAGAAACTTGGTTCATACGTACCAAATGTACCAGATGGACTTCCAAAAGTTCCAAATCTTCCATATCCAAACGATCCAACAGATCCAACGAAACCAGGAACTGATCTTCCAGTGATTCCACGTGTACCAGGCACTACACCAGTAGGCCCAGATGGCACAACACCATTGACACCGAAAGATCCGAGCGATCCAAGCAAGGGTTACAACCCACCACCAGTTCCAAGTGATCCAACGAAGGATACACCAATCAACTTCGTGAAGGATGGTCAAAAAGCGATTATCAGCTTCGTAGACCAAACTGACGGTAACAAGGAATTGACCAAGGTTGTTGAAAGCGGTAAGTCAGGTGAGCCAATCGGTACAACCAACTACGCAGCTCGTCTGAAAGAATTGACAGACAAGGGTTACGAAGTTGTAACGGATGAGTTCGCAGGACCTAAGACCTTCGATAATGACGATAAGAAGGATCAAACCTTCACCGTTACTCTTCGTCAAGGTACAGAGAAGATTACAGACCCAGCTAAGCTCAACAAGAAAGTATCACGTACCATCAAGTACGAATACGCAGATGGTCAAACAGCGGGTCGTCCAGCTCTGAAAGCTCCAGTGACTCAAGAAGCAGCCTTCACACGTACAGGTGAACGTAACCGTGTAACGAACGTTGAAACCTTCACTCCATGGACACCAGCTACGAAAGAATTGGCCCAAGAAGCTACACCAGTCGTAACTGGATTCGTGGCAGATAAGGCCAATGTAGCAGCCAAGACAGTGACTCCTGATGATAAGGATAGCGAAGAAACAGTTAAGTACAGCAAACTTGGTTCATACGTACCAAATGTACCAGACGGACTTCCAAAAGTTCCAAATCTTCCATATCCAAACGATCCAACAGATCCAAGCAAACCAGGTACTGATCTTCCAGTGATTCCACATGTACCAGGCACTACACCAGTAGGTCCAGATGGCACAACACCATTGACACCGAAAGATCCGAGCGATCCAAGCAAGGGTTACAACCCACCACCAATTCCAAGTGATCCAACGAAGGATACACCAATCAACTTCGTGAAGGATGGTCAAAAAGCGATTATCAGCTTCGTAGACCAAACTGACGGTAACAAGGAATTGACCAAGATCGTTGAAAGCGGTAAGTCAGGTGAGCCAATCGGTACAACCAACTACGCAGCTCGTCTGAAAGAATTGACAGACAAGGGCTATGAAGTTGTGAACGATGAGTTCTCAGGACCTAAGACCTTCGATAATGACGATAAGAAGGATCAAACCTTCACCGTTACTATGCGTCAGGTTGTAGTACCATTCAATCCGAATAATCCGCCGAGACCAAACGATCCAATGGATCCTAAGAATCCGGATGGACCTAAGTGGACAGATGATAAGATCAAGTCAGCTCAACAAGAAGCTGTGAAAGAATTGAGCCGTACGATCAAGTACGTATACGAAGATGGTAAAGAAGCAGCACCAAGCTTCACAGACAGCGCTAAATTCACGCGTATTCTGAAGATCAACGTCGTAACGAAAGCGATCGTAGAAAAAGGCCCATGGACATCACAAGATGACGTGATCAAGGGACAAACTTCACCAGACATCAAGGGTTACGTAGCGGACAAACCAAGCGTAGCAGATGTGAAGGTTACAGCAGACTCAGCTAAACCAGCTGATGAAGTCGTAACTTACAAGAAGGCTGATCAAAAAGCAACCATCACCTTCGTAGACCAAGCTAAGAAAGAATTGGCGAAGATCTCAGAAGGCGGTAAGTCAGGCGAACCAATTAGCCGTGACCAATACCTTGCGAAGTTGAAAGAATTGACTAACCAAGGTTACAAGGTTGTGAACGATGAGTTCAAGGATCCACAAAACTTTGATGATGATGCAAGCAAGGACCAAAACTTTACTGTTCAATTGGAAGAAGGCGTAGTACCATTCGATCCGAATAATCCGCCGAAACCAAACGATCCAATGGATCCTAAGAATCCGGATGGACCTAAGTGGACAGATGATAAGATCAAGTCAGCTCAACAAGAAGCTGTGAAAGAATTGAGCCGTACGATCAAGTACGTATACGAAGATGGTAAAGAAGCAGCACCAAGCTTCACAGACAGCGCTAAATTCACGCGTATTCTGAAGATCAACGTCGTAACGAAAGCGATCGTAGAAAAAGGCCCATGGACATCACAAGATGACGTGATCAAGGGACAAACTTCACCAGACATCAAGGGTTACGTAGCAGATAAAGCAAGCGTAGCAGATGTGAAGGTTACAGCAGATTCAGCTAAACCAGCAGATGAAGTCGTAACTTACAAGAAGGCTGATCAAAAAGCAACCATCACCTTCGTAGACCAAGCTAAGAAAGAATTGGCGAAGATCTCAGAAGGCGGTAAGTCAGGCGAACCAATTAGCCGTGACCAATACCTTGCGAAGTTGAAAGAATTGACTAACCAAGGTTACAAGGTTGTGAACGATGAGTTCAAGGATCCACAAAACTTTGATGATGATGCAAGCAAGGACCAAAACTTTACTGTTCAATTGGAAGAAGGCGTAGTACCATTCGATCCGAATAATCCGCCGAAACCAAACGATCCAATGGATCCTAAGAATCCGGATGGACCTAAGTGGACAGATGATAAGATCAAGTCAGCTCAACAAGAAGCTGTGAAAGAATTGAGCCGTACGATCAAGTACGTATACGAAGATGGTAAAGAAGCAGCACCAAGCTTCACAGACAGCGCTAAATTCACGCGTATTCTGAAGATCAACGTCGTAACGAAAGCGATCGTAGAAAAAGGCCCATGGACATCACAAGACGACGTGATCAAGGGACAAACTTCACCAAACATCAAGGGTTACGTAGCGGATAAAGCAAGCGTAGCAGATGTGAAGGTTACAGCAGATTCAGCTAAACCAGCAGATGAAGTCGTAACTTACAAGAAGGCTGATCAAAAAGCAACCATCACCTTCGTAGACCAAGCTAAGAAAGAATTGGCGAAGATCTCAGAAGGCGGTAAGTCAGGTGAACCAATTAGCCGTGACCAATACCTTGCGAAGTTGAAAGAATTGACTAACCAAGGTTACAAGGTTGTGAACGATGAGTTCAAGGATCCACAAAACTTTGATGATGATGCAAGCAAGGACCAAAACTTTACTGTTCAATTGGAAGAAGGCGTAGTACCATTCGATCCGAATAATCCGCCGAAACCAAACGATCCAATGGATCCTAAGAATCCGGATGGACCTAAGTGGACAGATGATAAGATCAAGTCAGCTCAACAAGAAGCTGTGAAAGAATTGAGCCGTACGATCAAGTACGTATACGAAGATGGTAAAGAAGCAGCACCAAGCTTCACAGACAGCGCTAAATTCACGCGTATTCTGAAGATCAACGTCGTAACGAAAGCGATCGTAGAAAAAGGCCCATGGACATCACAAGACGACGTGATCAAGGGACAAACTTCACCAAACATCAAGGGTTACGTAGCGGATAAAGCAAGCGTAGCAGATGTGAAGGTTACAGCAGACTCAGCGAAACCAGCTGATGAAGTCGTAACTTACAAGAAGGCTGATCAAAAAGCAACCATCACCTTCGTAGATCAAGCTAAGAAAGAATTGGCGAAGATCTCAGAAGGCGGTAAGTCAGGTGAACCAATTAGCCGTGACCAATACCTTGCGAAGTTGAAAGAATTGACTAACCAAGGTTACAAGGTTGTGAACGATGAGTTCAAGGATCCACAAAACTTTGATGATGATGCAAGCAAGGACCAAAACTTCACTGTTCAATTGGAAGAAGGCGTAGTACCATTCGATCCGAATAATCCGCCGAAACCAAACGATCCAATGGATCCTAAGAATCCGGATGGACCTAAGTGGACAGATGATAAGATCAAGTCAGCTCAACAAGAAGCTGTGAAAGAATTGAGCCGTACGATCAAGTACGTATACGAAGATGGTAAAGAAGCAGCACCAAGCTTCACAGACAGCGCTAAATTCACGCGTATTCTGAAGATCAACGTCGTAACGAAAGCGATCGTAGAAAAAGGCCCATGGACATCACAAGACGACGTGATCAAGGGACAAACTTCACCAAACATCAAGGGTTACGTAGCAGATAAAGCAAGCGTAGCAGATGTGAAGGTTACAGCAGACTCAGCGAAACCAGCTGATGAAGTCGTAACTTACAAGAAGGCTGATCAAAAAGCAACCATCACCTTCGTAGACCAAGCTAAGAAAGAATTGGCGAAGATCTCAGAAGGCGGTAAGTCAGGTGAACCAATTAGCCGTGACCAATACCTTGCGAAGTTGAAAGAATTGACTAACCAAGGTTACAAGGTTGTGAACGATGAGTTCAAGGATCCACAAAACTTTGATGATGATGCAAGCAAGGACCAAAACTTCACTGTTCAATTGGAAGAAGGCGTAGTACCATTCGATCCGAATAATCCGCCGAAACCAAACGATCCAATGGATCCTAAGAATCCGGATGGACCTAAGTGGACAGATGATAAGATCAAGTCAGCTCAACAAGAAGCTGTGAAAGAATTGAGCCGTACGATCAAGTACGTATACGAAGATGGTAAAGAAGCAGCACCAAGCTTCACAGATAGCGCTAAATTCACGCGTATTCTGAAGATCAACGTCGTAACGAAAGCGATCGTAGAAAAAGGCCCATGGACATCACAAGATGACGTGATCAAGGGACAAACTTCACCAGACATCAAGGGTTACGTAGCAGATAAAGCAAGCGTAGCAGATGTGAAGGTTACAGCAGACTCAGCTAAACCAGCAGATGAAGTCGTAACTTACAAGAAGGTAGAAGTTCCACCTACACCTACACCAACTCCGGAACCAAAACCAACTCCTACTCCGGAGCCAAAACCAGAACCAAAACCAGAACCGAAACCTGTTCCACCAACTCCAGCTCCGGTACCAAATAAACAAGTACCGAACAAGCCGGTGGAACCGAAAGTTCCTGGAACTACTGCTCTGCCAAATACAGGTGAGAAATCATCCTCAGCAGCAGTACTTGGTTTAGGAATTGTTGCAACACTCGCAGGTGTCAGCTTGATTAAACCAAGATTGAAAGAAGAAGATTAATTCTTTCTAGCTTGGATAGTAATCACTGAAGAGTTGTGGACGATTAGTTAACAGCTCGCAAAAATCGATAACTTCTTTACGAAGTTATCGATTTTTTATTTATTTGATTAGCTAACTTTGGTAATAATAAATGAGAGAAGATTCTAGTAAAATAGGAGATTTACTGGAGAATGAAGGAGCATCACCTTGAATTTAGTAGCATCATTCATTTTACTATCGAGAGAATGTAATGACTTATCTCGGTATTCTAAAATGTATAAGGAACTAGTACTCTAATTTTTTCTATCTTTAGTTTGTACTTCAGCAGATAATTTTAGGGAATTGGGGACTTTCCTGTTTTTGTTGGATGATTTTTCGTCTTTCCTGTGTTATAATAAGAAAGATTAAAATTGTAGAATAGTTAAAGGAGAAATTCCAATGGGACGTAAGTGGGCCAATATTGTAGCTAAGAAAACAGCTAAAGACGGCGCAAACTCAAAAGTTTATGCTAAATTCGGTGTAGAGATCTATGTAGCAGCGAAAAAAGGTGAACCAGATCCTGAGTTGAACACAGCCCTTAAGTTCGTTATTGATCGCGCTAAGCAAGCGCAAGTGCCAAAGCATGTTATTGATAAGGCGATTGACAAGGCTAAGGGAAATACAGACGAGACCTTTACAGAAGGCCGTTATGAAGGCTTTGGACCAAATGGTTCTATGCTGATCGTTGATACATTGACTTCGAATGTTAATCGAACTGCGGCCAATGTCCGTGCAGCCTTTGGGAAAAATGGCGGAAACATGGGTGCTAGTGGCTCTGTGTCTTATCTTTTTGATAATAAAGGTGTTATCGTTTTTGCTGGTGATGATGCAGATAGCATCTTTGAATTGCTTTTAGAAGCAGATGTAGATGTGGACGATGTAGAGGCTGAAGAAGGAAGTATCACTGTTTATACAGCGCCAACTGACCTACATAAAGCAATTGTAGCTTTGCGTGAATCTGGTATCCAAGAATTCCAAGTGACAGAGCTTGAAATGATTCCTCAGTCTGAAGTGGAATTAACAGGAGAAGATTTAGAAACCTTCGAAAAATTGTATAGCGTCCTTGAAGACGATGAAGATGTCCAAAAAATCTACACCAACGTAGATGGATTCTAATTGAATAACATAAAAATACAGTCTGATTTAGTATAAGCTGCGTTCTAAGGCAGTTTCTAAATCAGACTGTATTTATTTTTAGTTAGTTAAGTGAAATTTTTTTAGGAATTGTTCCTGTTCCTCTTTGATAGCTTCTGTGGGATTTTTCACAGCAAGAATCATCTCAATCATTTCAGGATTGGCTTCGCGTACTAGCTGACTGAGAGCCCAGATGGCCGTAGCGATATGGATAGGATTTTGTCCTTTATCGATAATTTCTAGCAGTTTGGGAATGGCAGAGCGGTCATTAGCATTGGCTAGAGCGATGATAGCATTGCGCTGCAGGATGTTTTTACCCCGCCAGCTACCTGCTATATGGCCAAATTTTTCCTTAAATTGACCATTAGAAAGCTCCAAGAAAGGAAGGAGCTCTGGATGAGCTAGATCGGGATCAATCTCAGTTGCGAGTGGATTGTCTAAACCTTTATTATAGGGGCAGCAAATTTGGCAGATATCGCAACCATAGATGACTGTCTTGATTTTTTTGCGAAATTCTAGGTCCATGATGCCCTTATCTTGGGTTTGAAAAGATAGGCAGCGCTTGGCGTTCATAGTCCCATCGCCAATGAGGCAGGAGGTAGGGCAGGCTGTCACGCAGCGATTACAGTCTCCGCAGTCATAGTCGACAGGCTGGTCAGGTTCGATGTCCAGATTGGTAATGAGCTCGCCCAAAAACATGTAGGAGCCAAATTCCTTGGAGATAACCAAGCCGTTCTTGCCGATAAAGCCTATTCCTGCTCGCCGGGCTACAGCGGTGTCGACCAAGGCTCCTGTATCTACCATGCCTTTATATTCAAAGTCGGCAGTTAACTCCTCAATTCCCTTTGCAAGCCGATCTAGCTTGTCCTGTAGGACATAGTGATAGTCTAGCCCCCAGCTGTTGGGAGTGAATTTTCCTCGTTTGTAGGCTGTTTTTTGTGGCTGCTGCTTGAGCTTGTGGGGATAGGCGACTGCGATAGAGATGATGGTCTTGGCCGAAGCCAAACTTAGCTTAGGTTTAATTCGTTCCTCAATATTCTTATGTTCAAAACCTGAATTTCGGCCTTCTTCTACAGCCAAACGCAGCGACTTTTCCAGATAGTCAAAGTCATCTGCTGTCGTAAAGCCAATTTTAGAAATGCCAATGTCTTTTGATAATTTGATAATTTCTTCTTTGATATTCATTGCTATTATTATATCGAAATTATGATAATTATGCGAGAAACTACTTCGTGAAAACCATGATTATTTAGCAAATTTGAGTGCAAGAAGAGTTAGGCAGATAAGCGTGTAAATTGAGAAATGACAGCCTTTCAAGCCAATTGCTAAATGGATTATTTCTTGAAAGATATGGGGAAACATGCTATAATGAGAGGAAACATTTATAAACAGAACATAGCGAGTAAGGAATAAAATGGCTAATATTTTAAAAAAAATCATCGAAAATGATAAAGGTGAAATAAGAAAATTAGAAAAGATGGCGGACAAGGTCATGTCCTATGAGGACGAAATGGCAGCCTTGACCGATGAGGAACTGCAAGCAAAAACGGTTGAATTTAAGGAACGTTATGCTAATGGTGAAACTTTAGATCAACTTTTGTTTGAAGCATTTGCAGTTGTCCGTGAAGGAGCTAAGCGTGTCTTAGGTCTTTTCCCATATAAGGTTCAGATTATGGGGGGGATTGTCCTTCACCATGGTGATGTGCCAGAAATGCGTACGGGGGAAGGAAAAACCCTGACAGCGACTATGCCTGTTTACCTGAATGCCTTATCTGGCCAAGGAGTTCACGTTGTTACAGTCAATGAATACTTGTCAGAGCGTGATGCGACTGAGATGGGTGAACTTTATTCTTGGTTGGGACTTTCTGTTGGTATCAACCTAGCATCTAAGTCACCAATGGAAAAAAGAGAAGCTTATGCTTGTGACATCACCTACTCAACCAACTCTGAAATTGGTTTTGACTACCTGCGCGATAACATGGTGGTTCGGGCTGAAAATATGGTGCAGCGCCCGCTTAACTATGCCTTGGTTGACGAGGTGGATTCTATCTTGATTGACGAAGCGCGTACGCCATTGATCGTGTCAGGACCGACAGCTTCTGATACGAATCAGCTTTATTACAGAGCGGATAGCTTTGTGAAAACACTTCAAAAAGATGACTATATCATTGATATTCCATCTAAGACGATTGGTTTGTCAGATTCTGGTATTGACAAGGCTGAAAGTTACTTTAATTTAGAAAATCTATACGATCTTGAGAATGTTGCTTTGACTCACTTTATCGACAATGCCTTGCGTGCTAACTATATTATGACCTTAGATGTGGATTATGTCGTGAGCGAAAAGCAGGAAATCCTCATCGTTGACCAATTTACAGGGCGTACAATGGAAGGTCGTCGTTTCTCTGATGGACTCCACCAAGCGATTGAAGCAAAAGAAGCTGTGCCTATCCAAGAAGAATCAAAGACATCTGCTTCGATTACTTACCAGAACCTTTTCCGTATGTATAAAAAGCTGTCAGGGATGACAGGGACTGGTAAAACAGAAGAAGAAGAATTCCGCGAAATTTATAATATCCGTGTAATTCCAATTCCAACTAACCGTCCGGTCCAACGTATCGACCATCCAGATTTGCTGTATCCTAGCTTGGAAGCGAAGTTTAAAGCAGTCGTGGAAGACGTCAAGGAACGCTACAAAACAGGCCAGCCTGTCTTGGTCGGTACAGTATCGGTTGACACGAGTGACTATCTTTCTCAAAAATTAGTGGCTGCAGGAATTCCTCATGAAGTTCTGAATGCTAAGAACCATTATAAAGAAGCACAGATTATCATGAATGCTGGTCAGCGTGGTGCTATTACCATTGCGACCAACATGGCTGGACGTGGTACCGATATTAAGTTAGGTGAAGGTGTACGTGAATTGGGTGGACTTTGTGTCATTGGTACAGAGCGTCATGAAAGCCGCCGGATTGACAATCAGCTTCGTGGACGTTCAGGACGTCAGGGTGATCCAGGCGAATCACAATTCTACCTATCTCTCGAAGACGATTTGATGAAACGTTTCGGTTCAGAGCGCATTAAGGCTGTGCTAGACCGGATGAATCTGAGCGAAGAAGAGTCCGTCATCAAGTCTCGGATGCTCACGCGTCAGGTTGAAGGGGCTCAAAAACGGGTTGAAGGAAATAACTACGATACGCGTAAGCAAGTCCTTCAATATGACGATGTCATGCGCGAACAACGTGAAATTATCTATTCTCAGCGCTATGACGTCATCACAGCAGACCGTGATTTGGCTCCAGAAATTCATGCCATGATCCGTCGTACCATTAATCGGATCGTAGATGGCAGCAGCCATTCAGACCACGATGAAAGAATTGAAGCGATTCTGAATTTTGCTAAATATAACCTTGTAGCTGAGGATTCTATCTCAGCTGACGATTTAGAAGGTAAATCGAATCAAGAGATCAAAGATTACTTGATGGAACGAGCTTCTGAAGTTTATGCCAATCAGGTTTCTAAACTTCGTGATGAAGAAGCAGTTCAAGAGTTCCAAAAAGTGCTGATCCTACGTGTTGTAGATAATAAATGGACAGATCATATCGACGCCTTGGATCAATTGCGTCAGGCTGTGGGGCTTCGCGGCTATGCTCAGAACAACCCAGTTGTTGAGTATCAGGCAGAAGGTTTCCGGATGTTTAATGATATGATCGGCTCTATCGAGTTTGATGTGACTCGTCTCATGATGAAAGCACAGATCCATGAGCAAGAACGTCCACGTACAGAGCACAGTATCAGCACGACAGCTACTCGAAACATTGCTGCTCAAAACCCAAATCTTCCAAAAAATGTTGATTTATCCTCTGTAAAAAGAAATGATTTATGTCCATGTGGTTCAGGTAAGAAATTTAAAAACTGTCATGGCCGCAAGAAGTAGTTTATAAGGAGAGAAGATGACCTTTAAAGCAACTAGTCAACCAATCAATGTAGCAGAAGTGCGTCAGCTTGCTAAGTTAGAAGGTTCTATTTTGGCTCGTAAGCAAGAACGAGATCGTCAACTAGAAGCTATTATCCGCGGTGAGGATGATCGTATCCTTTTGGTCATCGGTCCTTGCTCCTCAGACAATGAAGAAGCTGTCTTGGAATACGCCAAGCGTTTGGCAGCTCTTCAGGAAGAGGTTAAAGATCGGATCTTTATGGTCATGCGGGTCTACACAGCCAAGCCACGGACCAATGGTGATGGCTACAAGGGTTTGATTCATCAGCCTAATGCGACAGCGGCACCTAGCCTAATCAACGGAATTAAAGCGGTGCGTAACCTGCATTACCGCGTGATTTCAGAAACTGGAATGACGACGGCTGACGAGATGCTTTACCCAGAAAATCTCCCCTTAGTAGATGATTTGATTTCCTATATGGCGATCGGTGCTCGTTCTGTTGAAGATCAGCAGCACCGCTTTGTAGCCAGTGGAGCGGATTTTCCGACTGGTTTGAAAAATCCAACATCTGGCAATCTGAATGTCATGTTTAACGGTATTTATGCGGCTCAGAACAAGCAGAGCTTCCTCTTTGCAAATAGAGAAGTAGAGACGAGCGGAAATCCCTTGGTTCATGCGATTCTGCGCGGTGCCATCAATGAATATGGCAAAAATATTCCGAACTACTATTATGATAATCTGCTGGATACAATCGCCCAGTATGAAGCTATGGGACTAGAAAATCCATTTATCATCATTGATACTAACCATGACAACTCTGGCAAGCAGTATTTGGAGCAAGTCCGTATTGTTCGTCAGACTTTGATCAACCGCGACTGGAATGATAAAATCAAGAAGGTGGTTCGTGGCTTTATGATTGAATCTTACTTGGAGGATGGCCGACAAAATGAACCAGAAGTCTTTGGCAAATCTATCACAGATCCATGCCTAGGCTGGGACAAGACGGTCGAACTCGTCCATGAGATATACGACACACTAGGTAAATAATATGGCATTTATAGAAAAAGGTCAGGAAATTGACATCGAGCAGATCAAGTCTGCAACAATTTTGTCAGACCAAGCTCTGAAAAAGAAATATCAGCGTGATCAGGAATTGGCTGCCATCATCAAGGGAGAAGATCAACGCTTGCTCTTGGTTATCGGTCCCTGCTCATCTGACAATGAGGAGGCGGTGCTGGAGTATGCTCGTCGATTGGCTGAACTGCAGCAGAAGGTGGCGGATAAGATTTTTATCGTCATGCGGGTCTATACTGCCAAGCCTCGGACCAATGGGGACGGCTATAAAGGGCTCGTTCACCAGCCAGATACTTCAAAAAGTCCAAGCTTGATCAATGGGTTAAAGGCGGTGCGCCAGCTTCATTACCGAGTCATTACTGAGACGGGCTTGACCACTGCTGATGAAATGCTCTATCCTTCTAATCTAGTGCTGGTAGATGATTTGGTCAGTTACCATGCCGTAGGTGCTCGTTCGGTCGAAGATCAAGAACACCGCTTCGTAGCGTCTGGCATTGACGCTCCGGTTGGTATGAAAAATCCAACATCTGGCAATCTTGGAGTCATGTTTAATGCTGTCTATGCTGCTCAAAATAAGCAAATCTTCCTCTATCATGGTCAGGAAGTAGAAACGTTAGGAAATCCTCTTGCGCATGTGATTTTGCGTGGTGCGTTAGATGAGTACGGTAAGAACAAGCCTAACTTCTATTACGAAAATCTTCTGGATGTGATCAAACGCTATGAAGAAATGAAGCTGTCCAATCCTTTTATCCTGATTGATACCAATCATGATAATTCTGGCAAGCAGTATTTGGAGCAGATCCGTATTATCCGTCAGACTCTGATCAACTGTGCTTGGAATGAGCAAATCAAAAAGGCTGTGCGTGGATTCATGATTGAGTCCTACTTGGAGGATGGCCGCCAGAATGAGCCAGAAGTCTTTGGTAAGTCCATTACCGATCCTTGCTTGGGCTGGGACAAGACAGAAGAGCTCATTCAGGAAATCTATGATACCTTAGAAAAAGAAGCTTAAATAGAAAGGATTAGGAGGCTTTGCTAGAAGTCTACTAATGAATATAGGCAAGCTCATACTCTACGAAAATCTAATTTTGATGATGTTAAACCTCTTTGATGCATTTCAGTGTCATTCTCATCGGTTTGCCTTGTCGAAATTAGATTTTCTTTCAATCTCCTTGGGAGAAGGGCGTTGCTTCGTATTCCTAATAGAAGTATGATAAGAGGACACGGAATAGATATAGAAGAGATTTCCAGCATTGGTCGGGCCTACGAGAAGAATGAGCGCTTTGCTGAGAAAATCTTGACAGCTCAGGAGTTGGCTCGGTTTGGCTCCTTAAAGGGCAAGCGCAAGCTGGAATATTTGGCCGGTCGCTGGTCAGCTAAAGAAGCCTTTGCCAAGGCTTGGGGGACCGGTATTGGCCCTGTGACTTTTCAGGATTTGGAAATTTTAAATGATGATAAGGGGGCTCCCTATTTTAGTAAGTCTCCCTTTGCTGGTTCGGTATGGCTATCAATCAGTCATGCTGGAAATCTGGTGACCGCCAGTGTGATTTTGGAGGAAGACAATGAAAGCTAGTCTACATAGACCCACTAAAGCAGTCATAGACCTGTCTGCTATTGCATTTAATATTGAGCAAATTGCGGCTCATATTCCCCAGTCGGTCCAGAAGTGGGCAGTAGTCAAGGCCAATGCTTATGGACATGGTGCGGTTCCTGTCTCTCAGTATATTCAGCCGCTTGTAGATGGTTTTTGCGTGTCCAATATTGATGAAGCCCTCGAACTACGAGAAGCTGGCATTGCTAAATCCATTCTTATTTTGGGTGTTTCTTCATTGGAGGCTGTACCTTTAGCTATCCAGCAGCAGATTACCTTGACGGTGGCCAGCCTAGCTTGGCTGGAGGAGCTCTTGAGCCAGCAAGCTAATCTGACGGGCTTGACTGTTCATATCAAGATTGATTCAGGCATGGGACGCATTGGCTTCCGTGATAGTCAAGAAGCCCAGCAAGCAATTAGCCGCCTGCAAGCAGCAGGAGCTGTGGTAGAAGGAATTTTCACTCATTTTGCAACAGCTGACGAATTAGATACAAGTCATTTTGTAGCTCAATTAAATCGCTTCAAAGAGATTTTGAGTGAGTTAGCTTTCTTGCCGCCAGTTGTGCATGCTAGTAACTCTGCAACAACTCTTTGGCACAGTGACACGATTATGAATGCTGTTCGGCTGGGCGATATTATTTACGGATTGAATCCTAGCGGACGAGTGCTGGACTTACCTTATGAGGTCAAACCAGCTCTTAGCTTAGAATCTGCTCTGGTTCACGTCAAAGAAATTCAAGCGGGCGCCCATGTCGGTTATGGGGCAACCTATACCAGTGATAGCCAGCAAATCATTGGAACCATTCCTCTGGGTTATGCTGATGGCTGGACCCGCGACATGCAGGGCTTTGATGTCTTGATCGATGGTCAGCGCTGTCCAATTGTCGGTCGGGTTTCTATGGATCAGATCACAGTGCGTCTACCTCAAGTCTACCCTTTGGGAACGCAGGTAGTCTTGATTGGTCAGAGTGGAGCCGAGCTTATTACAGCAACGGATGTGGCAGACAAACGTGGTACGATCAATTATGAAGTGGTCTGCTTAATCAGCGATAGGGTACCGAGAGAGTATAAAAAGTAAAAGACAATCAAGAAGAAGGAAAGGAGACAAGATGAATCTGCACCAGGCTTTGACGGCTCTGCCAGGAGTGGGGCCAAAATCGGCTGAAAAATTTAAAAAACTAGGCCTTGAGAGCCTGCAGGATCTCCTGCTCTATTTTCCTTTTCGCTATGAAGATTTTAAGAGTAAGAATGTCCTTGATTTAGAAGATGGAGAAAAGGCGGTCATTTCTGGGATCGTCGCGACTCCAGCTAATGTTCAGTATTATGGCTACAAGCGCAATCGCCTGCGTTTCACAATCAAGCAGGGAGAAGTCGCGATTGCAGTCAACTTTTTCAACCAGCCGTATCTAGCAGATAAGATCGAGCTGGGAGCAACGGTGGCTATTTTTGGTAAATGGGATAAAGCCAAGGCTAGTCTGACGGGGATGAAGGTGTTAGCTCAGGTTGAAGACGACTTGCAGCCAGTTTATCGAGTTGCCCAAGGGATTAGTCAGGCCAGTCTTGTCAAACTGATTAAGGCAGCCTTTGACCAAGGTTTGGATCAGTTGTTAGAGGAGAATCTTCCTCCTGTCCTTCTGGAGCGCTACCAGCTTTTGGGGCGCACTCAAGCTGTGCGTGCCATGCACTTTCCTAGGGATTTGGCGGAATATAAGCAGGCCCTGCGTCGGGTCAAGTTTGAAGAACTTTTTTATTTTCAGATGCAGCTGCAGGTTCTGAAGCATGAGAACAAGGATATCAGTCAGGGACTCGCTATTCCTTGGCAGGAAAAAATGCTGGCTCAAAAAAAAGCTGCATTGCCATTTTCTCTGACGGAAGCTCAGGAGAGGAGTCTGGAAGAAATTCTCAGTGATTTGCAATCGCCTGCTCATATGAACCGTCTCCTGCAAGGAGATGTTGGTAGTGGTAAGACTGTTGTGGCCGGTTTGGCCATGTATGCCGCCTATACGGCAGGCTATCAGTCAGCTTTGATGGTTCCGACAGAAATCTTGGCTGAGCAGCATCTGGATAGCCTGACTCAGCTCTTTCCTGAACTGAATTTAGCCCTCCTAACTGGTGGTATGAAAGCCGCTGAACGCAGAGAGACTTTAGCTGCCATAGAGTCGGGGCAAGTAGATATGGTGGTCGGCACCCATGCCTTGATTCAGGAAGGGGTGGTCTATCATCGACTTGGCTTGGTCATTATTGATGAGCAACATCGTTTTGGGGTGGACCAGCGTCGGATTTTGCGGGAAAAGGGAAATAATCCAGACGTTCTCATGATGACAGCCACGCCTATTCCTCGTACTTTGGCCATTACCGCTTTTGGTGACATGGATGTCTCTATCATCGACCAGATGCCGGCTGGCCGCAAGCCTATCATTACTCGCTGGGTCAAGCACGAGCAATTGGAAGTGGTTTTGGACTGGATGAAAAAAGAGCTGGCCAAGGGTGCCCAAGTCTACTTCATTTCTCCCTTGATTGAGGAATCGGAGGCTTTGGATTTAAAAAATGCGATTGCTCTAGAGGAAGAGCTCAAGGCCTACTTTGCCAATCAGGCTCAGGTGGCTCTCCTTCACGGTCGTATGAAAAATGACGAAAAAGAGGCCATTATGCAGGACTTCAAGGATGGGAAAACAGATATTCTAGTGTCAACTACAGTTATTGAAGTCGGCGTCAATGTTCCGAATGCGACCATCATGGTTATCATGGATGCTGACCGCTTCGGACTCAGCCAGCTTCATCAGCTGCGGGGACGAGTGGGTCGAGGAAATAAGCAGTCTTATGCTGTGCTGGTTGCCAATCCCAAGACAGAGTCTGGCAAGAAACGTATGAAAATCATGACCGAGACAACAGATGGCTTTGTTCTGGCTGAGGAAGACCTCAAGATGCGTGGCTCTGGTGAAATTTTTGGGACCCGTCAGTCTGGTATCCCAGAGTTTCAGGTGGCGGACATCGTGGAGGACTATCCCATTTTGGAAGAAGCGCGCAAGGTCGCCAGCCAAATCGTCGCCAATCCTAGCTGGCGGCAGGATGCCAATTGGCACCTAGTATCCCTGCATCTTGAAAAACGCGATTATCTGGACTAGCGAGATAACATTCGATTAGATTTTGCCTTATACGTTTAAGCTTTCTGCAAGAAAATTCTAAGCCTTCCTTAAGCTTTGAGGCCTATAATAAAAGCATCAAAAGAAACGAGGTGGAAAAAATGAAAGTAGCAGTTAAAGTAACCTATAAAAAAGAATTTAAACAGATGCGCCGCGTGAACAAGACTTATGGAATCTAATATTCCAAGTGAAAGATAAAAGAAGGTACCTCCAGAAGAAATTCTGGAGGTATTTTGCTATTGAATCAAGGCTTTCTTGCAATTTATGTTATAATATATAATAACTATGATAAAAGGAGTTCAATTATGTTTCCAGATGACAGTTTGACTTTACATACAGACTTATATCAAATCAATATGATGCAGGTTTATTTCAACGAGGGTATCCACAATAAGCGTGCTGTTTTTGAAGTCTATTTCCGCAAGAATCCTTTTAATAATGGCTATGCCGTTTTTGCGGGCTTAGAGAGGATTGTGGCTTATCTGAATGATTTGACATTCAGTCAGACGGATTTGGACTATTTAGCGTCCTTAGGCTATAACGGAGCTTTCTTAGAGTATTTACGTGATTTCAAGATGCAGCTGACCGTGCGTTCTGCTAAAGAAGGAGATTTGGTTTTTGCTAATGAACCGATTGTTCAGGTCGAAGGGCCGCTGGCACAATGTCAGTTGGTAGAAACTGCGATTTTAAATATCGTGAATTTCCAAACCTTGATTGCGACCAAGGCAGCTCGCATCCGCTCTGTGATCGAAGATGAGCCGTTGATGGAGTTTGGTACTCGTCGTGCTCAGGAAATGGATGCGGCGATTTGGGGTACGCGGGCAGCTGTTATCGGTGGAGCCAACGGTACCAGCAATGTTCGGGCAGGCAAGCTCTTTGATATTCCCGTTCTGGGAACGCATGCCCATGC
This sequence comes from Streptococcus cristatus ATCC 51100, assembly GCF_011612585.1. Taxonomy (NCBI): domain Bacteria; kingdom Bacillati; phylum Bacillota; class Bacilli; order Lactobacillales; family Streptococcaceae; genus Streptococcus; species Streptococcus cristatus. The sequence goes on along the minus strand of NZ_CP050133.1, from coordinate 1,666,167 downwards.
ACTTGTGCAGGTTTATGGCAATGATTACGAGGCTTTCAAGGCTTATGCAAGCACTCATCGGGACTGTGTATTCTTGGTAGACACCTACGATACCCTTCGGATCGGGGTTCCTACGGCCATTCGTGTAGCGCGTGAATTTGGGGATAAAATCAATTTCTTAGGTGTGCGGATCGACTCTGGAGACTTGGCCTATATTTCTAAAAAAGTTCGCCAGCAGTTAGATGAAGCGGGCTTCCCAAATGCTAAAATCTATGCTTCCAATGACTTGGATGAGAATACCATTCTCAACTTGAAAATGCAAAAGGCTAAGATTGACGTCTGGGGCGTAGGAACCAAGCTGATTACCGCCTACGATCAGCCAGCGCTGGGTGCCGTTTACAAAATTGTAGCGATTGAAGATGAGAATGGGCACTTGCGCAACACCATCAAGCTCTCTAACAATGCTGAAAAGGTTTCGACTCCGGGCAAGAAGCAGGTTTGGCGGATTACCAGCCGTGAAAAAGGCAAGTCCGAGGGCGACTACATCACTTATGATGGTGTGGATGTCAATCATCAGGAAGAGCTCGAAATGTTCCATCCGACTTATACTTATATCAATAAAACAGTCAAGAATTTTGCTGCGGTGCCGCTCTTGGTGGATATTTATAAAGAAGGTCAGCTTGTCTACGATTTGCCGAGCCTGTCTGAAATTCAGGACTATGCCCGCCAAGAATTTGACAAACTCTGGGACGAGTACAAACGGGTTCTCAATCCGCAAGATTATCCGGTCGATTTGGCGCGTGATATTTGGCAGGACAAAATGGACTTGATTGACCAGATGCGCAAGAAAGCCTACCAGACAGGAGCAGAAAAATGAGCCTACAAGAAGAAATCATCCGCCAACTAGGCGTCAAGCCCGTCATTGATCCAGAGGAAGAAATCCGCAAATCAGTGGACTTTCTCAAGGTCTATCTGAGAAAACATCCCTTTTTGAAAAGCTATGTTCTGGGAATTTCTGGTGGTCAGGACTCAACCTTGGCTGGCCGCTTGGCTCAGCTGGCTGTAGAGGAAATGCGGGCTGAGACAGGCGATGATGGCTATCGTTTTATCGCTGTCCGCCTGCCTTACGGTGTTCAGGCGGATGAAGATGATGCGCAAAAGGCTCTGGCCTTCATCCAGCCTGATGTCAGCCTGACAGTCAATATCAAGGAATCCGCTGATGCCATGACAGCTGCCGTAGAGGCAACAGGTGCCAAAGTCTCTGACTTTAACAAGGGCAATATCAAGGCCCGCAGCCGTATGATCGCCCAGTATGCTTTGGCTGGTTCATACAGTGGGGCTGTCATTGGGACCGATCATGCAGCCGAAAATGTCACGGCCTTTTTCACCAAGTTTGGGGATGGCGGAGCAGATATCTTACCGCTTTACCGTCTCAATAAGCGTCAAGGCAAGCAGCTTTTAGCTGCCTTAGGAGCGGATCCGGCTCTCTATGAAAAGGTGCCGACGGCTGACCTGGAAGAGGAAAAACCTGGGATTGCGGATGAAGTCGCTCTGGGCGTGACCTATAATGAAATTGACGACTATCTCGAAGGCAAGTCCGTTTCAGCCCAAGCCCAAGAAACGATAGAGTCTTGGTGGCATAAAGGCCAACACAAACGGCATTTGCCGATTACAATTTTTGATGAATTTTGGAAGTGAAAATTTCTCTCGAAACTTTTTAGTCTGAGCCAAGAAACGAGGAAGCTATGAAAAAGGTAGGTACACAGTCTATTGAAACCAAACGTCTTTTGCTAAGACCTTTTCTGGAATCGGATGCTCAAGCTATGTATGACAATTGGGCTTCTCGTCCGGATAATTTGCTGCATGTGACTTGGGATGCTCATGAGAGTCCTGATGTTACCCAACAGTCTATTGCTCTCTGGGTTGAGAATTATCAAAACTTGGATTTTTACAAGTGGGCCATCTGCCTAAAAGAAAATCCTGATTCTGTCATTGGAGACATCAGCGTGGTGGATAGAGATGACACGGTTAATGCTTGCGAGGTCGGTTATATTCTAAGTAAAGACTATTGGGGGCAGGGGCTGATGACAGAAGCTTTGAAAGCTGTTTTGAACTACCTCTTGCAAGACGCAGGATTCAATCGTGTCACAGCAAGATTTGTAACAGCCAATCCAGCTTCGGGGCGTGTTATGACTAAAGCTGGCATGAGCTACGAAGGTACTTTTCGGCAGGCTGTATTTCATAAAGGACAAGTCAAAGATTTTTCCGTCTATGGGATCCTAAAATCAGATTTAAAATAAAAAAGTTAGGCTTGCCTAACTTTCAGATTGAAGACAAAGTCCTTAGAAGACACTTTTCTAAGGGCTTTTCTTTTTGTAAAGTCGTATAATAGAGGTGAGAAGAATTGTGAGGTATTCTCTATGTTTCACAAAGAAAAACCTGATTATCATCGCTGCCAATATGGCTTCTATACGATCGACGAATTGGTCCCAGAGGATCACTTTCTTCGCCAAGTGGATTCAAAGCTTGATTTTGATTTTATCTATGACTTGGTAGAAGACACCTATAGTCCAGATAATGGTCGTCCTAGTCTCGATCCTGTCATGTTAGTCAAAATCCCTTTGATTCAATGTTTTTATGGCATTCGCTCCATGCGCCAAACCATTAAAGATATTGAAGTAAATGTAGCTTATCGTTGGTTTCTTGGACTAAGCTTGGATGACAAGGTCCCTCATTTTACCACCTATGGAAAGAATTACAGTCGTCGTTTTCAAGATAAAGAATTAATTTCAGAGATATTTTCGCGAGTGCTCCATCAAGCTTTATGTGCTGGCTTAATTGATCCTTCGGAACTATTTGTGGATGGTACTCACATCAAAGCGGCAGCTAACAGTCACAAATATCGTAAGAAAATGGTTGCCCAACAAGCTAAATTTATGAGTGAGCAATTGGAAGTTGAGATTGATTTAGATAGGAGGAAACATGAAAAAAAGTCCTTAAAGCCCGCAAAAGAAAGCGAGGCTAAAGAAAAGAAAATCTCAAGGACAGACCCAGAGAGTGGCTGGTTCCACAAGGGTCAACACAAGGAAGTATTTGCCTATTCTGCCCAGGTAGCTTGTGACAAGCATGGTTGGGCACTAGCTTATAGTGTTGAAGCAGGAAATGTACACGATAGTCAGGCTTTCCCTGCCCTTTTTTCAAAGATAGAAGCTTTCTCCCCACGCTACATTATTGCGGACTCAGGCTATAAGACCCCAGCTATTGCTCATTATTTATTAGAGCGAAACATCATCCCTGTCTTTCCCTATACCCGCCCCAAGGGTGTAAAAGGGAACTTAAGGCCCGGTGATTTTGTTTATGATGCCTTCTATGACTGTTACCTCTGCCCAGAGAACCAAGTGTTAACCTATCGCACGACGACCCGAGCAGGCTACCGTGAGTATAAGAGTGATCCAAAAGTATGTGTCGCCTGTCCCCTATCATCAGTTTGTACCCAGAGCCAGAATCAGCAGAAAGTCATCACAAGACATGTATGGAAAGATGACCTTGAATTTTGTGAAGAGATTCGCCACAAAAGAGGGATGAAGGAGCTTTATAAGAAGCGCAAGGAAACAATTGAGCGACTCTTTGGGACTGCTAAGGAATATCATAACTTGAGATACACCAGAGAGAAAGGAAAGTCCAAAATGGAAGATAAGGTTGGGCTTACTTTGGCGTGTTTGAATCTTAAAAAACTAGTAAAAATGAGGGTGGACAAGCCTTTTTATTTTGTTCAAATGACCATTATTCTATCAAAAGATGAAATATTAGCCTGACAAACAGAAAAAGACAAACACCATTTGGAATGTTTGTCTTCAATCTGAAAGTTAGGCTTGCCTAACTTTTTTACTTGCGCTCTTTTTTTAAAGTTCTATAATAGATGTATAATGACAAGGAGGATTCTATGAATTCATTAAAACAAGATTTTACAGATAAGTTATACGCTGCTTATGAGGCTAACCCCAAGTATGCGGCAATGGAAAATGCTATTAGCCACAATGGTCTATTGACTTCTTTGGAAAAACGGACTGCTGCTGTAGAAAATGCCCCTGTTTTCTCACTAGATCTCACCAAAGACAAGGTCAGTGACCAAAAAGCATCTGGCCGCTGCTGGATGTTTGCGGCTCTCAATACTTTCCGCCACAAGATGATTGCAGGTTTCCAATTGGAGGATTTTGAGTTGTCTCAGGCTCATACCTTCTTTTGGGATAAGTATGAAAAATCTAACTGGTTTTTGGAGCAGGTTTTGGCAACGGCTGACCAAGAATTGACTAGTCGCAAGGTCAAGTTTCTCCTAGATACGCCTCAGCAGGATGGCGGTCAGTGGGATATGGTCGTGGCACTTTTTGAGAAATACGGCGTCGTGCCTAAGTCAGTCTATCCAGAGTCAATTTCTTCCAGCAATAGCCGTGAGCTCAATCGGTTGCTCAATAAACTCTTGCGTCAGGATGCGCAAATCTTGCGTGAATTGGCCCTGAATGGTGCGGATGAAGCTAGTCTACAAGCTAAGAAAGAAGCTTTGCTACAGGAAATTTTCAACTTCTTAGCGATGTCGTTGGGCTTGCCACCTCGGAAGTTTGACTTTGCTTATCGGGACAAGGACGGTAATTACCATAGGGAAGCTGATTTGACTCCGCAGGCCTTTTACCAAAAATATGTCGACTTCAAGCTGGATGACTATGTGTCAATTATCAATGCGCCAACAGCGGATAAACCTTACGGCAAGTCTTACACAGTCGAGATGTTGGGCAATGTAGTCGGTAGTAAACCTGTTCGCTATTTGAATGTAGAAATGAAACGTCTTAAGGAATTAGCTATCGCTCAGATGCAGGCTGGCGAGACTGTTTGGTTTGGCTCTGATGTGGGTCAGTCCAGCAATCGCAAGGCAGGAATCATGGAAGCAGGTATGCATGATTTAACCTCTAGTATGGATATCCAGTTGACCCAAGATAAGGCAGGTCGTCTTGATTACAGCGAGAGTCTTATGACCCATGCTATGGTATTGGCTGGAGTAGACTTGGATGAAAATGGCCAAGCTAAAAAATGGAAGGTAGAAAATTCTTGGGGTGAAAAGGTTGGAGATAAGGGCTATTTTGTCGCTAGCGACGCTTGGATGGATGAGTACACTTACCAAATCGTAGTCAGAAAAGAATTCTTGACTCCAGAAGAGTTGGCAGCCTACAATGCTGAGCCAATTGTCCTAGCACCGTGGGATCCAATGGGAGCTCTTGCTAATGGCGAAATGATTTGATAGGATGAGCAATTGCAGAAAGCTATTGATTTATTTAAACATAAAAAAGATTGGATTTCTAAAATCCAATCTTTTTTATGTTTAACGATGTTCAGCTCCTTGGTTAGAACTAGTTGAGCTGCTGGTTGTTCCAGCAGAACTTGTTTGGGAACTAGAGTTGGTACTACTATGTTCTTCGCTAGATTCACTCGTACTTTGACTTGAAGATTCTGAGCTTGACTCAGAAGTAGAGCTTGAAGATGATTGGGTATAAGCGCGGCTGTAAGTAGAAGTACCATTGAGATAGAGATAGGATCCGCTACGGAAAAGTCCGCTTGGTGGTGTCCAGTCTTCATTGCTATAGCCTGTCAGATAGAGCATCATAGAGCGGTAAACATCCGTTGCCACCTTAACTCCATCGTCTAAAACAGGAGTGAGGCGGTTTGAGTAACCGGTCCAAACAGCCATAGAGTATTGTGGAGTGTAGCCAACAAATAGCTCGTCTGGTGTGACAATGCTAGAACTATAATAAGGTTTTGTCAACTTCTCTAGTTCATCATCTGCATAGTTAGAAGTACCAGTTTTACCTGCTTGATAGACCCCTGGAATTGCAGCATTAGTACCAGTTCCAGACTGAAGAACGGTCTTCATCATGTCTGTCATCATGTAGGCTGTCGTTTCTTTCATGGCTTTTGATCCGCCATTTGAAAAGACTTTTTCTGTACCGTCACTAAAGACAACCCGGTTTACATATTGTGGTTTGTAATATGTACCGCCATTAGCAAAGGCAGCGTAAGCGGCAGCCATTTTTTCGCTGCTTGCTCCGTATTGGTTACCAGATTCGCTTGTATTACTTGAAATCGCATTAGAATAATGCATCTCAGGATAGTTAATACCAAGGCCATTGAGGAACTTCAATGAATTATCTAATCCGACTGCTTCCAGCGATTTGACGGCTGGTACGTTACGGGATTCTTGGATGGCGTATTGGATAGTAATCCAGCCATAATAGCGTTTATCCCAGTTATAGACAGGAGTAGAGGTTCCAGGGAAATAGTAAGGAGCATCTTGGATTGAGGCAGCAGTGGAAGTGAAAACATTGTATTCCAAGGCTGGGGCATAATCAGTGATTGGTTTCATGGTAGAGCCCCAGTCGCGATTTGTTTCGACTGCTTGGTTGGTACCAAAAGAAACGTTGGAAGACTGATGGCGAGCACCCAGTTGGGCAATGACTTTCCCGTTGGTAACATCCATAACGGTTGATGCCACTTGCAGTTCATCATCTGGATAAGCAACATATTCTTCTGTGTTGTAAATATCCCACAATTTTTTCTGGGCTTCGGTATTAACGTTGGTATAAACTTCCATACCAGTCGTAAGGACATTGTAGCCAGTTTCTTCTTCGACTTGCTCAATAACTTCTTTTAAGTAGTTATCCATATAGGCAGGATAGCTAGCTGAATTTTTCAAGCTCTGTAAGCCGTCGGTCACTGGTGTATTGATAGCTTGTTCGTATTGTTCTGGTGAGATGTACTTGAGTTCATACATTTCAGATAATACGAGATTACGACGCTGAGTGGCAGCTTCTGGGTTTGTGTAAGGGTCATATTGGTTAGGAGCCTGAGGCATTCCTGCAAGCAGGGCAATTTGAGGAAGGGTCAAATCTTTCAAATCTTTGCCATAGTAACTTTGAGAAGCTGTTTGCATCCCGTAATTTCCATTGGACATATAGACTTTATTGACATAGTATGTCAGGATTTCTTGCTTGGTAGCCTTTCGCTCAAGTTGAGTTGCCAGCCATGCTTCTTGGATTTTCCGAGAAAGGGTAGCATCCGCTGAGGAAGTGGAGAAATAAGTCAACTTAATCAACTGCTGGGTTAAGGTAGATCCCCCTTGACGTCCGCCTCCTTTCAGGTTGCTTAGGAAGGCTCCTCCTATCCGAATGAAATCAACCCCACGGTGATTAAAGAAGCGGTGGTCCTCAATCGCAACGATAGCATCTACTAGCTGTGTAGGGATCTGGTCTGTTGACGCATTGACCCGCTTTTCAGAACCGAGGTCCGCAATCAGATTGTTATCGCTATCGTAAATCTTACTTGAAGTTGTTGCGACAAGATCCTTCTCAGAAAGGGTAGGAGACTTGGCGACATAGTATGTGAAGACAAGAACGCCACTCACAACTCCAATGATAAAGAGAGATAAGAGGACACTTGCAAGATATTTTAAGGCCTGCAAAAGGGTTTGTTTATTCATTTGTGATACCACCTAGTAGTTTTTGTTCGATAATTTCAAGGTAAGGGATGCTTGGAAATTGCTTTGTTTCGATTAAAAATCCATGTTCTTGAATGTAAGATAAAGGGAGGGATTTTCCGCCTTTATCCATCTTATAAAATGTAATCAAATAAGATGCCGGAAGTAGATAAGTCTCCCGCAAGCTAGAGAAGTGCAGTAAGACAAAGCAGATTCCTTTTTGCTGAAGGACAGCCTCCATATGTTCAATCTGGTGTAGATGGAAATTCTTCAGAGGCATGGCTGTTTTTTGCCGTGTTTCCTTGGCTTCAAAATCAATATAATGTCCCTTAAAGACACCAGAATAATCAGTCGTGGATGCCTGTCGGAAGTAGGCCTCCACAATCTTTGCACGACTGCGTTGAGGATAATCCACTTTGACAATCTGAATGGGTGTCGGCTTCTTATGAATGACAGCGAGCCCCCTACTCAAATAGTAGTTGTTGGATTCGTTGATCATCTTCTCAAAAGACATCCCACGATTGGCAAAGTTAACAGTCGTCTTTGAACCTGGATGGGCTAGTTTACTTTTTATCTTTAGCTTGTGAGGGTAGTTGACCATAAAACTCCTTATTGGTACAATAACATCACTCTATTATATCATAAAAATATTTTTTGAGGGAGAATAAATGACAAGTCTATTAATTGTAGGTTACAAGGCTTTTGAACTTGGCATTATGAATGAAAAAGACATGCGGATCAAGATCATCAAAGAGGCGGTCAGACGGGATTTGCGGCGCCTGCTGGATGAAGGATTGGAGTGGCTCATCTTTACGGGAAATCTAGGTTTTGAAACTTGGGTTTTGGAAGTTGCTCAGGAATTGAGAGAAGATTATAATTTCAAGATTGCGACAATTTTTCTTTTTGAGGATCAGGGAAAAAATTGGAACAAAGGAAATCAGGCTAAACTAGCAGATTTTAAACAAGTAGATTTTGTCAAATATGCTTATCCTAGCTACCAAAATCCGAGTCAGTTTCGTGAGTACAACCAATTTTTGCTTCAGAATACGGATGGAGCTTACCTGTTTTACGATGAGGAAAATGAAACCAATCTTAAGTATCTTTACAGGGAGATGAAGAATCAAGAACAGTATTTTATCAAAAAATTAACATTTGATGATTTGAATGAGGTTGCAGAAATTTTTTCGGAAAAGTAGGGTATAAATCTTGCTTTTTATAGGTGATTTCGTATATAATTGGATATGATAAACTAGATTGGAGTGAGAGCATGGCGAGTATTATTTATACAGCAAAAGATATTTTTGATCAAGACTTTAAGCGTGAAGTGCGAGGATATAGCAAGGCTGAAGTGGATGAATTTTTAGATGATGTAATCAAGGATTATGAAACTTATGCCGCTTTGGTAAAGGAGTTACGTGAGGAGATTGCCCTTCTTAAGGAACAAGTATATAATCAAGAAACTGCTACTCCTTCGACGCATAGTCAGCCAGCTCAACCAACAATTGAGATGCCACAGATGGGAACAGCGACTAACTTCGATATTTTGAAACGCTTAAGCCGTTTGGAAAAGGAAGTTTTTGGCAAACAAATTCTGGACAGCGAAGAGCAATAATGTTGCAGAGTGCAATTTTTGGATAATCGCGTGAAGATTTAATATTTTCATGAGGAAAGTCCATGCTAGCACCGGCTGTGATGCTGGTAGTGTTTGTGCTAGGCGAAACAATAAGCCTAGGGACGGAGTAATCCGTTACGGCGACTGAAAAGGCTAAGTCTTTTAGATAGGCCTGAATAGGTCTGAAAGTGCCACAGTGACGTAGTTCTTCTGGAAACAGAAGAAGTGGAACGCGGTAAACCCCTCAAGCTAGCAACCCAAACTTTGGTCGGGGCACGGAATGCGTGGAAACGAACATAGCATTCTGACTGGAAACAGTAGACAGATGATTATCGAAGGAGATGGTACCTAGTCATTTCTGGAACAAAACATGGCTTATAGAAAATTGCACATAGGTTAGCTAGCGTATGCTAGCTTTTTGATTAAGATATAGAGCCCCTTAGACAGAAGATTGCTGTAAGGGACAAAGTAGGAAAGCAAGGTTTTTCTCAAAAAGAGGAGCCAAGCAAGAACATTCTGATTTCTAGCTGATGCCAGTTTTTAACGGTGTGGCTCAGCGGATAGTGATAGAGTAAGAAAGAATGAAAGAAAAATTTAATTTAATTGCTACTGCAGCAGCAGGTCTGGAAGCTGTGGTCGGCCGTGAGATTCGGGATTTGGGTATAGACTGTCAGGTTGAAAATGGCCGTGTTCGCTTTAGTGGCGACATGGCTACCATCATTCAAACCAATCTCTGGCTGCGCTCAGCAGATCGGATTAAGATTGTTGTGGGAACATTTCCAGCTAAAACATTTGAAGAGCTTTTTCAAGGTGTCTTTGCCTTGGATTGGGAAAATTATCTACCCTTAGGTGCCAAATTTCCCATTTCTAAAGCCAAATGCGTCAAGTCAAAACTGCATAATGAGCCTAGTGTTCAAGCTATTTCAAAAAAAGCAGTTGTAAAAAAACTGCAAAAGCATTATGCTCGTCCAGAAGGTGTCCCCTTGCAGGAAAATGGAGCAGAGTTTAAGATTGAAGTTTCCATTTTGAAAGATTTGGTGACAGTCATGATTGATACCAGTGGCTCTAGCTTGTTCAAACGTGGCTATCGGACAGAAAAAGGCGGAGCACCAATCAAGGAAAATATGGCAGCTGCGATTTTACTTTTGTCAAACTGGTACCCAGATAAACCCTTGATTGACCCGACTTGCGGATCAGGAACCTTCTGTATCGAAGCGGCCATGATTGGAATGAAGATGGCCCCAGGTTTACACCGTTCCTTTGCTTTTGAAGACTGGAATTGGGTAGACAAGGACTTGGTACGTCGACTTCGGGCAGAAGCCCTAGCTCAGATTGACCAAGATATTCAGCTGGATATTTCAGGTTCCGATTTGGATGCTCGTCTGGTAGAGATTGCTAAGAAAAATGCAGAAGAAGCGGGTGTTGCTGACCAGATTCACTTTAAGCAAATGCGTCTGCAAGACCTTCATACGGACAAGATCAATGGCGTCATTATTTCCAATCCGCCTTATGGTGAGCGTTTGTTAGACGATGATGCAGTAACCAAGCTTTATCAAGAAATGGGAGAAACCTTTGCTCCCTTGAAGACATGGAGTAAATTTATCTTGACCAGTGATGAGGCCTTTGAAGCCAAATATGGCAGTCAGGCGGATAAAAAGCGAAAACTTTACAATGGTACTTTAAAAGTTGATTTATATCAATATTTTGGCCAAAGGGTCAAAAGACAACTAGATTAGAAAGGAAATGCTGTGAGCAAAGAAGAAAAGATGCCAACAGAGCAAGAATCAAAAGAAACCGTTCTCGACTTAGAAGATGCGAAAGAGATGACAGTTGGTCAGGCTGCTCGGAAAAACGAGGAAGTCGAAGCTGGTGTGACTGAAGGAGACAATATCCTTGATAAGTACATCAAGCAACACCGAGATGAAATCGAGGCTGGAAAATTTGAAACCCAAAAGCTGAGAATCATGGAAGAGCTGGCACAACAAAAAGAAGCTTTGATACAAGAGACTATCAAACAGCTTAAGAGTCAGTCTCAGGCGAAGGAAAATACTGCCAATGTGGTATCACCTTCGGCGCAGCCAGTGAAAGCAGAAGCTGCAAACTCGGCAAATGTAGAGGCTACAAAGGCCGCACAACCAGCGCTAACAGTTGCAGCTGAAGCACCAATCATCCCGGCAACAAAGCCGGTATCAAATCCAGTTCCGACAGTGTTTGAAGATGAGGACGAGCCTGAGACAAAACCTTTCTACAAGAAGAAAGGCTTCCTATACTCGGCCTTAGGTCTTGTAGCGCTTGCCGCTGGAACGACTTGGTATTTTCATCAAGGGTGGGGGAGCCACAAGTCGACAACTGGTTCCAGTTCGACAGTTTCTTCTAGCAAAAAGAAATCTACAAGCTCTAGCGAAGCTAAGAAAGAGGCTGCTAAAGAATTTGAAGACCTTTATGCTAGCTTCTTTACGGATAGTAGTCAGACAGCCATCAAAAATGACAAGTTTGGCGATTTGGATAAGCTGAAAACTAAGTTAGATGTCTTAACTGGCAGCTCAGAATATACGGCTGCTAAGAAGAAATATGATGACCTTGTCAAGCAAATTTCTGCTATCCAAAGTGTCAATTCACAATTCAACACAGGTGTTATCGTTGATGGTCTATTGAAGACGGATGCCCAAGTGAAAGGAAACGCTAATCTTCCAGATGTATCGACAGGTAATAGCAAGTTGGACGAGGTCTTGAAGGCGGCTATTGCTCAAGGACGCAGTCAGCAGCTACCAGCACCGGCGCCTAGTCCAACAGTGGAACCGTCAGCGCCTTCTACAGCACCAGTCGCACCATCAACGCCGCCAGCTGTAAATCCAGCGCCTAGTGATCCTAGTGGCATTAGAAATGCAGAAACTGGTATCGGATTGCCAAGTGCAGGAGTTAACCTCCAGCGCCACCTTAGCCGTGTGCCTTACAATCAAGCAGCGATTGATGATGTGAACAATCCTGCTTGGACTTTTAATCCAGGTGTCTTGGAAACGATCCTCAAGGTGTCTCGCGAGCGCGGCTACATCACAGGAGACCAGTTTATCCTTGAAAAAGTTAACATTGTCAAGGGAAATGGCTACTACAATCTCTATAAACCAGACGGTACATACCTATTTAGTATGAACTGTAAAACAGGCTACTTTGTAGGAAATGGAGCTGGGTATGCAGAAGATTTGGATTATTAATCATCTTTCTCACTAATCCATTCAAAATATGATAAAGAAAAAGTTAGACGGATCTGAGCCAAGTATCTCGGGTCAGCCGTCTAGCTTTTTTTGTATAAATAGTTACTTATTGTTAATCCCTATAATAACCTATAATTTAAATCTCTAGGTTAATATGGATATCTCAAAATAGCTTGATTTATCAAGCTTATTGTCAATAAATAAAGATTTCAATAGATTGAATTCTTGTCTTATTTTTGTTAAAATACTATCTGGAGCATTAGGACACCTAGAATAAAAATGTAAAAAAGTGTGTATTTTTGCTTATAAACTATGGTATGCAATAAGCCAGCTTCTTTGCTAATGGTCATGAGATTAACAAAAACTGGCATGTTGGAAAAGGAAAGGAAAAGGATGTTTCGAAGTAAGAAATATAACAAAGATTTCGAGATTATTGACGAAAAGAAGCGATATAAGCTCTATAAGTCTGGGAAAAATTGGGTAAAAGCTTCAAATTCTCAACTCGATCTTTTTCGTATTGGTGGAATGGGAGAAGTTGTCTCAAGCAGCTTGTCAGATACAGAAGAGCTTGATCACGACCATCTGAGCCTCAATACTCTTGCAGGTCTGGGAGGGATATTAGCCGCTGGGGCAGCGGGGCTAATGGTGACTCAGGAGCAGTCTGTATATGCAGATGAAACATCTGAATATACTGATAAAGCAGTTATCTCAGCTGAAGTCAAGGACAATGAGGAAGCGACAGAAGCAAGTACTAATTCGATTATTGCACAAGCGCAAGCAGAAATGCGAAAAGCAAAAGCAGAACAAGCTTCTGAGTTGGCCTCTGTTTCAGTTGCTCAGTCAGCCAGCGCTTCTGTCTCTACAAGTGAGTCAGTCTCTCTTAGCATCTCGACTAGCCAGTCTGTTAGTCAATCGCTCAGCCAATCAGTTTCGGCTAGTAGTTCAGTTTCTGTCAGCCAGTCTGTATCTGCTAGCAGTTCGGTCTTGACTGGCAAATCAGCGAGTACTGAGCCTGCTACAAAGGTATCAGAAAGCAAAGCGCCAGCTAAGCTAGAAAGTGCTAACACTACAACTTCTCTAGAACAGGATAAAGTGCTAACTAGCGCATCAGTAGCTGATGCTTCTGTCTCAGCTTCTAATTCTGTTTCACTGGATATCAGAGTCAATGTTGCTGATAGCTTTGTCTCATCTGCTGCCGGACAAAGTGTAGCTAGTGCTACTTTGAGCAATAGCCAAGCCCTAGCAACCAGCAACAACTTAGCCGCTGGTGTGGTAGCTGATAAGAACCAAGCCCAAGGCAAGGATGAGCTTAAGCAAGCTGAGAAGAGTCAAACGGTAGATAAGACTGTAGCAACTTCACCAAAAGAGTCTGGTCGGTCAGGCTTCCGTAGTGCGGGCTACTCAGGATTCAGAGCTGTCAATAAAAATATTAGGGTTAATGTCAGTCAATCAACAAGTGGATCGAATGTTTCTGTAGTGTCAAGTTTGTCTATTGAACAGAGTGGATCGACGACAGCAATTGACCAGCAACCTTCTACTTCAAAAGAAGCAAAGAACCTTGAAATTGACTCAGCTGAATTAAAAATAACTGAAATTACTGGTAAGAATAGTGTTAGTGGAGTTCAATCAACTTCTGTCACAACTAGCTTAATTGAAGCTGCTGCGGTTGCATTAGCATCTTCAGAAGTCACTGCTAAACAACAAGAAGAAAACCGTAGGAAGTTGACCAATCTTTCAGCTGAAATAGGTGACTATCTAGCAAAAGCGGTTGATTTACCAAATACGGATTCAGCTCTTGCTAAGGCCAATGCTGCAGTAACAGAAATTGAAAAAGCCCTGACTGATCCAACTAGTGATTTAACAACAGTATTGCAAAAAGCTACTTCAGCGCGTAATTCGATTGTCAATGCTGTGTTGGCGGCTAATTCTGGTGTGCGTGATCCACGAAATGGGACAGAAATTGCTAGAGGGGCACACTCACGTGCAGCCTCTAATCCGCCTACGATTTCTATGCCATCTACTATCACAATTTATAATGATGAAGCAATCAATAATTTTCAGATAAGACTGAATGATGATCAAGGGATGGCTAAAATCACGGCCTCCCCATCCAATGCTATTATTACAGGTTTAAAAGCACCGAACTATCCAACTAACAAGAAAGGGGAATTTGGAGATCTATATATCTATGATCAAAGGGGGAATAAAACAGGTGGTCAAAGAACATACACTATTAACATAATAGGGACGGTGGGTCGTGAAAACGGGACTTGGAAACCCTATAAGCCTGGTACCTATGTTCTGGAGTACACAGTAACAGATATTCATGGCTTGACTGCTACAGCACGTACGAATTTCCATATCAAAGGCTTCAACGAACGCCACAACCCAGTTAGTGGGGATACTGTTATTGTTAAGAATCCCTCTTCTTTGACTGTAAGTGAACGCGATCAAGTACTTGAAAAATTTAAAGAAAAAAACCAGTCGCTTTTATCTGGTAGTGATTTTACGAAAGATGGTGTAACCGGAACGATTTCGGTAGCTGAAAATGGGAATATTACCATTACCTACCGTGATAATACTACAACTGTTATCCCAGCTAATGTGGATGCTGTTCCAGTTCCAAGTGCGACGGTGACTCGTAACGGTCAAACTCTAACACCTGTAAACGGCAACTATATTGTGTACGCAGGAGATGATATTCAAATTAATTTCACTGCTACAGATAATAGCGGGCAATTATCAGAATTTAAGATCGTTTCAAATGCAGATGCAAATGGTTCGCCAATTAAAAATAATTTCTTTGAAGATAATAAATATGGGACGGGGACTGTAGAGCATTTAACGGGGAATATCACAGCGACTACTGCTAGTCCAGCCCGTATTACTGTAAGAGCTCATTTGAATGATAATCTAGAGTATGATAAAAATGGTAGAAATAGTTGGCAACGCAATGCAGTAGCAACGGATAAGGCTGGTAATAGTAATAGTGCAGGAAATGATTCACCGGGCAATGTCCGTATTGTGCAAGGTAGGCTGACAGATATTATGGAAGGGGTAGCACCGACTGAAACCTTCCAGGTAGAGAGTGTTTCTCAATTAAAACCTCAAGAAAAAACTCGTATATTGGCGGCTGTTGAGAAACTAAACAATAAGCAGGAAAAACGTATTGATTCCTTTACTATTAGTAACAATGGAACAGTTACCATTATCTATAAAGATAAGACTACGGATACGTTCACTGTAAAACTTTCTGATAGTGAGTATAAGAGTAGCAGTGCTTCAACTAGTCTAAGTCAAAGACAGTCAACCAGTGCATCAGCGAGTGCATCGGTAAGCGCCAGCACTTCAGCGAGCGCATCTGCCTCAACGAGAGCATCCGTTTCTGCAAGAATGTCAGCAAGTGCGTCTGCCTCAACCAGTGCCTCAGTAAGTGCTAGTACATCAGCGAGTGCGTCGGCTTCAACGAGCGCCAGCCGTTCAGTTTCTGCTAGCCAGAGCTTGTCTACTTCCTTGCGCAATAGCCAATCGGCATCGATGAGCGCCAGCCGCTCGGTTTCAGCGAGAAATAGTGTTTCGGCCTCAGTAAGCGGTAGTCAGTCTGTCTCAGCGAGTCAGAGCGCTGCTTCATTGAGCGCCAGCCGTTCAGTTTCTGCTAGCCAGAGCTTGTCTACTTCCTTGCGCAATAGCCAATCGGTATCGATGAGCGTCAGTCGTTCGGTTTCAGCGAGCAATAGTATTTCTGGATCGGTTAGCGGTAGCCAGTCAGTCTCATTGAGCAAAAGTGCTTCAGCATCAGTAAGCCTGAGCCAGTCTGTCTCAGTAAGTGAGTCTGCTTCAGCTTCGTTGAGCTTGAGTCAGTCAGTCTCACTAAGTAATAGTGCCTCGGCTTCGTTGAGCTTGAGCCAGTCAATTTCATTGAGTAATAGTGCCTCAGCATCATTGAGCTTGAGTCAGTCAGTTTCATTAAGTAAGAGCGCCTCCGCTTCATTGAGTGGTAGCCAGTCAGTCTCACTAAGCAAGAGTGTCTCAGCATCATTGAGCTTGAGCCAATCAGTTTCAACAAGTGCAAGTGCCTCAGCTTCGTTGAGTGGTAGTCAATCTGCCTCATTGAGCAATAGTGCTTCAGCTTCGTTGAGCTTGAGTCAATCAGTTTCAACAAGTGCAAGTGCTTCAGCTTCGTTGAGCTTGAGTCAATCAGTTTCAACAAGTGCAAGTGCTTCAGCTTCGTTGAGCTTGAGTCAATCCGTTTCATTAAGTAAGAGCGCTTCAGCATCAGTAAGTCTGAGCCAGTCTGTCTCAGCAAGCGCAAGTACTTCAGCATCAGTAAGTCTGAGCCAGTCAGTTTCAACAAGCGAGTCTGCTTCAGCCTCATTGAGCTTGAGTCAGTCAGTCTCAACAAGTGCAAGTGCTTCAGCATCAGTAAACTTGAGTCAATCTGTTTCAACAAGTGCAAGTGCTTCAGCGTCATTGAGCTTGAGCCAGTCAGTTTCAACAAGTGAATCTGCTTCAACTTCATTGAGAACCAGCCAGTCTGTCTCAGTAAGTGCCAGTGCTTCAGCGTCATTGAGCTTGAGCCAATCAGTTTCAGCAAGTGCAAGTGCCTCAGCTTCATTGAACGCAAGCCAGTCAGTTTCAGCAAGTGAATCAGCTTCAACGTCATTGAGCACCAGCCAGTCTGTCTCAGCAAGTGCCAGTGCTTCAGCGTCATTGAGCGCAAGCCAGTCTGTCTCAGTAAGCACAAGTGCCTCAGCTTCGTTGAGCTTGAGCCAGTCTGTCTCAGTAAGCACAAGTGCCTCAGCTTCGTTGAGCTTGAGCCAGTCTGTCTCAGCAAGTGCCAGTGCTTCAGCATCAGTAAGCCTGAGCCAGTCAGTTTCAGCAAGTGCAAGTGCCTCGACCTCATTGAGCACCAGCCAGTCTGTCTCAGTAAGTGCAAGTGCTTCAGCATCAGTAAGCTTGAGTCAATCAGTTTCAACAAGCGAGTCAGCTTCAGCATCATTGAGCCTGAGCCAATCAGTTTCAGCAAGCGAATCAGCTTCAGCGTCATTGAGCGCAAGCCAGTCCGTTTCAACAAGCGAGTCTGCTTCAGCGTCATTGAGCTTGAGCCAGTCTGTCTCAGCAAGTGCAAGTGCCTCAGCTTCATTGAGCGCAAGCCAGTCTGTCTCAGCAAGCACAAGCACTTCAGCATCAGTAAGCTTGAGCCAGTCAGTTTCAACAAGCGAGTCAGCTTCAACTTCATTGAGTGGTAGCCAGTCAGTTTCAACAAGTGAATCAGCTTCAAGCTCATTGAGCACCAGCCAGTCTGTCTCAGCAAGTGCAAGTGCCTCAGCCTCATTGAGCTTGAGCCAATCCGTTTCAGCAAGTGCCAGTGCTTCAGCGTCAGTAAGCCTGAGCCAGTCAGTTTCAACAAGCACAAGCGCCTCAGCCTCATTGAGCTTGAGCCAGTCAGTCTCAGCAAGTGCAAGTGCTTCAGCGTCAGTAAGCTTGAGCCAGTCTGTTTCAGCAAGCGCGAGTGCCTCAGCATCGTTGAGCTTGAGTCAATCAGTTTCAGCAAGTGAATCAGCTTCAACTTCATTGAGCACCAGCCAGTCAGTCTCAGTAAGTGCCAGTGCCTCAGCATCGTTGAGCACGAGTCAGTCTGTATCAGCAAGTGAATCAGCTTCAGCGTCAGTAAGCTTGAGCCAGTCTGTATCAACAAGTGAATCAGCTTCAACCTCAATGAGCGCAAGCCAGTCTGTCTCAGTAAGCACAAGTGCCTCAGCGTCAATGAGCTTGAGCCAGTCAGTCTCAGCAAGTGCAAGTGCCTCAACCTCAATGAGCGCAAGCCAGTCAGTCTCAGTAAGCACAAGTGCCTCAGCGTCAATGAGCTTGAGCCAGTCAGTCTCAGCAAGTGCAAGTGCCTCAACCTCAATGAGCGCAAGTCAGTCTGTCTCAGTAAGCACAAGTGCCTCAGCATCATTGAGCTTGAGTCAGTCTGTCTCAGTAAGTGCAAGCACTTCAGCATCAGTAAGCCTAAGCCAGTCAGTTTCAACAAGCGAGTCAGCTTCAACCTCATTGAGCACCAGCCAGTCTGTCTCAGCAAGCACAAGCACTTCAGCATCAGTAAGCCTGAGCGAGTCAGTTTCAACAAGTGAATCAGCTTCAACCTCAATGAGCGCAAGCCAGTCTGTTTCAGCAAGCGAGTCTGCTTCAGCATCAGTAAGCTTGAGTCAATCAGTTTCAACAAGTGCAAGTGCTTCAGCGTCATTGAGCTTGAGCCAGTCAGTTTCAACAAGTGAATCTGTTTCAAGCTCATTGAGCACCAGCCAGTCAGTCTCAGTAAGTGCAAGTGCTTCAGCCTCATTAAGCGCAAGCCAGTCAGTCTCAACAAGTGAATCTGCTTCAGCGTCATTGAGCGCAAGCCAGTCAGTCTCAACAAGTGAATCTGCTTCAACCTCATTGAGCTTGAGCCAGTCAGTTTCAGCAAGTGAATCTGTTTCAAGCTCATTGAGCACCAGCCAGTCAGTTTCAGCAAGCACAAGCACTTCAGCATCATTGAGCCTGAGCCAATCAGTTTCAACAAGTACGAGTGCTTCAGCGTCATTGAGCTTGAGCCAGTCAGTCTCAGCAAGTGCAAGTGCTTCAGCATCAGAAAGCCTGAGCCAGTCAGTTTCGACAAGCGAGTCTGCTTCAGCGTCATTGAGCTTGAGTCAGTCAGTCTCAGTAAGTGCAAGTGCTTCAGCGTCAATGAGCTTGAGCCAATCTGTCTCAGTAAGTGAATCAGCTTCAACGTCATTGAGCACCAGCCAGTCAGTCTCAGTAAGTGCAAGTGCTTCAGCATCAGTAAGCTTGAGTCAATCCGTTTCAACAAGTGCAAGTGCCTCAGCTTCGTTGAGCTTGAGCCAATCCATCTCACTAAGTAATAGTGCTTCAACTTCATTGAGTGGTAGCCAATCAGTTTCAACAAGTACGAGTGCTTCAGCGTCATTGAGCTTGAGCCAGTCAGTCTCAGCAAGTGCAAGTGCTTCAGCATCAGAAAGCCTGAGCCAGTCAGTTTCGACAAGCGAGTCTGCTTCAGCCTCATTGAGCTTGAGTCAGTCAGTCTCAGTAAGTGCAAGTGCTTCAGCGTCAGTAAGCCTGAGCCAGTCAGTTTCAACAAGCGAGTATGCTTCAGCATCATTGAGCCTGAGCCAATCAGTTTCAGCAAGTGAATCAGCCTCAGCTTCGTTGAGTGGCAGCCAATCTGTCTCAACAAGCGCAAGTGCTTCAGCGTCATTGAGCTTGAGCCAGTCAGTTTCAACAAGCGAGTATGCTTCAGCATCATTGAGCCTGAGCCAGTCAGTTTCAACAAGCGAATCTGCTTCAACTTCATTGAGCACTAGCCAGTCTGTATCAGCAAGTGCAAGTGCCTCAGCATCATTGAGCCTGAGCCAGTCAGTTTCAACAAGTGAATCAGCTTCAACTTCATTGAGCACCAGCCAGTCAGTCTCAGTAAGTGCCAGTGCTTCAGCGTCACTGAGCTTGAGCCAGTCAGTCTCAGCAAGTGCAAGTGCTTCAGCGTCAATGAGCTTGAGTCAGTCAGTTTCAACAAGTGAATCAGCTTCAACGTCATTGAGCGCAAGCCAGTCAGTCTCAACAAGTGCCAGTGCTTCAGCGTCAATGAGCTTGAGCCAGTCAGTCTCAGTAAGTACAAGTGCTTCAGCTTCGTTGAGCACCAGCCAGTCAGTCTCAGTAAGTGCCAGTGCTTCAGCGTCACTGAGCACCAGCCAGTCAGTCTCAGCAAGCGAGTCTGCTTCAGCGTCAATGAGCTTGAGCCAGTCAGCCTCAGCTTCGTTGAGTGGCAGCCAATCTGTCTCAACAAGCGCAAGTGCTTCAGCATCAGTAAGCTTGAGTCAATCCGTTTCAACAAGTGCAAGTGCTTCAGCATCAGTAAGTCTGAGCCAGTCTGTATCAGCAAGCACAAGCACTTCAGCATCAGTAAGCTTGAGTCAGTCAGTTTCAGCAAGTGTAAGTACTTCAGCTTCGTTGAGCTTGAGCCAGTCAGTCTCAGTAAGTGCAAGTGCTTCAGCATCAGTAAGCCTGAGCCAATCCGTTTCAACAAGCGAGTCAGCTTCAGCGTCATTGAGTTTGAGTCAATCTGTCTCAGCAAGTGCAAGTGCCTCAGCTTCATTGAGCGCAAGCCAGTCTGTCTCAACAAGCGCAAGTGTTTCAGCTTCGTTGAGCTTGAATCAGTCTGTATCAACAAGTGCAAGCAATTCAGCATCAGTAAGCTTGAGTCAATCAGTTTCAACAAGTGAATCAGCTTCAAGCTCAATGAGCGCAAGCCAGTCTGTATCAGTAAGCACAAGTGCCTCAGCGTCATTGAGCTTGAGCCAACCCGTTTCAACAAGTGCCAGTGCTTCAGCATCAGTAAGCCTGAGCCAGTCAGTTTCAACAAGTGAATCAGCTTCAACTTCATTGAGCTTAAGTCAATCCGTTTCAGCAAGTGCCAGTGCTTCAACCTCATTGAGCACCAGCCAGTCTGTCTCAACAAGCGCAAGTGCTTCAGCATCAGTAAGCTTGAGCCAATCAGTTTCAACAAGCACAAGCGCTTCAGCTTCGTTGAGCTTGAGTCAATCGGTTTCACTAAGTAAGAGTGCTTCAACTTCATTGAGCGGTAGCCAGTCTGTCTCAGTAAGTGCAAGTGCTTCAGCGTCATTGAGCTTGAGTCAGTCAGTCTCATTGAGTAATAGTGCTTCAGCTTCGTTAAGCTTGAGCCAGTCAGTTTCAACAAGTGAATCAGCTTCAGCGTCATTGAGCTTGAGCCAGTCTGTCTCAGCAAGTGAATCAGCTTCAACGTCAATGAGCACCAGCCAGTCTGTCTCAGCAAGCGAGTCTGCTTCAGCGTCATTGAGCGCAAGCCAGTCAGTTTCAGCAAGTGAGTCTGCTTCAGCATCATTGAGCACCAGCCAGTCAGTTTCAACAAGTGAATCAGCTTCAACGTCAATGAGCACCAGCCAGTCAGTCTCAACAAGCGAATCTGCTTCAGCGTCAATGAGCCTGAGTCAATCAGTTTCAACAAGTGAATCAGCTTCAACGTCATTGAGCGCAAGCCAGTCTGTCTCAGTAAGTGCAAGTGCTTTAGCATCAGTAAGCTTGAGTCAGTCAGTTTCAACAAGTGCAAGTGCCTCCGCTTCGTTGAGCTTGAGTCAATCAGTTTCAACAAGTGAATCAGCTTCAACTTCATTGAGCACAAGTCAGTCTGTCTCAGTAAGTGCAAGTGCCTCATCTTCGTTGAGCTTAAGTCAATCCGTTTCAGCAAGCGAGTCTGCTTCAGCGTCACTGAGCTTGAGCCAGTCTGTCTCAGCAAGTGCAAGTGCCTCAGCATCATTGAGCGCAAGCCAGTCTGTCTCAACAAGCCAGTCTGTCTCAGTAAGTGCAAGTGCTTCAGCATCAGTGAGCCTGAGTCAATCCGTTTCAGAAAGCACAAGTGCTTCAGCATCAGTAAGCCTGAGTCAATCAGTTTCAACAAGTGAATCAGCTTCAACGTCATTGAGCGCAAGCCAGTCTGTCTCAGTAAGTGCAAGCGACTCAGCAAGTACAAGTTTGAGCACCAGCCTCAGTGCCTCAATCAGTGCCTCAGATTCATCAAGCACCAGCTTGAGTACAAGCCTCAGTGCCTCAATTAGCGCTTCAGATTCATCAAGCACCAGCTTGAGTACAAGCCTCAGTGCCTCAATTAGCGCTTCAGATTCAGCCAGCACAAGTTTGAGTACCAGCCTCAGTGCCTCACTCAGCGCTTCAGATTCATCAAGCACCAGCTTGAGCACAAGTCTCAGTGCCTCAATCAGTGCCTCAGATTCAACAAGTACTAGTCTGAGCACCAGCCTCAGTGCCTCAATTAGCGCTTCAGATTCATCAAGCACCAGCTTGAGTACAAGCCTCAGTGCCTCAATTAGCGCTTCAGATTCATCAAGCACCAGCTTGAGTACCAGCCTCAGTGCATCAATCAGCGCCTCAGATTCAGCCAGCACCAGCTTGAGCACCAGCCTCAGTGCATCAATCAGTACCTCAGATTCATCAAGCACCAGCTTGAGCACCAGCCTCAGTGCATCAATCAGTGCCTCAGACTCAGCAAGTACAAGTTTGAGCACAAGTCTAAGTGCATCACTCAGTGCCTCAGATTCAGTAAGTACAAGTTTGAGCACAAGTCTAAGTGCATCACTCAGTGCCTCAGATTCAACAAGCACAAGTTTGAGCACAAGTCTCAGTGCATCAATCAGTGCCTCAGATTCATCAAGCACCAGCTTGAGTACAAGTCTAAGTGCATCACTCAGTGCCTCAGATTCAGCAAGCACCAGCTTGAGTACAAGTCTAAGTGCATCACTCAGTGCCTCAGATTCAGCAAGCACCAGCTTGAGCACAAGTCTCAGTGCATCAATCAGTGCCTCAGATTCAACAAGTACTAGTCTGAGCACCAGCCTCAGTGCCTCAATTAGCGCTTCAGATTCATCAAGCACCAGCTTGAGCACAAGTCTCAGTGCCTCAATTAGTGCATCAGAGTCATCAAGTGCAAGCTTGAGCACCAGCCTCAGTGCCTCAATTAGCGCCTCAGATTCAGCCAGCACGAGCCTGAGCACAAGTCTCAGTGTCTCACTCAGTGCTTCAGATTCAGCAAGTACAAGTTTGAGCACGAGCCTCAGTGCCTCAATTAGCGCCTCAGATTCAGCCAGCACAAGTTTGAGCACAAGTCTCAGTGCTTCAATTAGCGCATCAGATTCAGCAAGCACCAGCTTGAGTACAAGCCTCAGTGCCTCAATTAGTGCTTCAGATTCAGCAAGCACCAGCTTGAGTACTAGCCTCAGTGCCTCAATTAGTGCTTCAGATTCAGCAAGCACCAGCTTGAGTACAAGCCTCAGTGCATCAATCAGTGCTTCAGATTCAGCAAGTACAAGTTTGAGCACAAGTCTAAGTGCTTCACTCAGTGCTTCAGATTCAGTAAGCACCAGCTTGAGTACTAGCCTCAGTGCCTCAATTAGTGCTTCAGATTCAGCAAGCACCAGCTTGAGCACCAGCCTCAGTGCGTCACTTAGTGCAAGCGACTCAGCAAGTACAAGTTTGAGTACTAGTCTAAGTGCATCAATCAGTGCTTCAGATTCAGCAAGCACCAGCTTGAGTACAAGCCTCAGTGCCTCAATTAGCGCTTCAGATTCAGCAAGTACTAGTCTGAGCACTAGCCTCAGTGCCTCAATTAGCGCTTCAGATTCAGCAAGCACCAGCTTGAGCACAAGTCTCAGTGCCTCAATTAGTGCATCAGAGTCATCAAATGCAAGCTTGAGCACCAGCCTCAGTGCCTCAATTAGCGCTTCAGATTCAGCAAGCACCAGCTTGAGTACAAGCCTCAGTGCCTCACTCAGCGCTTCAGATTCAGCAAGCACCAGCTTGAGTACAAGTCTCAGTGCCTCAATTAGCGCTTCAGATTCAGCAAGCACCAGCTTGAGTACAAGTCTCAGTGCCTCAATTAGCGCTTCAGATTCAGCAAGTACTAGTCTGAGCACCAGCCTCAGTGCCTCACTCAGCGCTTCAGATTCAGCAAGCACCAGCTTGAGTACCAGCCTCAGTGCCTCAATTAGCGCTTCAGATTCATCAAGCACCAGCTTGAGTACCAGCCTCAGTGCCTCAATTAGCGCTTCAGATTCATCAAGCACCAGCTTGAGTACCAGCCTCAGTGCTTCAATTAGCGCTTCAGATTCAGCAAGCACCAGCTTGAGCACAAGTCTCAGTGCCTCAATTAGTGCAAGCGACTCAGCAAGTACAAGTTTGAGCACGAGCCTCAGTGCCTCAATTAGTGCAAGCGACTCAGCAAGTACAAGTTTGAGCACCAGCCTCAGTGCCTCAATCAGTGCCTCAGATTCATCAAGCACCAGCTTGAGTACCAGCCTCAGTGCCTCAATTAGCGCTTCAGATTCATCAAGCACCAGCTTGAGTACCAGCCTCAGTGCCTCAATTAGCGCTTCAGATTCAGCCAGCACAAGTTTGAGTACCAGCCTCAGTGCCTCACTCAGCGCTTCAGATTCATCAAGCACCAGCTTGAGCACAAGTCTCAGTGCATCAATCAGTGCCTCAGATTCATCAAGCACCAGCTTGAGTACAAGTCTCAGTGCCTCAATTAGCGCTTCAGATTCATCAAGCACCAGCTTGAGTACCAGCCTCAGTGCCTCAATTAGCGCTTCAGATTCATCAAGCACCAGCTTGAGCACAAGCCTCAGTGCATCAATCAGCGCCTCAGATTCAGCCAGCACCAGCTTGAGCACCAGCCTCAGTGCATCAATCAGTGCCTCAGACTCAGCAAGTACAAGTTTGAGCACAAGTCTAAGTGCTTCACTCAGTGCCTCAGATTCAGTAAGTACAAGTTTGAGCACAAGTCTAAGTGCTTCACTCAGTGCCTCAGATTCAACAAGCACAAGTTTGAGCACAAGTCTCAGTGCATCACTCAGTGCCTCAGATTCAGCAAGCACCAGCTTGAGTACAAGTCTAAGTGCATCACTCAGTGCCTCAGATTCAGCAAGCACCAGCTTGAGCACAAGTCTAAGTGCCTCAATCAGTGCCTCAGATTCAACAAGTACTAGTCTGAGCACCAGCCTCAGTGCCTCAATTAGCGCTTCAGATTCATCAAGCACCAGCTTGAGTACAAGCCTCAGTGCCTCAATTAGCGCTTCAGATTCATCAAGCACGAGCCTGAGCACAAGTCTCAGTGCCTCACTCAGTGCCTCAGATTCATCAAGCACCAGCTTGAGTACAAGCCTCAGTGCCTCAATTAGTGCCTCAGATTCAGCAAGCACAAGTTTGAGCACCAGCCTCAGTGCCTCACTCAGCGCGTCAGATTCAACAAGTACAAGCATAAGCACAAGTCTCAGTGCTTCAATCTCAGTAAGCGAGAGTGCATCGTCTTCTGTAAGCAGTAGCCAATCAGTCTCAACAAGCGAGAGCACTTCAGTGTTATTGAGCGCTAGCGCATCTGCTCTTGCAAGTGAAAATGATTTGGCATCACTGAGCATAAGCGAATCTATATCAGCAAGAGCAAGCTTAAGCACCAGCGTATCGGCTTCAGTCAGTGCGTCAGAGTCAGCAAGCGTAAGTACCTCTACATCACTTAGCGATAGCCTTTCAAGCAGCTTGAGTACAAGTGTGTCACAAGAGTCAAACTCATTCAGCTATAGTAAGGGTGATCCAACCAGCGAGTCTAAGCCAGAGTTTAACCTGCCAAGCTACCTCGCGTCTGTAAGTGCAAGTACTTCAGCTTCTGTAAGTGATAGTCAGTCTATCTCTACTTCATTGAGTACAAGTGCAAGCATTTCAGGTTCAATCAGTGCCAGTCATGCCATCGCCGACGATTCACTTTCAGCAAGTGCCTACTTGAGCATGAGTGTTTCTGCTTCATTGAGCACATCCGCAAGTGTGTCACTGAGTGATAGCGCAAGTATCTCTACTAGTCTGTCTGAAAGTGCATCTGTATCTAGTGCGACAAATCACTCTCAAGCACCTAAGCCACAGCCTGCACAACCAGAAAAAGTCAAGGTTACTCCAAACACTAAAGCTTTGCCAAATACAGGAACTGCCAATAATCCATTAGCAGCGCTTGGATTAGGAATAGCAACGTTGGCATCAGCCTTTCTTAAGAACAAAAAGAAGAAAGAATCAACATCTGATGTGAACTTGGAAGACTAATCTTAAGACCTAGCTAAAATGATACCAGCACTTTAGCGATGGAACGCAAATCCCAGATAGCCTATAGCTATCTGGGATTTTTGCTTTTTGCATGTATAGAATGTGAGTTATGCTGAGATAAAAGATAAACTGGGCAATTTAGATGTTTTGAGCCTGAGACTAGAAAGCGATGAACCAAGCTAAAAATATTGAAATTTAGTTCTGTCTACTTGTCTTTTCTTGTAGTGAGAGAGCCTTGTCGCTTGCTCTGGTTTGGTCTTGAGTGTGATGAAAATAAAAGTTTCAAAATTAGCAAAAAATAATTTGATTCTTTTTTAGAAAAGGCTTGTGAGATTAGGCTGGATGTTTTAAAATAGTATAGGAGATTATCCGCTATTTATTTTTCGGAGGAAAAGAAATGTCCATTAATTGGCAAGAAATTATATTTAGCTTTTTAGGAGGCTTGGGGCTGTTCCTATACAGTATTCGTATGATGGGAGACGGCTTGCAGCAGGCAGCGGGAGACCGCCTGCGCTATTTCATTGATAAATACACGAGCAATCCTTTTTTAGGTGTGCTAGTTGGGATCGGGATGACAGCCCTGATCCAGTCTAGTTCAGGTGTGACAGTGATCACAGTTGGTCTGGTGAGTGCGGGGCTGTTGACCCTGCGTCAGGCTATCGGGATTGTCATGGGGGCCAATATTGGTACGACCGTGACCTCTTTCATCATTGGTTTTAAGCTGGGTGATTACGCCCTGCCCTTGCTCTTTGTCGGTGCGGTTTGCCTCTTTTTCACCAAGAATCGCTCAGTGAACAATGTCGGGCGTATCCTCTTTGGTGTCGGTGGCATCTTTTTCGCCCTCAATCTCATGAGTGGAGCCATGGAGCCTCTCAAAGACTTGCAAGTCTTCCGAGATTACATGGTTCAGCTGAGTAAAAATCCAGTCTTGGGTGTCTTTGTCGGAACGGGCTTGACCCTGCTCATTCAAGCATCTTCGGCGACCATCGGGATTCTGCAAAATCTCTATGCCAGCAATCTCATTGACCTGCAAGGAGCTTTACCAGTTCTCTTTGGTGACAATATCGGAACGACGATTACAGCGATTATTGCTTCCTTGGGGGCTAATATCGCAGCCAAGCGTGTCGCTGGAGCCCATGTAGCCTTTAACGTTGTGGGAACAGTCATCTGTATGCTCTTCCTGCTGCCTTTCACATCACTGATTCAGTGGTTTGAGACAGCCTTGCATTTGTCACCAGAAATGACTATTGCCTTTGCCCACGGAACCTTTAATATTACCAATACTATTATCCAGTTTCCTTTTATCGGCCTTCTAGCTTATTTGGTTACCAAGCTGATTCCGGGTGAGGATGAAACCGTTAAATACGAATCTCTCTACCTAGATATGATTTTGATCGACCAAGCGCCATCATTGGCTCTGGGAAATGCTAAAAAGGAACTCCTTCACTTGGGTGGCTACGCGGCTAAATCTTTCGAATTGGCCTATGATTATATTATTAATTACGAAGAGAAATCCGCTGAGAAGGGCCATAAGACAGAGGAAGCCATCAATGCCATTGATGATGAATTAACTCGCTATCTGATTGTCCTATCTGGTCAGCAGCTCAATCCAAAAGAGAGTGAAGTCTTGACCAGCATTCTGGACTCTAGCCGTGATTTGGAGAGAATCGGTGACCACTCAGAAGCTTTGTTGAATTTGACAGACTACTTGCACCGTAAGAAAGTGGAATTTTCACCAGCTGCCTTAGCAGAGTTGGAAAACATTTATCAACTGACCTTGGACTTTATCAAAGAAGCTTTGACTTCTGTGGAAACAAATGATGTGGAATTGGCCAACACTTTAGAAGCTAAGCATACAGCTATTGACAAGCTAGAACGCAGCTTGCGCAAGACTCACATTGCCCGTCTCAACAAGGGAGAATGTACGCCTCAGGCTGGGGTCAACTTCATCGATATTATTTCCCACTATACCAGAGTTGCTGACCACGCCATGAATTTGGCTGAGAAAGTACAGATGGAACAAATTTAAGACAGAAAGAGGCTGGGACAAAAGTCCTAGCCTCTCAATTGTCTTTGGATTGTCGAGCAAGACGCAGTGGTTGAGTGGGCTCTACTACGCTGATTTCATCAGCTTTTACAGCCCTACTCAACTGTGCGGAGGTGGGACGACGAAATCGAATTCTAACGAATTACCGATTTCTGTCCCACTCTCTTTTCTTGATTTAAATAATATAATAAATTTTTCTAAAAAAGAGGTATAGACCATTTACAAATAAAATAGAAAGCGTTATAATAGAGTCAATAGAAATAGAACAAGAGGAGGCAGTCAGATGCCTAAATATATAAAAGCCGATCAGTTCTTCTATCCTCAAGGGATTCGCAAGGGTGGATTTTTAGAAGTGATTGATGGAAAATTTGGAAAATTAGTACAGGAAGTCCCTGCGGATGCGGAAGTGGTGGATTACACAGGCTACTCTGTCGCACCGGGTCTGGTGGATACCCATGTCCATGGTTTTGGTGGGGTCGATGTCATGGACAATAACATCGAAGGTACCCTCCATACCATGAGTGAAGGGCTTTTGACGACTGGGGTGACTAGTTTCCTGCCGACTACGCTGACATCATCTTACGAGCAACTTCTAGCTGTGACGGAGAATATTGGTGCGCGCTATCAAGAAGCAAGTGGTGCCAAGATTCGCGGTCTCTACTTTGAAGGGCCTTACTTCACTGAAAAGTACAAGGGTGCCCAAAACCCAGCCTACATGAAGGACCCTCGTATGGATGAATTTCGTGCTTGGCAAAAGGCAGCCAATGGCCTGCTAAATAAGATTGCTTTGGCACCTGAGCGTGAGGGCGTGGAAGAATTTGTCCGCACCATCACTGATGAAGGTGTGACAGTCGCTTTGGGGCACTCTAATGCGACCTATGACGAAGCTAAGGCAGCAGTGGAAGCAGGAGCCAGTGTTTGGGTACATGCCTACAATGGTATGCGGGGCTTGACCCACCGTGAACTAGGTATGGTTGGGGCTATGTACGAGCTGCCTCACACTTACGCAGAGTTGATTTGTGATGGGCACCACGTAGATCCCAAGGCCTGTGATATTTTGCTCAAGCAAAAGGGCCATGAACATGTAGCCCTCATCACAGACTGTATGACTGCAGGTGGGCTGGAAGATGGTGACTATATGCTGGGAGAATTTCCAGTGGTGGTAGCCAATGGCACAGCTCGTCTCAAATCGACTGGCAACTTGGCAGGATCAATCCTGCAGCTCAAAGACGGCCTGAAAAATGTGGTTGAGTGGGGCATCGCAAATCCTCACCAAGCAGTCATGATGGCCAGTCTCATCCCAGCAAAATCCGTCCACATTGACGATGTCTGTGGCCAGATCAAGGAAGGCTATGATGCCGATTTTATCGTGCTGGACAAGGATTTGGAGCTGGTTGCTACTTATCTGGATGGTGAAAAGCGCTTTGAAGCTGCCTCCAGTATTCTTTAATTGAGTCTCCTTATATTTTTAGAAAGGATGGGGTAACCTGTCCTTTTTAATGTAGGGTTGCTGCTTTTCTCTAGGATTTTCTTGAGGGACTTGGGCAAAGCTAGAATGGTTGGCGCAACTAGAAAGTCTCTGAGATATTTTTCTTAACAGATGGTAGGGCTTTCTCAATGAAAGAGAAGATGTTATAATAGGGTTATCACAAACGAGGAGGACAGGATGAAAAAGATTGATTATAAATTTATGGGAATGGGCTTGGTGTTCCTCTTCTTTGGATTGCTACTGCATCGTTTCTTGATATTTATTGCTGGGCTGGCCTTTATCATTTACAGCTTTTTCAGCCGAGGTATGGCTCCAACCAAGGAAAATATCTTTAAGCCAAAATTGGCCAAAAGAAAGAAAAAATAAGGAGAACAGATATGCAAAATTATACCCTTAACAATGGCGTCAAGATTCCAGTCTTGGGCTTTGGTACTTGGAAGGCTCAGGACGGAGAAGAGGCTTATCAGGCAGTCTTGGCCGCCCTTAAGGCTGGCTATCGCCACATTGATACGGCAGCTATCTATAAGAATGAGGAGAGTGTTGGTCGAGCAATTAAAGACAGCGGCATTCCGCGTGAAGAGCTTTTCATCACCACCAAGCTCTGGAATAGCAAGCATACTTATGAAGAGGCTTTAGAAGCCTTTGACAGCTCTATGGAGCGATTGGGGCTGGATTATCTGGATCTCTACCTCATCCACTGGCCAAATCCTAAGCCTTTACGAGAAGACGGGGCTTGGCAAAAGCGCAATGCAGAAGTTTGGCGGGCCATGGAAGACCTCTATCAAGCTGGTAAGATCCGAGCGATCGGCGTCAGCAATTTCCTGCCTCATCACCTAGAGGTTCTCCTAGAAACAGCGCGTGTCACTCCAGCCGTCAACCAAATCCGCCTAGCGCCAGGTGTCTATCAGACAGAGGCAGTGGACTTCTGCCGTGCCCATGATATCCTACTTGAAGCTTGGGGACCATTTGGCCAAGGCGAACTCTTCCAAAATTCAGCTGTGCAGGCGATAGCAGATAAGTATGGCAAGACTATTGCCCAAATCGCTCTAGCTTGGAGCCTACAAGAAGGCTTCCTGCCCCTGCCTAAGTCGGTCACTCCGAGTCGGATTGCTAGCAATCTAGACTGCTTTGACATCGAATTGAGTCCAGCTGACCTAGAGATTCTCAAAAATATCAGCGGTTTGGAAGGCGGAGCACCTAATCCAGATGGAATGGATTTTTAAGCGATAGACGAACATCTTTTTAGTTGAAATCAACCTACTCGATATCTTAGTTATTAGTATTTAAGAAAGTTTTATAGTGACCTAGGCCTCGGCTGGTCACTTTTCCTATAGTTTCATGGCAATCTAGGCCTCGGCTGGTTATTTTTCCTATAGAATCGTGGTAATCTAGACCTCGGCCGGTCACTTTTCCTATAGATTCATGGTAACCTAGGCTTCGGCCGGCTACTTTTTCTATAGAATCATAGCAATCTAGGTCTCGGCTAGTCATTTTTCCTATAGATTCATAGCAATCTAGGCCTCGGCTGGTCACTTTCCCTATAAATTCATGGTAATCTAGGCCTAGAAGGCTCTTTTCATTTCTATTTATAAGATCCGTCGCCCCTCGGTCATTTGTCGTCAAAAACAAGTGCCAGATGAGGGGCGATTTTGTGTCTTTTTCTTTTGAAAGACTAGAGGAAAAGTTGGAAAGAGACTCCGTTTTTTGAAAAAATGCCCCTTTCAGGGATAAAAAATGACATTTTAGGGCAAGAGACCCCAAGTTTCATCTCTACATGCTATACTTGCTTTATCAAAAATATTGGAGAGGTTTTATGATGAACACTACTTACACCATTCGCCCCTTGTCTTATAGCAATCTGACCCACCGTGAGTTTGAGAGTCTAATGGTTGATTCTTATCAGCTACTCACGATTTTTACGAGCTCCTATAGAGATGAGGATATGTACAGCAAGCACCTAGAGGGCTTTCATAGCAAGCTAGAGCAGTTTCAGGCTCAATTGGCCAATGTGGAAAAGAAAGACTCTATGAGTCTCGTAGAACTAGACAAGGAGCGAGATAACGCTCTGGTTGGTCTGTTTACCTTGCATAAGGGCTTTGCCAAAATCAAAGACAGAGACTTGAAAGAAGCCTATGAAGTCTTGCTGCCAGTCTTTAAAAAATATAAGGATATCACCAAGCATACCAATGCCGTCGCAACGGCTGAGATTAAGAGCCTGCTCAAAACATTGCAGGAAGAGCCCTATCAGGGGGCTGTGACGAGTCTAGGCCTTCTCCCTATGCTGACGGCTGTGATAGCGGCTCAAGCGGACTATGATAAAGGAGAAGCAGAAGCGCGTGCAGCCAAGTCAGCCAAGGAAGTCGGTAAAACCAAACAGCTACGCAACGAAATCTCCCGTACCTACGACCTCTTTGTGCGCTATACAGCAGCCGTCGCAGAAGCCTATCCAGAGAGAACTAACTTGACCAAACTCCTCAAAGACCTCAATACGATCCGAGACAGCAAGCGCCGTTTAGTTGGCACAAATAAGAAAACAAAAACGGAAGAAGCAGGAGAGAAATCAGCATAAAGAAGCCCCCTTAGAAGGAAGATTCTGAGGGGGATTTTTGTGGATTTGTGATAGGTCTTTAGTAAGTAGAGACAGTGAATTAAAAATTAACTTATTTCAAATTGTTAATATCACTGATGAAAAGTGAGCGTAATATTGTATTCTCTGTTTTTTTAACTCCTAAATCATTCCTCATATGGTTCAATATTTCTTCTGATTTATCAAGTAGTTTTTGTCTATCAGTATTTTCGAAAGAAAGCAATATAAACTCAGACCATGATTTTACAACGTTTTTAGATCCCCATAAAGAAAGACTTTTATTAAGAGTTAGTATATCATTTTCTAATTCAGGGTAATTTTGATCTTTATTTTTTACTATTTTATAGATTATCGCTACAAATTGTTCATATGGTTCTTCTCGTTTTTGTGTTAAATACTCTCTTTTTTGTTGTTGTCGTTCCCAAATAAATTTGGCAATAGTAGACGCAATTGAGATTGTACCAGACACTAGAGCTACAATAATAACAGTATCCAGTGTTGGTAGGTTATTAAAAAATGTGATTGAGAATAGTATTGCTTTTACTAGTGCCCAAAGGCTAAAAATGAGAATAGCAATTGCAATAATTTGACCAATACGATATGAAATTTTTTCCATTATGGCTCCTTTAAATTAAAGATACCTTTATTTTACAGCATTAGGATTAAGGAATCAATATTTTTTAGATAGTTGTACATCTCCTATTATGCTGAAAGCATAAGCTGAAGAAATTAAATATAGCAATATCAAAATAGTGTTATTTTAGTATAAAAATACTTTATGATTCGTTGAGAAACTGATAAAATAGTTCGAAGATAAGCAATAAAATTATAAATAGAGATTGAATAAGGGATTTCAATGTTATTAGACATAACTTCGAGTATAGGAGATGAAAATTGTTATGGATAAGTTAGCTATTTTTCAAATATTGGGTGAATTTTTAAATTCACAGTTTATCAGTTCAATGCTAGGTGCTCTTTTGGGCGCTGGGGTAGCGGTGTATATTGCAAAGCTTCAAAATAAACAACAACTTAAACAGTTGAAATATGAACATAAGCTACAACGAGAATTTTTTGAAAAACAAGAAGAGAACGAAAGGGAACGTATTTTTTTACAATTTACGATAGAACGGGCTGAGAGGTCTTATCAAATTTTGAATGAGCTAAAAAAAGCTGAAGCAATGTTTCGAGATGAAGGAATATGGTTTATCGAAAATTTTTCAGAGGAATTGGATTTCAAAACGGAGTTCGTTAAATTTTATTATAAACACTTGATTCCTAAATATTATCACTATATAGATTTGAGAGATGAGTTGTTGTTAAGTATAGTTATTCAAGATGATGTTAAACTTTCCCAGTTAAAAACAGAAGTTAATGACGAAATTGAATTATTTAATAGTTCTTTTGAAAACATTTCTAAGGTTATAGATTTCGTAGAATATACAAAAATTACTGATGAATTTTTAGCTAAAACGAAGTTGATTGAAAAATGTGATAAATTAAAAATCCATTTAACTAAATATATTATGGATAGTACGTTTAGATTAGTTTCACCTGAGAAAATGGCCGAAAAGATACTAAACCAAACAAAAGGGGATTTGAATATTCGATTTAAAGTTGTAAGAAAGGAGAATATGAAAGGGGCAACTGAAGATTAGATTTGAAACTTTTAATAGAAATTGGAGAAAACTTAGACAATGTATACTTGTCCTACAAAAACTACACAAATAATTTAAGAAAAAGATTTAGTTCTGTATTGGACAGGGCACTGGTTTGTTCCTCTGTATAGTACTTTCTCGTTAGTTTTCTCACTTCAAGTTACCCATTATTCCATAGATGATAGTTATGAACTATGACCATATAAGTTAATTTCTTATTAAAAACACCCCAAACGTTAGATTTTATGTCTAACATTTGGGGTGTGTTTTTTCATTATAAATTGCTTTATTTATCAATACAATTTCAAATCACGAGGGTCAACTGGGAAAGTTGGGTTGTATGGATTGTGACGGAGTTTGAAGTGTTTGACATCTTCGATGGTCTGAGTTCCAGATAGTTGCATAACGGTTTTTAGTTCAGCATTTAGGTGTTCAAAGACTTGGCGAACACCGACGCTACCACCAAGAGCCAAACCATAAATGACAGGACGTCCAATGGCTACCAAGTCTGCTCCTGAAGCCAAGGCCTTAAAGATATGTTGGCCACGACGGATACCAGAGTCAAAGACAATCGGCACACGTTTATCAACTGCTTCAGCAACTTCTTGAAGTGAGTCAAAGGCAGCTGGTCCACCGTCAATTTGGCGGCCACCGTGGTTGGTTACCCAGATTCCAGAAGCACCTGCGGCAAGCGAACGTTCGACATCTTCACGGCATTGAGGACCTTTGACATAGACAGGAAGTCCTGAGTATTCAGCGATAAACTCGACATCTCGTGGCGATAGGCGTTGTTTAGCTGATTTGTAGACAAAGTCCATGGACTTACCAGCACCTTCGGGTAAGTATTCTTCAACGATAGGCATGCCAACTGGGAAAACAAAACCGTTGCGCTTATCAACTTCACGATTGCCTCCTACAGTCGCATCCGCAGTTAAGACAATGGCTGTGTAGCCTTCTGCCTTGACACGATCCATGATATGGCGGTTAATGCCATCATCTTTGCTGAAGTAAAATTGGAACCAATGAGGTGTCCCTTGGAGGGCTTGAGAAATTTCTGGAAGGTCAACAGTGGAGTAGGAGCTGGTTGTATAAAGAGAGCCAAACTCATGTACACCACGCGCAGTGGCGACTTCTCCTTGTTCATTTGCTAATTTATGGGCTGCAACAGGCGCCATGATGATTGGTGAAGATAGTTTTTCTCCAGCAAATTCAATCTCAGTGCTTGGGTTTTCCACATCACAGAGTGTATGAGGAACAATGAGTTTATGGTTAAAAGCTCGAATGTTCTCGCGTAAAGTGAACGTGTCCTCAGCACCACTCGCGATGTAGCCAAAAGCAGCTTTAGGAATGACTTGCTGCGCCATAGGCTCCAGATCATAGGTATTGATAAAATTCACAGGGCCTTCGGCATTGCTTGTTTTGTATGACATAAAATGTCCTCCTTGATAAAAGTAAACGTTTACTTTTTGGTTTACAGGAACATCTTAACTCTTTTTCATGTCATTTTCAAAAATTTTGTCTGGAAGTTTCAGATTGCAATAGAGACGATAAATATTTTTTATCATTGTGATAGAAAATACATATTATCCAAACATGCCTTTTAGTGCTACAATAGCTGTATTATTCCTAGATGGGAGGTTCTCTTTTGGATTGGTCCATTGTTGAACAATATCTACCATTATATCAAAAGGCATTTTTTTTAACCCTGCATATCGCAGTTTGGGGTATTTTGGGAGCTTTTCTAGTTGGTTTACTTGTTAGTATCATCCGACATTATCGCATCCCTGTTTTGGCACAGCTAGCCACAGCTTATATTGAATTATCGCGAAATACGCCCCTTTTGATCCAACTCTTCTTTCTCTACTTCGGGCTTCCTCGGATTGGGATTGTCCTTTCCTCAGAGGTCTGCGCCACCCTTGGTCTCATCTTTTTGGGAGGCTCCTATATGGCAGAATCCTTCCGAAGCGGGCTAGAAGCAGTTAGTCAAACCCAGCATGAGATTGGCTTAGCGATCGGTCTAACACCCATTCAGGTTTTTCGCTACGTGGTCTTGCCACAAGCCACAGCAGTGGCTCTGCCGTCCTTCAGCGCCAATGTGATTTTCCTGATTAAGGAGACCTCTGTCTTCTCTGCGGTTGCTCTAGCCGATCTCATGTATGTTGCTAAGGACTTGATCGGGCTTTACTATGAGACAGATATTGCGCTGGCTATGTTGGTAGTAGCCTATCTTATTATGCTCCTGCCTATATCATTGCTTTTTAGTTGGATAGAAAGGAGGCTCCGCCATGCAGGATTCGGGAATACAAGTACTCTTTCAGGGAAATAATCTCTTGCGGATCTTACAAGGATTGGGAGTCACGATTGGTATTTCCATTCTCTCTGTCCTCTTATCCATGATTTTCGGAACGGTTATGGGAATCATCATGACCTCTCATTCTAGAGTCGTTCGCTTCTTGACACGTTTTTATCTAGAATTTATCCGCATCATGCCCCAATTAGTGCTACTCTTCATTGTTTATTTCGGTTTAGCCCGAAATTTCAATATCAACATTTCTGGAGAAACTTCTGCCGTTATCGTTTTTACCCTCTGGGGAACGGCTGAAATGGGGGACTTGGTGCGTGGAGCTATCACTTCCCTTCCTAAACATCAGTTTGAAAGCGGACAGGCGCTGGGCTTAACGAATTTCCAACTTTACTACCACATCATCATCCCGCAGGTCTTGAGAAGACTGCTTCCGCAGGCCATCAATCTCATTACTCGGATGATCAAAACGACTTCTCTGGTTGTTTTGATTGGAGTCGTTGAAGTTACAAAGGTGGGACAGCAAATCATCGATAGCAATCGTTTGACCATTCCAACCGCATCCTTTTGGATTTATGGAACCATACTGGTCTTGTACTTCGCAGTTTGCTTCCCTATCTCTAAACTATCCACTCACTTAGAAAAACACTGGAGGAACTAAATGTCTGATACCATATTAGAAATCAAGGATCTAAAAAAATCCTTTGGAGACAATCCTATCCTCCAAGGACTTTCCCTAGAAATCAAGAAAGGGGAAGTAGTGGTTATTCTAGGACCATCTGGTTGTGGGAAAAGCACCCTCCTTCGCTGCCTCAATGGCTTAGAAACCATTCAGGGTGGAGATATTCTTCTGGATGGCCAGTCCATTATTGGAAACCAGAAAGACTTTCACTTGGTTCGTCAAAAGATTGGCATGGTCTTTCAAAGTTATGAACTCTTTCCCCATCTGGACGTTTTGCAGAACCTTATCTTAGGTCCTATCAAGGCACAGGGTCGAGATAAGAAAGAGGTGACGGAAGAAGCCCTGCAATTACTGGAACGTGTCGGACTGCTCGATAAAAAACACAGTTTCGCTCGCCAATTATCTGGTGGACAAAAGCAACGGGTTGCCATTGTTCGTGCCCTGCTCATGCATCCAGAAATTATCCTTTTTGACGAGGTGACGGCTTCGCTTGATCCAGAAATGGTGCGTGAGGTCCTCGAACTCATCAACGACCTAGCTCAAGAAGGTCGTACCATGATCTTGGTGACCCACGAAATGCAGTTTGCTCAAGCTATTGCAGATCGGATTATCTTCCTTGATCAAGGGAAGATTGCTGAAGAAGGAACGGCTCAGTCCTTCTTTACCAATCCACAAACCAAACGAGCACAAGAATTTTTAAACGTTTTTGACTTCAGCCAATTTGGCTCATATTTATAAAGGAGATTCTTATGAAACTACTCAAATCACTCTTAACTGTTTTGGCACTTGCCTTTGCCCTTATCTTTGTCACAGCTTGTAGCTCAGGCGGAAATGCTACTTCTTCATCTGGCAAAACTACTGCTAAAGCTCGCACTATTGAGGAAATCAAAAAAAGTGGTGAACTTCGAATTGCTGTATTTGGAGACAAGAAACCTTTTGGTTATGTAGACAACGACGGTTCTTACCAAGGTTATGACATCGAACTGGGAAATCAGCTGGCCAAAGACCTCGGTGTTAAGGTGAAATACGTTTCTGTCGATGCTGCTAACCGTGCGGAATACTTGATTTCTAACAAGGTGGACATCACCCTTGCCAACTTTACAGTTACAGACGAACGTAAGAAACAAGTTGACTTTGCCCTTCCCTACATGAAGGTTTCACTGGGTGTTGTGTCTCCTAAGAAAGGTGTCATTACAGATGTCAAGCAGCTTGAAGGCAAGACCTTGATTGTAACCAAAGGAACCACTGCTGAAACTTATTTTGAGAAAAATCACCCAGAAGTCAAACTTCAAAAATATGACCAATACAGTGACGCTTATCAAGCTCTTTTGGATGGACGTGGAGATGCCTTCTCGACTGACAATACTGAAGTTCTAGCTTGGGCTCTTGAAAATAAAGGATATGAAGTAGGAATTACTTCGCTTGGCGACCCAGATACTATCGCACCAGCAGTCCAAAAAGGAAACAAAGAGTTGCTTGATTTCATCAATAAAGACATTGAAAAATTGGGCAAGGAAAACTTCTTCCACAAGGCTTATGAAAAGACTCTTCACCCAACCTACGGTGATGCTGCAAAAGCAGATGACCTCGTCGTTGAAGGTGGAAAAGTAGAATAGAATCTTTGGTCTAGTAGAAAATTTGCCTAAAAAAATGAACCGCATCTCAACAGTTAGACAGAAAGAGTCTGGCAGTTGAGGTGCGGTTCAAATTATGTTTGTTTGATTTGTTTTGATTTCTATAAGTAGAGCTCAGTTAGCTTGTGAGCTACACCATCTTGGTCATTAGTGAGTTCAAGCTGTTGGTCAGCATAAGGCAGCAGGGTTTCGCTGGCATTCTTCATGGCATAGCCTGTTCCCGCAAATTCTAGCATTTCGGTATCATTGTGCTCGTCACCAAAAGCAATCAGGTCCTTGCGATCGACATTGAGGATGTTGAGCAGGTACTGGAGGGCAAAGGCTTTGTTAACACCTTTAGGGCCGCACTCAAGGATATTGAGAGGACCGCCCCAGGTATTGATAGAGAGTTCGTGCTGGTAAAAGGCATTCATCTCTTCAGCCAGAGCATATTTGTCCGTAGCATGGGTTTGCAGCAAAATGGCATTTGGATTTTTGGTGACCAGCTGCGCTTGAAATTGATTTTCTGGCTTAAAATTATCAATGCCAAAGAGCTTGGGATCTGCGATTTCTTCGTTCGTATTTGTGATATAGAATTTCTTGCGGTATTCTCCAGCGATGAAGTCGGCTTCGATTTCTTCTTTTCGTTGGACCATATCCAGCAAGAAAGACTTGTCTACGGTCAAGGATTGTTCAAATTCCCACTTTTGCTCAGGGATATGGGTCAAAGATCCGTTGAAGTTTATCATGGGGGTATTCAGCTCTAATTCCTTATAGAAGTTCAGAGCCATGCGGTAAGGGCGGCCAGTAGTGATGATGACCTTGTGTCCTTTAGCCGATATTTTTTGGATAGTTTCTTTGGTAAAATCAGAAATCTTACTCTCAGAATTGAGCAAGGTTCCATCCAAATCTACAGCAATTACTTTATTCGTCATTCTTATTCCTCGTACAGTATCAATCAGTATAGTAAATCTATTATAACAGAATTAAGAAAAAATGACACAAGTTGTGGTATAATGTTTCCTCAATAGCTAAGACGAAAGATGTCTGCTAACAGTCTATGAGCGAAGAGAGTTAAAGTAAGGGGAGGATCTTGTATGCGTAAACCAATTTTCATTCACATTTTTTTCATACTAATTGCATTTGTTGTGTATATTCAGGGGATTACGGTTCAGGGACCAGACCTGATCTGGAATATGATTCTGGCCTTAATTGCCTATGACGCTGCTGTCTTAACGACGATATCTAAGAAGCAGAAATGGCTTTATCCACTTTTGTTGGTGGTTTGGCTGGCCTTTTATCCTAATACTTTTTATATGCTGACAGACTTGGTGCACATGACTTGGGTGGGAGAT
Source organism: Streptococcus cristatus ATCC 51100 (assembly GCF_011612585.1). NCBI lineage: Bacteria > Bacillati > Bacillota > Bacilli > Lactobacillales > Streptococcaceae > Streptococcus > Streptococcus cristatus. The sequence continues at coordinate 1,626,429 of NZ_CP050133.1, read as the reverse complement.
ACTCTGTGGAACCCTGTTAGCATGCGCCTATTTATGGCTTTTGTGCCGAGCATTTTATTTGGCATTTACTGCGGGATTGAAAGCTGGAATATTTTGCGTGAGCGCTGGAAGTGGACTTGGTGGTTGGATATGCTTGCAGTTGCGGCTCTGTCTTATCTGTCGAGTCTAGCCATTTATATCGGCCGTTATGACCGCCTCAACTCCTGGGATCTGGTGACGCGGCCCCAGCTAGTTTTCCAAAAGCTACTGGAGACCTTTCAGAAGGATCGTCTGGTATTTATCCTTGGATTTACCTTTATCCAAATCATGACTTTGCTCTTTTTAAGCAGAGAGAATAAAAAATAAGACACTTTAAAGTAATTTTTGGAGCAATGGACTTGAAAAAGTGAATGTTTTTGAGTATAATCATAGTATTGTTCGTAAATAACGAATAAGCAGCACTGTTTTAAAGAAAATCAGGAGTTCTCTTTTAATCAGTTGCCATAAAACAATTTAGGAGATTATCTATAATGGATAAATTATTTAAACTCAAAGAGCACGGTACGGATGTTCGTACGGAAGTTCTCGCTGGGTTAACAACTTTCTTTGCTATGAGCTATATCCTCTTTGTCAATCCAGCCATGCTGTCGCAAACGGGTATGCCAGCTCAAGGTGTCTTTCTGGCTACGATCATCGGTTCCGTTGCTGGAACACTTATGATGGCCTTTTATGCCAACCTCCCTTACGCACAGGCGCCGGGGATGGGTCTCAATGCTTTCTTTACGTTCACGGTTGTCTTTAGTCTGGGCTATACTTGGCAAGAAGCTCTGGGCATGGTCTTCATCTGTGGTCTGATCTCGCTCTTTATTACCCTGACTAAGATTCGGAAGGCTATTATCGAGTCTATTCCATCAGCACTTCGTTCAGCTATTTCCGCTGGTATCGGTGTCTTCCTAGCTTATGTAGGGATTAAAAATGCCGGACTGTTGAAGTTTTCGATCGATCCTGGCAACTATGTAGTAGCCGGTAAGGGAGCTGACCAAGCCAAAGCTGCTATTACAGCAAACTCAGCTGCGACTCCGGGACTGGTTGATTTCAATAATCCGGCAGTTTTACTTGCCTTGCTTGGCCTAGCGATTACAGTTTTCTTTGTTATCAAGGGTATCAAAGGCGGCATTATCTTATCTATCTTTACAACGACAGTCGTAGCGATTGCTGTTGGCTTAGTAAACCTGTCTGCGATTGACTTCGGTCAGCACAATCTGTCAACAGCTCTGAAAGAACTTGGACAAGTGTTCGGGGTGGCAGTTGGTCCAGAAGGTTTGGGAGCTCTCTTTGCTGATACGGCTCGTCTGCCTCAAACATTTATGGCCATCCTAGCCTTCTCTCTGACTGATATTTTTGATACTATCGGTACCTTGATCGGAACTGGTGAAAAAGTGGGTATCGTCGCAAGCTCTGGTGAAAACCATGAGTCAGAAGGTTTGGACAAGGCTTTGTACTCAGACTTAATCGGTACGACTATCGGTGCAATCGCCGGAACATCTAACGTTACTACTTATGTAGAGTCTGCAGCTGGTATCGGAGCTGGCGGACGGACTGGTTTGACAGCCTTGGTTGTAGCGGTCTGCTTTGCGGTATCTAGCTTCTTTAGCCCGCTGTTGGCCATCGTTCCAACAGCAGCAACTGCGCCAATTTTGATTGTCGTAGGGATCATGATGCTTGGCAGTCTGAAAAATATCCAGTGGGATGATATGGCAGAAGCTGTCCCAGCTTTCTTTACTTCTATCTTCATGGGCTTCACTTACAGTATCACGAACGGGATTGCAGCAGGATTTATCATGTATGCTCTTGTGAAAGTTATTAAAGGTCAAGCTAAGGATGTGCATCCAATGATTTGGATTTTAAATCTGCTTTTCATCCTTAATTTTATCAGCCTAGCTTTATCTTAAGAACACTAAGGAGTTGGAATCTTCCAGCTTCTTTTTTGTAGGAAAAATTTAGGAAATGTTCTAGTTTACTTCTAAATAAAAGCGAGTAACCTGCTTTGATTAGAAGATTTCGAAAGCTTATCTAATTTTTTTCAAACATTTTGCTTCCTCTATTAGAAAATTGAGCGCAAATGCAAATCTTCTGGTATAATAAAAGAATGTTTAGTCATAATGAAGAAGAATTAATCGACTGGGGCCAGCGTCTCGGAAGCCTCCTTCAGGAGCAAGATGTTTTGGTTTTGACAGGAGACTTGGGTGCGGGCAAGACGACTTTTACCAAGGGCTTGGCCCAAGGTCTGGGCATCAAGCAGATGATCAAAAGTCCGACCTATACCATTGTTCGCGAGTATGAAGGACGTTTGCCACTGTATCACTTAGATGTTTATCGGATTGGTGAAGATCCGGACTCGATTGACTTGGATGATTTTCTCTTTGGTGAGGGAGTTACGGTCATCGAGTGGGGAGAATTGCTAGGTGAGAGTTTACCAGATGATTATCTGAAGCTGACCCTTGTGAAGAAAGACGACGGTCGCGAGCTAGTCTTTGAAAGTCAGGGACGCCGTTCTCAGGAATTGCTGGAGGAATTGCTGCATGGCTGAGTTTGAATTGGCCTTGCAGGAGGCAGAAAAGACAGATGCCGCTGACTTGATTCGCTTCTTAAATCAAGTCGGATCCGAGTCAGACTACATGACCTTGGATGAGGCGGGGATTTTGATGGATGAAGAGCAGATGGCTCAGTTCATTCAGCGCCAAGCTGAGTCGGATAATCAGCTTTATCTTTTGGCCTTGCTTGATAATGAAATCGCTGGGATTGTCAGTATCACAGCGGATTTTCATGAGCGGATTCGCCACATTGGGCAAGTCTTTATCGTTGTCAAAAAAGCCTTTTGGAATCAAGGCCTCGGTCGTATCTTGCTAGAAGAAGCTGTGGACTGGGCAGAAAATGGAAGCAGTCTTCGCCGTTTGGAACTGACTGTTCAGGTCAGAAATGAGCGAGCTGTTCATCTCTATAAAGAATTAGGATTTGAAATCGAAGGCCTGCAAAAAAGAGGGGCCTATTTAAGAGAAGGGGTATTTCTAGATGTTTACCTGATGGGAAAACTGATAGATTGATGAAATATGTTAAAAAAAATTGTACGAATGTTTTTGAGCCTGTTGCTTGTAACAGCTATTGGGGTAGGAGGCTATGCTTGGACTATTTACAATCAGTCAACGGACGCTTTGTCCCATACTTACAAGGGTTTTGGGAATGAGACGAACGTTATTGCGGAAACCAAACCCTTGACGGTTTTACTGATGGGGGTAGATACAGGAAGCGGCTCGCGGTCTGATACCTGGAAGGGAAATAGCGACTCCATGCTCCTCCTGTCCGTCAATCCTCAGACTAAAAAGACGGTCATGATGAGTTTGGAGCGGGATATTCTGACTCAAATCGATGAAAAAGGCGAAACGACAGAAGCCAAGCTAAATGCAGCCTATGCCTATGGTGGTGCAGAATTGGCCATCGCGACCATTGAGAAATTGATGAACATCCATATTGACCGTTATGTGATGATCAATATGCAAGGACTGGTTCAGCTAGTCGATGCAGTTGGAGGTATTGAAGTCAACAATACTTTTGATTTCCCAATTTCCATCGAAGAAAATGAACCAGAATACACTGCAACTGTCGAGCCAGGTAAGCATTTGATCAACGGAGACCAAGCTTTGGTCTATGCCCGCATGCGTTACCAGGATCCAGAGGGTGACTACGGTCGTCAGAAACGTCAGCGTGAGGTAATCCGAAAGGTCGTTGAGAAGGTGCTCAGTCTTAACAGTATTAGCCATTATCAAGCTATTTTGCGAGCAGTCAGCAAGAATATGCAGACCAATGTAGCGCTGGATGCGGGAAGTATCCCTCAGTTATTGGGTTACAAAGACGCCTTTAGAAGCATTCAGTCTGAACAATTACGTGGGGAAGATGCTACCTTGGCTGATGGCGGTAGCTATCAGCTGGTTACGTCTGATCATTTGCTGGAAATGCAAAATTTGATTCGGAAAACGTTGGGCTTGTCTTCAGTTAAGACTCTGAAAACCAATGCCGTACTGTATGAAGATCTGATGGGAGGCCGAAGCTTGCGCTCTTCTAATTCTAGCTCTTCAGCAACTTATCAGCATGATGAGCAGACGATTTACAATCAACCAACGGAGAGCAATTATGGTGGTGCCAACTATAGTAGTTCGACACCGACCCCTCCTGAGCCGAGCGTTAGCAGTGAACCGCCAGCAAGTTCTGCGCCTGCATCTACGCCAGCTCCGACACCGTCAGCATCATCTGCCGATCACCCAGCAACATCAGCATCTTCAGAATAAACAAATCGCCCAAGCTTACTAGCTTGAGCGATTTTTAATGCCCGTGGTTCTTATTTTGCGAGCCATTTCCAGAAGAAATCAATAATATAGGTCAGTCCGTAAGTGTAGATGATGAGGGTGATGGGTTTACAAAGTACGATAATCAGCATGTACTTTTTGAAGGTCATCTTGGTCAAGGCGGCTAGCATACAGAGAAAATCAGCGGGACTGATGGGCCAAATCATCATAAAGATAAAGAAACGCTCAAAGCGATTGCCCTCATCCAGCCAGCCCACATACTTGTCATAGGTCCGCTTGCTGACGACGGACTGGACAAAGGCTGGTCCGTAGGTGCGAGCCAGATAGAAGATGATGGCGCAGCCGATGACGATGCCGACATAGTTGTAGATGGTGCCGACGATATGCCCGTAGATAAAGATGCCTGCTACAGAGGTCAAGGCACCAGGGATAATGGGCACGACAGTCTGCAAGATTTGCAGGAAGATAAACAGAGGTGGTCCCCAGATGCCTGCTTGTTTGATAAAGGCAGACAAGGTTTCCTTGGACTGGAGAATCCCTGCATAGTAGGCCCAGATGCAAAAGGCCACTGTCCCTACAGCCCCGATGATGGACGACCAGTTGATGATTTTTTGCAAAAAGGGAGAAACAGCTTTCATTTCTCGATCCTTGCTTGCCATAGGCACCTCCAAGAGAATTATTCTTATATCTACTATAGCATCTTTTGCCATTTTTGTAAGCTTTGAAGCTATAGGTGCTAAAAAGTATGAAAGATGATATAATGATATGACTGGTGAGCAATAATCTATGAGCATTCAAAAATCAGGGAGAGTGCTTGTGCTCGAACTAAAAATTCTATGAGTTAGGAGAGTTATAGTGGAAGAATTTCTAAACTTATATCATCAAAAATTGTGGGAGATTGTATATGAGAATCTCATAAGAACATTTTTCCACCCTCATACAATTATTTTCTTTGTATTATTTTTAATTATTTCTTCTTTAATCTGTTACGTATATTTCGAAAAAAATGTACTTTACTATTTATAGTTAGTTATTTCTCCTTGTTCCTTGTGGGAGGAGTCGCAGAGTTTGTGAATAGCTATGACAAAATTATGAGTCCAGATTCAAGATACAGCACATTCTTTTGGTTATTTCCAGCAGAAATGAGCTTACAGATTGAAGATGAGCAACCCTTATCTAGTGTTGATGGAGAACTTAAGAAAGAAGATGTTATACTGTTTGCAGAAGCTAATCCTCAATATCACGATGGTCTTTTTAGTGCTACAGCGGATTTTTTTCAGGTGGTCATATAGAGGGGAAATTATTTCTAGTTACTTTAGTAGGATATGAAGAGAAAAATGGTTAATGGGAATCTGTTGACATTCGCATTGCACCAGGTATTAAGGAGAAGGATTTTCAGAAATTTTCTAAGGTTCTTCACATAAAAAAAGATGAAGCAGAGGGTGCTACCGGTATTATTTCTAAACTTCAAAAACTTTATGAAAAAAAGTTAGAGAGCGAAAAAATAGATAGTGGTCTTATGAGCATGAATATTGCCCATTTTAAAATGAAGCTTCCCGCTTGGGGAGCTGTTTTCATTTGTTTGGGAAATAGGAAGTGGGAATCTCCCAATGGCTCTTGGAAGAAATGGGGTTATAGGTGCCAAAAAGCCTATTTTATGCTATAATAGTGCGAATACGATTTTTGGAGAGAGATGTGGCGATTGAAGATTATATGCCCGACTTTGCGGTCGAGGCGGTTTACGATTTGACAGTAGAGAGTTTGAAAAGACAGGGCATCAAAGCAGTTTTGGTGGATTTGGATAACACCCTGATTGCTTGGAATAATCCTGACGGAACCCCAGAGATGAAGAAGTGGCTCCATGATTTGCGGGATGCGGGCATTCGGATTATCGTGGTGTCCAATAACAACCAAAAACGGGTCAAGCGGGCTGTTGAAAAGTTTGATATTGACTATGTCTACTGGGCCATGAAACCCTTCACTTGGGGCATTGACCGAGCGCTCAAGCTTTTTCATTTTGAAAAAAATGAAGTGGTCATGGTGGGCGACCAGCTCATGACGGATATTCGGGCAGCGCATCGGGCTGGGATTCGTTCGATTTTGGTCAAACCGCTGGTCGAGCACGACTCTATCAAAACTCAGATCAATCGGGCGCGTGAACGCCGCGTGCTCAATAAAATTACTGAAAAATACGGCCCAATTCAATACAAAAAAGGAATTTAAGCATGGAAGAACTTCTCTGTATCGGCTGCGGAGCCACTATTCAGACAGAAGACAAGAGCCAGCTAGGCTACACGCCCCAGTCAGCTCTAGAAAAAGGCTTGGAGACAGGCGAACTCTATTGCCAGCGCTGTTTCCGCCTGCGCCATTATAATGAAATCAGCGACGTCCAGCTGACGGATGATGACTTTCTGCGGCTTCTGCATGAGGTTGGAGATAGCGACGCCTTGGTCGTCAATGTTGTCGATATTTTCGACTTTAATGGCTCGGTCATCCCTGGCCTGCCTCGCTTTGTCGCAGGAAATGATGTTCTCTTGGTCGGGAATAAAAAGGACATTCTGCCTAAGTCAGTCAAGGACAGCAAGGTGACCCAATGGCTGACAGAGCGGGCTCACGAAGAAGGTCTGCGTCCAGTTGATGTCATTCTGACCTCTGCTCAAAACAAGCAGGCCATTAAGGACTTGATTGACAAGATTGAGCATTGCCGCAAGGGACGTGATGTGTATGTGGTTGGTGTGACCAATGTCGGAAAGTCTACTTTGATTAACGCCATCATTCAGGAAATCACGGGTGATAAGGATGTCATTACGACTTCGCGCTTCCCTGGCACGACTCTGGATAAAATCGAGATTCCTTTGGCGGATGGTAGTCATATCTATGATACGCCGGGCATTATCCATCGTCACCAGATGGCTCATTATCTTTCTGCTAAGAATCTCAAATATGTCAGCCCCAAAAAGGAAATCAAACCCAAAACCTACCAGCTCAATCCTGAGCAAACCCTCTTTTTGGGTGGTTTAGGTCGTTTTGACTTTGTGGCAGGCGATAAGCAGGGCTTTACGGCTTATTTTGACAATGAGCTCAAGCTCCACCGGACTAAGTTGGAAGGTGCTAGCGACTTTTATGACAAGCATGTCGGCAGTCTCTTAGTGCCGCCAGTTGGCAAGGAAAAGGAAGAATTTCCAGCCTTGGTCAAGCATGAATTTACCATCAAGGACAAGACGGATATCGTCTTCTCTGGTCTGGGCTGGATTCGCGTCAATGACAGAGCCAAGGTTGCGGCTTGGGCTCCAAAAGGAGTGGACGTGGTCTTGCGCAAGGCGATTATCTAAGAAAGGTAGGATGTATGACCCAGTCAACTTTTATCACACCAGAAAAATATGTGGAAGCTATTCAGCAAATACCATACGGCAAAGTGGTTACCTTGGCTGATTTGCGTACTCACTTTGGACAGGATAATAGTGCTCCATTTTTTTCAGGTATTGCTGCTTTGATTGTCGCTTGGTCTGAGGAAGATGCCAAAATCCCCTATTGGCGAGTGCTCAAGTCAGGCGGGGAAGTCAATGCGAAGTATCCTGGAGGCCTTGAAGTACAAAGAGGGCTGCTGGAAGCGGAAGGACATAGCATTATTCAAAAAGGGAAAACAAAGATGAGGTACTATGTCCAAGATTTTCAAAAGAAACGGTATTCATTTGATTTGGAAAGAAATCTCATGTGCGGGCAAGACTAATACTCTTTGAGTATAAGCTCTGCTATTTTTAAAAGAATAAGGAAAACTATGGCATTAACAAGTAAACAAAGGGCCTTTCTCAACAGTCAGGCCCACTCACTCAAGCCCATCGTTCAGATTGGCAAAAACGGACTCAATGACCAGATTAAAACCAGCATTCGTCAGGCGCTGGATGCGCGAGAACTGATCAAGGTTACGCTCTTGCAGAATACAGATGAGAATATCCATGAAGTTGCTGAGATTTTGGAAGAAGAAATCGGAGTGGATACGGTGCAGAAGATCGGCCGGATCTTGATTCTCTTCAAGCAGTCCAGCAAGAAGGAAAATCGCAAACTCTCTGTTAAAGTCAAGCAAATTTAAGAAAAAATTTCTGTGGAGATATCAGCCTATGGCTATTGAATTACTGACCCCCTTTACCAAGGTGGAATTAGAACCAGAAGTTAAAGATAAGAAACGCAAGCAGATTGGCATTTTAGGTGGGAATTTCAACCCTGTCCACCATGCTCATTTGGTCGTGGCGGACCAGGTCCGGCAACAGTTGGGCTTGGATCAGGTCCTGCTTATGCCAGAGTACGAGCCGCCCCATGTGGATAAGAAAGAGACCATTGATGAACAGCATCGGCTGAAAATGCTGGAGCTGGCTATCGAGGGTATTGAAGGCCTAGGGATTGAAACCATTGAGCTGGAGCGCAAGGGAATTTCCTACACCTACGACACTATGAAGCTCCTGACGGAGCAGCATCCAGATACGGACTATTACTTTATCATCGGTGCGGATATGGTGGACTACTTGCCCAAGTGGTACCGGATTGATGAGCTGGTTGAGCTGGTTCAGTTTGTCGGTGTTCAGCGGCCGCGCTACAAGACAGGGACTTCTTACCCTGTCATCTGGGTGGATGTGCCCCTTATGGATATTTCCTCCAGTATGGTGCGGGATTTTCTAGCTCAGGGACGGACTCCTAATTTCCTGCTGCCTCAGTCAGTCTTAGACTATATCGAGAAAGAAGGGCTTTACCTATGACCTATGAAAGCTATATCCGCATGAGCCGAGAGGCCTTGCTGGCTAAGATGGAAACAGTCATGCCCGAGAAACGCTTGCAGCATTGTCTAGGTGTGGAAAAGGCTGCCCGAGAATTAGCGGAGCGCTTCGGTCTTGATGTCGAAAAAGCGGGTCTGGCAGGGCTTCTACACGACTATGCGAAAAAGGTCTCGGATGAGGAATTTCTGGCCTTGATTGACAAATACCAGCTGGACCCTGACCTGAAAAACTGGGGCAACAATGTCTGGCATGGCATGGTGGGAATTTACAAGATTCAGGAAGATCTAGGCATCAAAGATGCTGAGATCCTGCGGGCCATCGAGATTCATACAGTGGGCAGTAGCACCATGTCTGAGCTGGACAAGGTGGTCTATGTCGCCGACTACATTGAGCACAACCGGGACTTTCCAGGAGTGGACAAGGCCAGAGAGTTGGCTCAGCAGTCGCTCAATCAGGCTGTGGCCTATGAAACAGCAAGGACAGTGGAGCATCTAGCCCATAAAGGAATCCCTATCTATCCGCAGACCTTGGAGACCTACAATGCCTTTGTAGGATATTTGAAGGAAATAGAAGAATGAAAACAGCTCTAATCATTATAGATGTACAAAATATCTTAGTGGAGACAGGTTTTCAGTCTGATAAAATGATGGATAAAATTTCCTTTCTGCAGCATCAGGCTAGGAGTAACGGTGTCGAAATTATCTATATTCAGCATGTGGAAAATCCAGAAGATAGTGCATTGGAAGATTGGCAGTTGTCTCCTCTCTTGAATAGAAAGTCAGACGAAAAGGTCTTTCAGAAGAAGTATAATAGTATATTTAAAGAGACAGGTTTGAAGGATTACTTGGATAAAGAAGATATTGGTCGTCTAGTTTTATGTGGAATGCAGACGGAATATTGTGTAGATGCATCAGTTAAAGTTGGATTTGAATTTGATTATAGACTTGTCATTCCAGAAGGTGCTTTTACAACTTTTGATGGAGAAGACGCTTCGGCAGAAAAAATAAATACTTTTTACCAAAAAATTTGGGACGGACGTTTTGCGGATGTTCTAGATTACAAAAACATTTTTAATTAAAGAGGAACTATGAAAGAACAAGAATTATTGGAACTGGTCGTGAAAGCGGCCGATGAAAAGCGTGCAGAAGATATTGTGGCTTTGGACTTGCAAGGTTTGACAACCGTGACAGATTATTTTGTCATCGTCAGCTCGATGAACAGCCGTCAGCTGGATGCAGTCGCTGAAAATATTCGTGAGAAAGCTGCTGCGGCTGGTGTTTTTGCTGGTCATGTTGAGGGTGACGCAGCAGGTGGCTGGGTGCTATTAGACTTGGGCGGCATCGTTGTCCATGTCTTTTCTGAGGAAATGCGGGCGCATTACAATCTGGAAAAGTTATGGCACGAAGCAACTGGTGTGGATGTTGCGGCCTTATTGGAAGAAAAGAATAAGTGATTTTTTGTCCTTGGGCAGAAAGCAAAATTCGGCTCAGTCAGCCTGCTGGCTGGGCTATTTTTGAAAGGAAAAGTATGGCAACTTATGAAACCTTCGCGTCGGTTTACGATGCGATTATGGATGATTCTTTGTATGAGAAGTGGACGGATTTCAGTCTGCGTCATTTTCCCAAGGATAAGAAAAGGCTGCTGGAACTGGCCTGTGGTACGGGCATTCAGTCCATTTATTTTAAGCAGGCTGGTTTTGATGTGACGGGGCTGGACCTGAGTCAGGAAATGCTGGATTTGGCAGAGAAGCGTAGCAGAGAGGCCGGTTTGGACATTCCCTTTATTCAGGGCAATATGCTGGATTTGAGTGGCGTCGGTCAGTTTGACTTGGTGACTTGTTACTCAGACTCGATTTGCTACATGGAGGACGAAGTCGATGTCGGTCAGGTATTTACTGAGGTTTACCAGCATCTAAATGAGGGTGGTCGCTTCATCTTTGATGTGCACTCGATTTACCAGATTGACGAGGTTTTTCCAGGTTATTCCTATCATGAAAATGCTGAAACCTTTGCCATGGTCTGGGATTCTTATGCGGACGAACCGCCTCATTCCATCGTGCATGAGCTGACTTTCTTTGTCCAAGATGAGGATGGGCGCTTCACGCGCCATGATGAGGTGCATGAGGAGCGGACCTATGAGATTCTGACCTACGATATCTTGCTGGAGCAGGCTGGCTTTAAGAATGTCAAGGTTTACGCGGACTTTGAGGACAAGGAGCCGACTGATAAGAGCGCTCGCTGGTTCTTTGTAGCGGAGAAATGAGATGACAGTCACCGGTATTATCGCAGAGTTTAATCCTTTTCATAATGGGCACAAATATCTGCTGGAGCAGGCTTCTGGTCTGAAAATTATCGCCATGAGTGGCAACTTTGTTCAGCGAGGGGAGCCGGCTATCGTGGACAAGTGGACTCGGGCCCAGATGGCTTTAGAAGCTGGAGCGGATTTGGTCCTTGAGCTGCCTTTCTTGGTCAGCGTTCAGGCGGCGGACTTTTTCGCTAAGGGGGCAGTAGATATTTTAGAGAGACTGGGCATCGAACAGCTGACTTTTGGAACTGAGGAAGTGCTGGATTATGAGAGAATTTCCAAGGTCTATGGTGAAAAGGCAGAGCAGATGGAGGCTTATCTGGCTAGCTTGCCTGATTCCCTATCCTATCCTCAGAAGACTCAGGCTATGTGGCAGGAGTTTGCAGGGCTCAACTTCTCAGGGTCTACTCCCAACCATATCTTGGGCTTGGCCTATGCCAAGGCTGTGGCGGGAAAAACTATAAAGCTGTGTCCGATTCAACGTCAGGGTGCTGGCTACCATTCCTTATCAGCGGATCAGGAATTTGCTTCGGCAACTGCCCTTCGTCAGAATCTGGATCAGCCAGACTTTCTCAAAAAATTCACTCCAGCCCATCACTTGCTTGAAACGGCTCCCAAGGTGACATGGTCGAACCTCTTTCCTTATCTCCGTTACCAGATAGTGACTTGTTCGGATTTGACAGACTTTTATCAGGTAAATCAGGAATTGGCCGTTAGGATTAGAGAGGCCTTGAAAAGCAGTGAGACCATAGAAGAGCTGGTCGAGAAGGTGGCGACTAAGCGCTATACCAAGGCCCGGATTCGTCGTCTGTTGACCTATATTCTGGTCGGAGCTAGACAAGAAGAGATTCCGTCTGACATCCATATCTTAGGCTTTTCTGAGCAGGGACGCCAGCATTTGTCCAAGCTTAAGGGAAAAGTTGAATTGGTCAGCCGTATTGGCAAGGAGCCATGGGATAGTCTGACCCAGAAGGCTGACAAGGTTTATCAGCTGGGCAATCTTGCACTGACTGAGCAGAATTTTGGACGCTTTCCACTACAAAATACTCTCTGATAGTATAGATAGATTTGAGAAATTTACTTGTAAATAGAGAGTGGGACAGAAATCGGTAATTCGTTAGAATTCGATTTCGTCGTCCCACCTCCGCACAGTTGAGTAGGGCTGTAAAAGCTGATGAAATCAGCGTAGTAGAGCCCACTTAACCACTGCGTCTTGCTCGACAATCCAAAGACAATTGAGAGAGTTTGGGATAAAAAGATTTCAGTTTTTAAAAATCTTAATTATTAAGTCCTTCAAATCTATAATTAAATGCGAAAAGCGAACAAAGCAGAATTCTGATTACCAGAAAACTAGTTTTGTTCGCTTTTTATATTTGAGGTCGGCCTTTTGTCCCAGCCTCTTCTTATTCACTAAATCGTAGGAAATATCCATCTGGATCCAAAACCGCAAATTCATGTGGGTAGATAAAGCTATCTCCTACGCGAAATTCTCTTTTTGTCAGCGGACGATGGATGGGATAGTCAGCTTCCAGCAGTTTTTGGTGGAGCTGAGGGACATCTTCGATGCCAAAGGAAATATTGACACCGCGCCCGAAAGGATAGGTCAGTTGGGCTAATTCTTCTGCGCTGCCTTCTTCTAACATGAGCTGGCAGTCTTCAAGCGAGAGGAAGAGAAATTTCTCCTCGGGACGCTCGTATTCGACAGAGAATCCCAGTAAGTCGCAGTAGAAGTGGCGCGACTGTTCGATGTCAGATACCATAAATTCGGGGATAACAGCCTGATAGTCCATCGGATTCCTCCTTAAAGTTCAATTTCCATGACAATCGGAGTGTGGTCTTGCCGTGCACCGGAGTCAATCATATCAGACTTGGTTACCTTGTCTGCCACTCGGTTGCTTGTCAGCCAGTAGTCGATTCTCCAGCCTGTGTTGTTTATTTTAGAAGTCTTGCTGCGTTGCGCCCACCATGTGTATTGGTTAGGGATATCGCCGTGCAAGTGGCGGAAGGTATCGGTAAAGCCTTTATCCAGCAGGTTGGTGAAGCCGGCACGCTCTTCATCGGTAAAGCCTGGTGAACGGCGGTTGCTGGCTGGATTGGCCAAGTCGATTTCCTTGTGAGCTACATTGTAGTCTCCAGTTGCGAGGACTGGTTTTTGTTCATCCAGTGATGCCAAGTATTCAGCGTATTTGACATCCCAGACCTGACGTTCTTCCAAGCGTTTGAGGCCATCGCCAGCATTGGGTGTGTAGACCTGAGTGACGAAGAAGTCGTCAAATTCCAGCGTAATGATGCGGCCTTCAGCATCCATGGTTGATGGTGCACCGATTTCTGGGAAGCTTACGATGGGTGTCAGCTCTTTTTTGTAGAGGAACATGGTCCCAGCATAGCCTTTGCGAGCTGGCTCTTGAGACGAGCGCCAAGTATTTTCATAGCCTGGGAAGAGCTCTTCTAAAATTTCAAGGTGTTTTTTAGTCGGGCCTTTAGCAGATAGCTTCGTTTCCTGAATAGCGATGATATCCGCATTTTCTGCTTGCAAGGTCCGAAGGACAGCCTGAGAGAGCTGAGCGCGGGCAGAATCACTGGTCAAGGCAGCGTTGAGAGAGTCAATGTTCCAAGAGATGAGTTTCATAAAATGTCCTTTTCTAGTAGAAATTTCCTGAATTTATTATACCAAAAGATAGAGTTGATTTATAGCAAAGTGATTGTAAAGCTATAAAAAGGCTAGAAGAAGGAGGAGTCCCCTCTTTCAATCGCTAGGAAATATGATATAATGAAGTGTTATCAAAAAAGGTTTCATTAGCCTTGAAAGGATTAAAAAATGACTACAAAACAATCGTTTTATATTACGACACCTATTTATTACCCGTCTGGTAAGCTCCATATCGGGTCTGCCTATACGACTATTGCCTGCGACGTCTTGGCTCGCTACAAGCGTCTCATGGGCTACGATGTTTTCTATCTGACTGGTCTTGATGAGCACGGTCAAAAAATCCAGCAAAAAGCTGAGGAAGCTGGTATCAGTCCTCAAGCTTACGTCGATGGTATGGCAGTTGGAGTCAAGGAACTCTGGAAACTGCTGGACATTTCGTATGATAAATTTATCCGGACGACCGATGACTACCATGAAAAAGTTGTGGCTGATGTCTTTGAGCGTCTCCTAGCTCAAGACGATATCTACTTGGGTGAATATTCAGGCTGGTATTCTGTATCTGATGAGGAATTCTTTACTGAAAGCCAGCTGGCTGAAGTTTTCCGTGACGAAGCTGGAAATGTAACCGGTGGAATTGCGCCATCTGGACATGAAGTGGAGTGGGTTTCTGAAGAGTCTTACTTCCTCCGCCTCAGCAAGTACCAAGACCGCTTGGTAGAATTTTTCAAATCACAACCTGACTTTATTACGCCAGACGGCCGTCTCAATGAAATGCTGAGAAACTTCATCGAGCCAGGCTTGGAAGACTTGGCTGTATCTCGGACAACCTTTACTTGGGGCGTGCCTGTGCCATCTAATCCTAAACACGTAGTCTATGTTTGGTTCGATGCCCTGCTCAACTATGTGACTGCTCTTGGTTACGGTCAAGATGAGCACGGTAACTTTGATAAGTTCTGGAACGGAACAGTCTTCCACATGGTTGGGAAAGACATCCTTCGTTTCCATTCCATCTACTGGCCAGTTCTCCTTATGATGTTGGATGTGAAATTACCAGAACGTTTGATTGGCCATGGTTGGTTTGTCATGAAGGATGGTAAGATGTCTAAGTCTAAAGGAAACGTGGTCTATCCTGAAATGCTGGTAGAACGCTATGGATTGGATGCCCTGCGCTATTACCTCATGCGCAGCCTTCCGGTCGGCTCAGACGGAACTTTCACGCCAGAAGATTATGTTGGCCGCATCAACTACGAGCTAGCCAATGACCTTGGAAACCTCCTCAACCGTACTGTTTCCATGATTAACAAGTACTTTGACGGTCAAGTGCCGGCCTATGAAGAAAATGTAACAGACTTTGATGGGGCTTTGGCTCAGGTAGCAGCTGAATCCATCGCTGACTACTACAAACACATGGATGCGGTGGACTATCCACGCGCGCTGGAAGCAGTCTGGACGCTCATTTCTCGCACCAATAAATACATTGATGAAACCGCTCCTTGGGTTCTGGCAAAAGATGAAGCCAAGGTCAAAGAACTGGCAGCAGTCATGAGCCACTTGGCAGCGAGTCTTCGTGTTGTGGCGCACTTGATCGCACCTTTCATGATGGAAACTAGCAAGGCTGTCCTCGGTCAACTAGGCTTGCCTCAATCAGTTTCGCTAGAAAACCTAGCAATTGACCAGCTCCCAGCAGGTCTGACAGTTGTAGAGAAAGGGACACCAATCTTCCCACGTCTGGATATGGAAGAAGAAATTGCCTATATCAAAGAACAAATGGAAGGAAACAAACCTGCGGTTGAAAAAGAATGGAATCCAGAAGAAGTCGAGCTTAAACTTAACCGTGAAGCGATCAAGTTTGACGACTTCGATAAGGTGGAAATCCGTGTCGCAGAAGTCAAGGAGGTGTCTAAAGTTGAAGGCTCAGATAAGCTCCTTCAGTTCCGCTTGGATGCAGGAGACGATGAGGACCGCCAAATCCTCTCTGGTATTGCTAAATACTATCCAAACGAGCAAGAATTGGTCGGCAAGAAAGTCCAAATCGTAGCCAACCTCAAACCTCGCAAAATGATGGGCCGCATCAGCCAAGGTATGATTCTATCAGCCGAGCACGGCGACCAACTAACTCTCCTAACTGTGGACGAGAAAGTCCCAAATGGAAGTTTGATTGGGTAACAAGCTTTAATAGACTGATAGGGTCTACAAAGAAAGATTTTTAGCTTTGTTCTATATAATTTTCCCCTAGCAGGAGACTGCTGGGGGATTTTTGATGTATTATTCTCTTTGGAACCGCTTGACAAAAGGTATATATATTTATATAATTTTTATTGAAAAGGTTTTAGGAGTTATATTATGAAAATAGTAAAAATTGCATCACTTGTTTTGTTGTTGCTTTTAATTGTCGTTCTTTTTCCGCTGAATCCCTATTTATCAGCTATCCTCGCTATAATTAGTCTTGGAACAGCATTTTTGATTCGGAGGAAATAGGATAATGAAAATAGTTAAGAATTTCATAAGAAAAGTTTTGGGAGCTAAGATTTACGTTTGGATTGTGGTAGCCGTTCTCGCTATCTTTTTTGTTGTTGTAAAAACGTATAATATTATTGGGTACTTCCAAGGGAAAAATGCTTCAAATGAACAGACCCAAGTCTATACTCGAATCACTCACTTGGAACAAGTTAACGATATTGTCTTTTTAAATGTTGGAATTCAAAAAGTTGAAACGATTGAGAAAGATAAAAAAATACCTGGTACCAATATCAGTATTCCATTATCTGTCAAGAAAGCAATCATCATTTTTAATTATACGGCTAAATTTGGAATTAAAGAGGGAGTCAAGGTTAAGAAAATCGCTGAGCATGAGTATGAGTTGATTATCCCTAAATATGAAGTTATAGGAGTTGAGGTTCCAGATAATCCCAAAGATCGATATAAACTATATAATACAAGCGGAGAGTTGTTAAGCGGAGCAACAGAAAATATTGATACGGGAGAGCATGTTAGTAGGGAGCTCAGCAATAAAGAACAAGAAGAATATCTTAAACAATATAAAAATCTTATCACAGAATCAGCCGAGAAATATTATAGAGCGATTGTAACTGGTATTGACCCAGAAGCTAAAGTGACCTTTAAAAATGTGAATGAATAAGTCAATTTCAAAATCGGATAATTATTTCTAATACCCAAAAATCAGGAACAGTATTCATACTGTTCCTGATTTTTCTTGGTTGGCTAGGGTTTGACGCACCCATATTTAAGAGGGTAAAGTATCCTCTTCAGTAGTCTCAGAGTTGTTTTCTTTTGGCTTATCAGTATTGACAAAAGGTAGTTGATTGACAAACTGAGAGATATTTTCTCGGATTTCTTTTTGGATTTCTGCAGGCTTCAGCAGATTCATGTCGTCTTTCCAAGACTGGTAGCGCATGTCTACCAGTAGTTTGGCGAGGCGCGTCAGCATTTCCCGCTCCTGGTCAGTGAGAGCGTTGGCATTTTCAAAAACAGCTAGGATTTTGTTGAAATTTTCCAGCTTGGTGAGGTCATTAATGGAGCTGATGCCGGCATCCAAGATGAGTCCGAAAAAGAGATCGAAAAAGTCTTTTAATTCCTCATCAGAAACGCTATCTACCCAGTTTTTCAGCGTTTTATCTACTTGAAGGCTTTCTGGATTGAGATTATCTAGTAGGACAAAAGTCTGGCCGCTGATCTGCCAAGTGAAGGTATCGTGCTGGGCCAGACCGCCGATAGCCGTACTTTTGACAATCTGAGCCTGCTTGGGCGTTTCGAGCATCATTCCGACGATAGAGCCCTGCGGAATGTAGCGCTTTATCTTGTCTGAAATAGTCTGGTAGCCTTGATTGGTGATGACCGAGTGATTCAGTCCAGGAGCATCATAGCTGTAAATACTCTGAATCCGCTCTTGATATTCTGGCTCGATCTGACTAGCAGCGTAGGAAGCTAAGTTGCCGCCCTTTGAGTGACCTGTCAGGATGAACTGACCAGGCAGAGCATCCATGGCTTTTCGCAGATAATTGACCGCCGTTTTTTGAGCTGGGACCTGATCCATATAGGTCATGTGGAAGTCCTCTTTCCAGCCGATAATGGAATCATCGGTCCCGCGGAAGGTCAGAACATAACTATCAGGCTTGATTTTGAAAATCATAGCTGCAAATTGCTTTTGGACATCAGGATCAATATCATTGACATAGCCCATGAGTTTGATATTTTTGAAGCGGGTTGAGCTAGCTACCTTTTCTAAAAGTTTCAGCCGATTTTTAGTCACCAACATGGACAAATCCTGGGGCACTTTTTCAGCAGCTTCAAACAAGCGGCAAGTACAATCAGGGGACATCTGATCAGACACGATCTGGTCAAAAGGCAGATAAGTTATCTCGGTCAGCATCAGCATATCCAGTTCATTAAAGGGGGTGTCGTAGATACTGTCGTAAGCTACTTGGTCTAGGTAATCAAAAATTATTCCCATATTTATCTCCAATATTCTATCTTCTTCCAGTATAGCATAAGTGGACGAAGATTGTTAGGAAGGAAAAAATAAAAGAGTGGAAACCTGAAGATAACCTTCAGAATTTCCAGCTCTTTTAATCTAGTAAGCCTTACCGATGAGGATGGCGTAGATAAAGAATAATGCAAAGCCAAAGAGGAAGATCAAACCAAGGATGGAAAGACCTTTTAGCCATTTGCTCAGATGTTTATTCTCGCTCGTAACGAGGAGATAGTTTAGAAGGGCAAAAAATGGAGTAGTCAGGAAGGAAGCAATCATGGCAAAACGAAGCATGAGAGCCACACTACCTTGGAAGAAGTAGATGATAACGCCACCGATAATAGCTGTAGCGGTCATCCAGATATGCAGAGTTTTTTGAGAAGTCTTCTCTTCATTGAGAAGGAGGCGTAAGGATTCAGCATTTACACGGGAATAGCCATCGATAACGGTAATAACGGTACCGAAGATACAGAGAAAGGCGATGAAAGTAATCAGAATCCGTGACCAGTCGCCAAGAACGGATGCGTACATCCCAACGAATTGCTGGATGTAGGCAGCACCAGCATCCTGAACTGCTTGACCAGTTGGATACTGGATAAGAGCGCCCATAGCGACGAAGAAGATGGCCAGAATGGCCGTACCGATATAGCCAACGTTAAAGTCAAAGAGTCCGTCCGTGACAGAGATATTGACAGATTTTCCTTTCTCAGCAGTCCAGAGGGAGTTGATTGCTGAAATCTCGATTGGAGCTGGCATCCAGCCCATTAGAGAAACGATGAAAGGCAAGGCAGCCATTTGCCAAGGGGTCTTTTCAACGAAGTCTGCTCCGTACTCAGGATGCTTGATAATGGCAACGATGACCGCAATAACGGTTGCAAAGGTTAGAGCGGACATGATCCATTTGGCAAGGCCATCGAGGAACTTGTAGCCACCAAAGAGTAGCATTGCCCAGATCAGGATGATGAGAATCAGAGACCATTGAGTAATGCTTAGTCCAAGGGCATTTGGAAAGGCGCTGGCGATAATGGCAGCACAGAGAATCCCAACCCCTGCTGTATTGACCAAAGCGGAGAAGACATTTAAAACGAAGAAGATGCCCAAGTAGACTTTTCCTTTTTGGGCATAGCCTTCAACCAAGCTGTGACCAGTTTCTAAGGTGTACTCAGCACCGAAGCGAAAGAAGGGATATTTGAAGAGGTTGGCCAAGATGACCAGTCCCATCAAAGCCCAGCCATACTTGGCGCCTGCTTGAGCAGAGGAAACAATGTGAGAGCCACCAACAGCAGCAGAGGCCATGAGGATCCCAGGACCTAGGGCTTTCAGTTTAGACTGCCAGGTAGATGTCTGAGTTTGTTCTAGCATAATAATCTCCTTATTATAAAAAATGAATTTTCAGACAATTCTGAATGTAGTGTTATTTTATCTTTTTACTCTACTTTTGTCAATACTCCTTGAATGATTTCTTGAAACTTTCTGAAAATTAGGTGAGTTTTAAACGAAAAAAGTCTCTGTGATTTAAGGGAGAATTTGATATAATAGCAGTAAGAAAAATGAGTGAGGAAATGGAATGCACAAGATTTTACTGGTCGAGGATGATGCGGTCATCCGTCAAATGATCAAAAAAATGCTGGAGCAATGGGGCTATCAGGTTGTGGCGATTGAGGATTTCATGCAGGTTTTGACGACCTTTGTCAAGGAGGAGCCCCAGCTGGTGCTGATGGATATTGGCCTGCCCCTCTTTAACGGCTACCATTGGTGCCAGGAAATTCGGAAGATTTCGACGGTGCCGATTATGTTTCTGTCTTCGCGCGACCAGTCCATGGATATCGTCATGGCCATCAATATGGGGGCAGATGACTATGTGACCAAGCCTTTTGACAATAATGTCTTTCTGGCCAAGGTTCAAGGCCTGCTGCGGCGTTCGTATGAGTTTGGGACGGATCAAAGCCTTTTGGAATATCAGGGTGTGATTTTAAATCTTAAATCCATGGATTTGGTTTATGAGGGCGAGCTTGTGACGCTGACCAAGAATGAATTTCAGATCTTGCGGGTGCTCTTTGAGCATTCTGGCAGCATCGTGGCGCGTGATGACTTGATGAAGGAGCTCTGGAACAGCGATTTCTTTATTGACGATAATACCTTGTCCGTCAATGTTGCCCGCCTGCGCAAGAAGCTGGAAGAGCACGGTCTGAAGCATTTTATTGAGACGAAAAAAGGGATAGGATACGGTTTAACCAATGGACATGCAGGATAAATTTTTCTTTTTGAAGCATCATTTGTATTCCCGTCGCTTCATCTTGTTGCTCTTGCTGATTGTATTTTCAATTATGGGGATGTTTGCCTTTATTTTCGAGGATGGGCGCAGTCTGCTAGAGTATCAGCTGCTCTTAGCTTTTCTTCTTGCTAGCTTTTTCTTGGGAATGGATCTCGCTAGTGCCTATAAGGAATACCGCAACCAACTCTTCTATGCTTCAGGTCGGCCTCAGACAGCCTTAGAGGCTCTCCTTTTTGAGAAACTGGCTCTTTTGGAAATGGACAAGAAGAACCGTGCGATTGAGGAGAGGGAGAAGTTAAATGACCTGATGGATTATTATACGCTCTGGGCTCATCAGATCAAGACGCCTATTGCGGCTAGTTCATTGCTGGTAGGAGAGATTGAGGACAAGAAGGTCAAGAACCAGCTGGAGCAAGAGCTCTTTAAGATCGAGTCCTATGTCAATATCGTCTTGCAGTATCTTCGTTTGGAGAGTTTCCACGAGGATTTGGTCTTGAAAAAGGAAAATCTTGAAGATTTGGTTAAGGAGATTGTCAAGAAGTATGCGATCTTCTTTATCCAAAAGGGCTTGGGCCTCCATCTGCATGATCTGGACCGAACCATCATCACAGATAGAAAGTGGTTCGTTGTTATTTTGGAGCAAGTGCTGTCGAACAGTCTGAAATACACCAGTCAAGGCGGGATTGAGATTTATTTTCAGGAGGATACGCTTTATATCAAGGATAGCGGTCTGGGTATTCAAGATGCGGATTTGCTAAGGGTTTTCGAGCGAGGTTTTTCGGGCTATAATGGTCGTTTAACTCAGCAATCGTCTGGCTTGGGACTTTATTTGTCCAAGAAAATTGCAGATGAGCTGGGGCATCAGATTAGCATCGCTTCGCAGGTCGGACAGGGAACAACTGTCATGATTAGTTTTTCAGAGAAGAAGATGATATTTGAATAAGGCATTCTTACAAATTTGTAAGGTTGGCCAGTGAAATTGAAAGGTTAGGTTATGGTACCAACCTTTCTTTTTTTGTAAGATAGATGTATAAAGAAGACAAGGAGATATGAAATGAAGACAAGAGGATTCAATGCTTTCCAACTCAAGCTTTTCATGGCCTTTTTAATGGTTTTTGATCATATTGGTAAGATTCCAGGGCTTTTGCCGACAGGCTGGGACGGGATTTTTCACCTGCTGACTCGCTGTGTAGCTGCTTGGTTTGCTTTTAGCGCAGTAGAAGGCTTTCTGCATACGCGCAATCGCTTGGCCTACAATGCACGCTTGTTTATCTGGGCGGCTATCATGCAGCTGGGCAATACTATCTTGACCATGCTCTTTCATAGCAAGGGGATTCATCTTGAGAATAATATCTTTCTCAGCTTAGCCTGTGGCGTTCTGGTGCTTAATCTTGTATTTGGTCTTTCCAAAAATAGTGAAAAGATTATGGATGAGAAGCGCTATTTGCGGATTGGAGCGGCAGTCTTAATTGGTTTGGCAGGAGTTTTTCTGACAGAAGGCGGCATGACCATTATTCCTTTGATGCTGATTAGCTATATCTTCCGCAATCAGCCTGCTCTTAGAACTTTCTCTTACATGGTCTTGGCTTTTCTACTCTTCTGTCTGAGCATTGAAATCTACCCAACCATGGGAGCGACCCTTTCGATGATGCTCTACAATTCAGATTGGGCCTTTATTACCGTCTTGCCCTTCCTCCATCTCTACAATGGCGAGCGAGGCTATAATGGCCAGTGGGGCAAGTATTTCTTCTATATCTTTTACCCAGCCCATCTCTGGATCATCGCACTGATTGCATATCTAGTGCAGAGATAAAAATATTGGCATTTAAAAATTAGTAAAATATGGAAATAAAGCTGTTTCTGTATTAAAATGGAATTATAGAAAAGGAGATCATGATGACCTTATTAGATGTACAACACGTGAAAAAGATTTATAAGACTCGCTTTCAGGGTAGCCAAGTAGAGGCGTTGAAAGATATACACTTTACAGTAGAAAATGGCGAATATGTCGCCATCATGGGTGAGTCTGGCTCTGGGAAGTCCACCTTGCTCAACATCCTAGCCATGTTGGACAAGCCGACCGAAGGCCGCGTCTTTCTAAACGGAACTGACACAGCAACCATCAAAAACAGCCAGGCTTCCAGCTTCCGCCGAGAAAAATTAGGCTTTGTCTTTCAGGATTTCAATCTGTTGGATACTCTGTCGGTCAAGGATAATATTCTACTGCCTTTGGTCCTCTCTCGCCGTCCCATTACCGAGATGATGCAAAAGCTGGTTACCACCTGCAATGAGTTGGGGATTAACAAGCTACAAGAGAAGTTTCCTTATGAGATTTCCGGTGGCCAGAAGCAGCGGGTAGCAGTAGCTCGGGCCATTATCACAGATCCTGAGATTCTGCTGGCGGACGAGCCGACGGGAGCCTTGGATTCCAAGTCTTCAGCAGCCTTGTTGGATGTCTTTGATGACATTAATGACCGCGGCCAAACCATTCTCATGGTGACCCACTCGACTTCAGCGGCTAGTCGCGCTAAACGGGTACTTTTTATCAAGGACGGTATCCTCTACAATCAAATCTTCCGCGGTGACAAGACCGAGCGGCAGATGTTCCAAGAGATTTCCGATACTCTGACAGTTATGGCAAGTGAGGTGGGCAACTATGTTCAAACTAACGAGTAAACTTGCTTTGTCCAATCTGGTTAAAAATCGCAGTTTGTATTATCCATTTGCTTTGGCGACAGTACTGGCAACAGCGATTTTGTATAGTTTTGTCTCACTGGCTCACAGTCCAAATATGGAGACCTCTTATGGTGGTACAGCAGCTCGGATGACCTTGCAGTTTGGTATCCAGGTCATTCAGATTGCGGTGCTCATCCTTATCACCTATGCCAATAGCTTTGTCATGAAGAACCGTTCGCGGGAGCTTGGCGTTTATAGTGTGTTGGGGATGGAAAAGCGTCACCTGCTACTTATGACCTTCTTTGAACTCTGTGTCTTTTATCTGGCTACAGTTGGTCTGGGTATCTTGTCTGGCCTAGCTTTAGATAAGATGCTCTACGCCGTTCTTTTGAAATTGATGGGAATGCCGGCCGTTCTTGCCTCAACTTTCCAATGGCAGAATGTTTGGATGACTCTGGCCAGTCTGGGTGTCGCTTTTGCGGTGATTTTGTTGCTCAACTCTACCCGACTTCTACGCTATAGCTCTCTTAATCTGATGAAAGAAAAGAAAGCTGGCGAGAAGAAGGGACGCTTCCTTTTGCTGCAAACCTTGCTGGGGCTCTTGCTCATGGGAGTGGCTTATTACATAGCTTTAACTGTCACCAAACCTGTCGCTGCTATCGGCAATTTCTTTATAGCCGTGATCATGGTTATCCTAGCAACCTATCTGCTTTTTAATGCAGGTTCAATTACACTATTGCAATTTCTTAAAAAGCGCAAAGGCTACTACTATAAAACGCAGAATTTCATTTCTGTTTCCAATCTTATCTCGCGGATGCGTAAGAATGCGGCAGGATTGGCAACCATCTCCATTCTATCTACCATGCTCCTTGTGACTCTGGTTGGTACAATCAATATCTATGTTGGAGGTCAGGATTATATTACTACCTTGCATCCAAAGGATTACAATGTCAGCGTCGTCCTGCCGAAATCAACCGAGCAGAAGGAGGCTCTGTTGGATAAGGTTCAGCAAGTCGCTCAGGACACAGGCCTGAAGAAGCCAAGATTTACTACCTATCTCTATCAATCAGCCTTCATCATGAAATTAGCTGGTAATGATGTGACGGTTCCAATGCAAAGCGAGCTGGATTCGGATCCAAGTATCTTGACCAAGTCTGCCGGCACGATTACAGTTATCAATCGCCAGGATTATGAAAAAATGACAGGGAAAAAGATAGACTTGGCAGATGATGAAACTCTTATCTATGGAAAAAATGTTTCCTTAAATAAGGATAAACCTCTCCGAGTAAATGGTAAAGACTGGAAGATTAAGCAGATTTTACCGTCGAATTTCACGCATGGGGAAATCCCTAATCCAAACGACGTGGCCATGGAACAGGGTCTCTATATGGTGGTCAATGATAGTAAAGAAGTAGGACTAAATGTTGCACATTATTACTACATTGGAGTTGCTTCAGAGACTAAGGGCAGTAAGAAATTTGTCGAGCAAGTCCAGCTGGGACTGAGGGACACTTTGGATCAGGAACAGACCCAAGATGGTAGCTACGCAATGGCTAGTGACCGTCATAGCGCAGAGAAGAGCTATCAGGAACTTACTGGAACCTTGCTCTTCATCGGTGTCTTCTTATCCGTTATCTTCCTTCTAGGAGCTGTTCTTGTGATTTACTACAAGCAAATCTCTGAAGGTTATGAAGACCGCGATGGCTTTATTATCTTACAAAAAGTTGGTTTAGATGAAAAGCAGACTAGAAGTACCATTCGCAAGCAGATTTTGACTGTTTTCTTCCTACCTCTCATCTTTGCTTTTCTACATATAGCGGCTGTCTTTCATATGCTGCGCTTGATTGTTGCTCTATTGGGAGTGACCAATCTTCCTCTCTTAATCCAGACAACACTTGCAACTTGCGGCGTCTTCCTCCTGACCTATATTCTGGTCTTTCTGCTGACTTCACGCAGCTACCGCAAGATTGTCGCCCGCTAATAAACTTCCCTGACCGAATGGTCGGGGATTTTTTGATGTCTGGATTTTTACCTCTCATCTCCCTCATTTTACCGCTTGTCCAAAAAGCCGAGATTTTTCAAAAAAGACTTGCTATCATAGTCTCAGAAGTTAAGACAGGAGAAAAGATCATGTTAGTCCAAGTAAAAAATCTGACCAAAGTTTATGGAGACAAGGTAGCAGTTAATGGCCTGAATTTAGAAATTGAGTCAGGCAGTTTCACAGCCATTCTAGGGCCAAATGGAGCAGGAAAATCGACAACCATTCAGATGCTGATTGGACTTTTGCAGCCGACATCAGGACAAATCATTTATGCAGAACAAACCAAGCTGGGCGTAGTCTTTCAAAATAGTGTGCTGGATGCTAATTTAACGGTAGTTGAAAATCTGCGAATTCGTGCTAAGCAGTACAAGCAGGTGGCGACTGGTAAGATTGAACAGTTGATCGAGCAACTGGGGCTGACTAGCTTTGCCAAACAGCGCTATGGGACACTTTCTGGCGGACAAAAGCGACGGGTAGACATTGCCCGTGCGTTGCTCAATAGTCCTGATTTACTTTTTCTAGATGAGCCAACAACAGGCTTGGATATCCAGACTAGAGAAAGCATCTGGAAGCTGCTCAAAGGCTTGCAGCAGAAGGAAAAGATGACCGTAGTTTTG
The DNA here is from genome assembly GCF_011612585.1 of Streptococcus cristatus ATCC 51100. Classification (NCBI taxonomy): domain Bacteria; kingdom Bacillati; phylum Bacillota; class Bacilli; order Lactobacillales; family Streptococcaceae; genus Streptococcus; species Streptococcus cristatus. Next base: position 1,600,268 of record NZ_CP050133.1, on the reverse strand, counting down.
ACTACCCACTATCTCAATGAAGCTGATGATGCGGATAAGATCTATATCGTAGACCATGGTCAAGTCATCGCTCAGGGCTCTGCCGACCAGATCAAGGAGCGCTATGCCCGCAATGTTTTGCGGATTCTGACCTCAGATTCAGAGGGCTTGAAGGCCGCTTTACCGACTAGTTGCGAATGGGAGCAAGGCAAGGAAAATGAGTTTTTCTTTTATCCAGAGGCGACCCAAGAAGCGCTGACGTTGCTGAGCCAGCTTAGCTCCTATATTGAACAATTTGAATTTCAAGCAGGGACGATGGATGATGCCTTTATGGCTCTGACAGGAAGAGAGGTACGTTAAATGTTAATGTTGATCAAACGAAATTTTTTACTCTATTTTCGCAATCATAGTGGGGTGATCCTATCTCTCTTTGGAGCCATTATTCCCTTTGTTTTATATCTGGTTTTTCTAAAGAACAACATGAAAGGCTCTTGGTCATACAGTAGCCATGCGACGGAACTGCTCGACTTTTGGTTGATTAGCGGAACGCTGGCTGTCACCGCCTTGACAACTACCCTATCAGCTTTTTCACAACAAACTGAAGACCGAGAAAGAAAGGTGACTGCCGACCTCTTTATCACAGATTTAGGGCAATGGGGCTTGCGGTTTAGCTACTTAATCAGTGCCCTTGTGATTGGTTTTGTCATGCAAGTCTTCATGTTTGCTGTCATGCTGACCTACTTTATCCTAGCGGACAAGATCTCCTTTGACTGGGCGCTTCTTCCCCAGCTGGTCGGCCTCATGATGCTCAATAGCTTGCTGGCAAGTCTCCTCAATGCGCTAGTTGTTCCTTGTTTCAAATCGGTGAATTCCTTGGGACAATACGCGACAGTCATTGGTGCAGCTTCTGGTTTTCTAGTGGGAACCTATATTCCGATTGGGACTCTGCCCAGCCTTGCCCAAAATCTCATGAAACTGACTCCCTCAACCTACATGGCCTCCCTCTTCAGACAAGTCCTGATGAAGGATTCTCTGACAGAAGTTTTTGCTGGTCAGGGTCAGCTCCAGCAAGACTTTGAGAAGCTCCTAGGTATTCGTATCGAATGGCAAAAGCTCTTGACAAGCCAAGAAACATACTATATAGTTGGAGTAGTGCTCACGGTAGCAGCCCTGTTCTGGCTAGGTCAAAATTGGCTGCTGAATCGACGGATGAGCTTCAAGTAAAGAAAGTAGGAGGCCTAGGTTTGCAGACAAGATTTGAAGAAGATGCTCAGATTTCTTCCCAAGACCCGCTGGTCGTCGTGAAAGCGGATCAGCTGGTTGGTGAGGCCAAGGCTGTCCTAGATTATTTGGAAAACTTCAAGGCTGGACCAAGTGGTGTCCTGCCTATTAAGTCGGATGATAAGCTGGTCATGCTCAAGATAGAGGATATTATCTTGGCCGATATCAATCAGACAACCTTGATGATTTATAGCACCGAGGGCGTTTATACAACGACAGAAACGCTGACTCGTTTTCAAAATCGTCTCAATAGTCGCAATTTCATTCAGGTGTCGCGGCATGCAGTCATTAACATCGATCATCTGGAATCCTTGTCGGATAGCTTTTCTGGCAATATGACTGCCAAGCTGACCAATCAGATCAAAACCGATGTCAGTCGCCGCTATGTCAAGCTGCTTATGGACTATTTGGGAATTTAGGAGGAAAATCATGACCTTTAAAAAAATTCTTATCGGTATGCAGGATGGTCTGAGAACAGGTAGCTTGGTCTTTCTGCTGGTAGGCCTGTTCTCAGGAAAAACATTTTCGTTGACTTCTAGCTCTATTCTCAGTGTCCTCCTTGTCAGCGCCTTGATTGGAGTAGCAAGCTATATCTTTGATGCGACAGATCGCTTTCCATTTCCTTTCCTACTTTTCTGCCACTTTGTAGTGACAGCGACCATCGTTTGTCTAGCTGTGATCTGCAACGGCTGGGGGACCATGCTTTTCGGCTGGTTCTTCTGGCTAAACTTTGTTTTGATTTACCTCTTGGTTTGGTTTCTTATCTCCGTTGATTCGATGATCAAAACCAAGAAAATCAACGAGGCCTTGAAAAATCGTAGAAAACACTAATGTATCCAAGATGCAAGCAAGTTTTATCAAGAACTTGTTTGTTTTTTTATTTAACAAAGGAGCTATTTTCTCAAACTGCCATCTTCTTTCCAAAGTACGATTTTCTTGACAAAGATTTTTAAAGTGTTATAATTTGAATGAATAGAAAATTAAATTCATTCATAACAGGAGAAAGTCATGGACAAAAAAGCTGAATTATTGGCTGAGGCTAGGCAGGTTTTTGCTGAGAAGGGCTATAAAAAGACGAATATTTCAGATATTACTAAGCGCGCTGGCATAGCTGTTGGTTCCTTTTATAAGTATTATGAGTCCAAGGAAGCTATTTTTTTAGAGGTTTATGTAGCTGAGAATAACCGCATACGTGAGGAAACCATGCAGCGCGTGGATTGGCTGGGTGAGCCAGAGGCAGTCGTTGAACAGCTTTTTGCCGTCACTTTTGAGTTGATTTCGCCTAATAAAATTTTGGCTGAGTGGACCAAGCCAGGCATTTCTCAGATCTTGCACGACTACTATAATCAGGATGCTGGCCGCGCGGCCAATGCCTTTCACCAGTTTCTGATTCGGACTTTCAGCCAGCGCTTGCAGGAGAAGGGCTTTTCACAAGAGGAAGTCGCCCAAATCATGAAGGCTTATGATTTGCTCTACTACATTGACATGCATGTGACAGAGCAGGATTTTCCAGGTTATTTTGAGAGTATCGAGACATTGGTGAAATATTTTTTAAAGGGAGTTTTTGCTAAATAAGAATTTTCTTTTCTTGGAAGATGAGGTGAATGAATTTATTAGAATATTCATTCAGATAAGGGGGTAGATTTGTGTGATATAGACGATGGAGAAAGCAAATTAGAGGAAAATATTTTTTTGAGAAAACTTGAATGAAGTCTTGATAATATTCATTCAAGTCAGAAAGTGAGGAAAATGATGATGAAACAAGGTGGAAATCTATTGAGTGGAAGGACTATTTTGGGGCTTTGCCTAGTTGCGATTGGTTTTTTGACCCTTGGTTATGGTGGGGTGGAATTTGGCTTTGGACTAAGTTTGGGCTTTCAGTCATTTCTGATTGGTGGTCTTATTTGTATCTTGCTTGGATTGCTTGTGATGCCAGGTGTAGCAGTAGCTGTCAAGCTGGTGGTCTTGGCCTTGACGGCGATCAGTATCTTGCTCTATATTCACAGTATGCCTGATTTGGAAATTCTCTTACAACTGATATCGGATGTGGCTGTTATAGGCTTTGCTACTTTTCTAGCAGTGCTTCTTTTGAGAAAGTAGGGAGAGGAAATGATTATAGTTTATGATTCGGTAACGGGTGTTGGGAAGAAATTTGCAGAATCGCTGGGTTATCCGACACAAAGCATAAAGGAAAAGTTGGAGGAACCCTGCATTCTCATTACGCGAAATGCTGGGGCTGGGAAAATTCCCTGGTCCACTAAGCGCTTTATTAAGAAACATTCAAGCTTGATTAAGGGGTTTGTCAATAATGGAGATTCGGTGAAGCATGGACGGACCTTCTGCGGGGCGACAGCTTTGATTATCGAAAAATATGGGCTGCCGCACATCTGCGATATTGACCGAGGTGGCAAGAAAGAAGACATCAAACTTGTGCAGGAATACCTGGCTAAACTCTAAGAACAGATTATTTATATGATAAATATATGGGAAAAGGATGGGTGATAATCACTCATCCTTTTTATAGAAATGTTTGATAAAGTTTGTTTTTCTCCTAATTTTAGAAAAAACGCTCAAAAATATAAAAAAGGTTCTTGGCTTATTGAGATAAACGATCCTGTTTTATAAAATAGGAGGGAAACGATTATAAAAGTAAAGCGTTTTCTTTAAAAATGGAAGCGGTTACTAAAGAAAAAGAAGGAGGATCCTATGGGAAAGGATCATTGGAATCGAAGGAGAGTTTATAGCATAAGGAAGTTTTCTATTGGCGTTTGCTCGATAGTTATTGGAACTTGCTTCCTCTTATTTGGAGCGAGTGTTGCGGGAGCAAGTCCAGTTTATGCAGAGGAGACAACTGCGTTGGTTGCTACAGAAAAGCCTGTGGAGGAAAAAACCGTTGAGGAAGAAGTGAGTGCCGAACCAGTGACAAGTCAGGCAGCTGAGCCTGTTGTGCATTCTCAGGAGGAGAAAAAAGAAGAAAGTCCTCAGCTTTCTAAAGCGGTGGAGGAAGTTTCAACAGCATCTCAAAATGGAGTAAAAGAGAATGCACAAGAAGCTACTAAAGAAAAAGCTGCGCAGCCTGAGATAAAATCTGCGACCAAGGAAGAAGTGAGCCAAATGATCGAAGACAGAAAAGTGAATTTTAATCAGAATTGGCACTTTAAATTAAATGCTAATGCTAAGGAAGCTGTCCAAGCTGAGACGGATGTCACATCGTGGAAAAAATTGGATCTGCCTCATGACTGGAGTATCCACTTTGATTTTGACCATGAGTCGCCTGCACAGAATGAAGGTGGCCAGCTCAACGGTGGAGATGCTTGGTATCGTAAGCCTCTGAAATTAGACGAAAAAGACCTTGATAAAAATGTTCGCCTCACATTTGATGGTGTCTACATGGATTCGCAAGTCTTTGTCAATGGCCAGCTGGTCGGGCATTATCCAAATGGCTACAACCAATTTTCATACGATATTACTCAATACCTCCACAAAGATGGTCGAGAAAATGTCATCGCTGTGCATGTTGTCAACAAGCAACCAAGCAGCCGTTGGTATTCAGGAAGCGGGATCTACCGTGATGTGAGTTTGCAAGTAACAGATAAGGTTCATGTTGAGAAAAATGGTACAACTATCTTAACGCCAGAACTTGAGAAACAACAAAACGGTAAGGTCGCTACTCATGTGACGAGTAAGATTGTCAATACAGACGATAAAGACCATGAAATCACAGCAGAATATCAGATTGTCAGACGTGGAGGTGAGGCAGTCACAGACCTCATCCGCACTGCTAGCCAAAAAATAAAAGCCCACGAGAGCAGTGCCATTCAGGCAAGTTTAGAAGTAGAAAAGCCGGAACTGTGGGCTGTGTTTAATGACAAGCCTGCCTTGTATGAGCTGGTAACACGGGTCTATCGTGATGGTCAGCTAGTCGATGCTAAGAAAGACTTGTTTGGCTATCGTTATTACAACTGGACTCCAAACGAAGGTTTCTCCCTCAATGGCCAGAAGGTCAAGTTCCACGGAGTATCCTTGCACCATGACCACGGGGCTCTAGGAGCAGAAGAAAACTATAAGGCTGAGTATCGTCGCCTCAAGCAAATGAAGGAAATGGGTGTCAACTCTATTCGTACGACCCACAATCCTGCAAGCGAACAGACTTTGCAGATTGCGGCGGAGCTTGGTCTGATGGTTCAAGAAGAGGCTTTTGACACTTGGTATGGAGGCAAGAAGCCGTACGATTACGGTCGTTTCTTTGAAAAAGACGCCACTCACCCAGAGGCTAAAAAGGGCGAAAAATGGTCTGACTATGATCTGCGGACCATGGTTGAAAGAGGCAAAAATAATCCAGCCATCGTTATGTGGTCAATCGGAAATGAAATCGGTGAAGCAAACGGCGATGCTCATTCGTTAGCGACGGTTAAACGTCTGGTCAAGGTCATCAAGTCAGTTGATAAGACTCGCTATGTTACGATGGGGGCTGACAAATTCCGCTTTGGTGATGGTAGCGGTGGTCATGAAAAGATCGCAGATGAACTGGATGCAGTTGGCTTTAACTACTCAGAAGATAATTACAAGGCCTTACGTGCCAAACATCCAAACTGGTTGATTTATGGTTCTGAAACGTCTTCGGCAACCCGTACACGTGGCAGCTATTTCCATCCAGAGCAAGAATGGGTTGGAAGCAATCAGTCTTGGCGCAACTATGAGCAGTCTGACTATGGGAATGACCGTGTTGGCTGGGGTAAAACGGCAACCGCTTCTTGGACCTTTGACCGAGACAATGCGGGCTATGCAGGACAATTTATCTGGACAGGTACAGACTATATCGGTGAGCCAACTCCTTGGCACAACCAAAACAACACACCTGTGAAAAGCTCTTATTTTGGAATAGTGGACACGGCGGGTATTCCGAAAAATGACTATTACCTTTACCAAAGTCAGTGGGTTTCAGCTAAGAAGAAACCGATGGTTCACCTGCTTCCTCACTGGAACTGGGAAGATCAAGACTTGGCAGACAATGTTGCAGATGCTGAAAATAAAATACCAGTTCGTGCATACTCCAATGCTACTAGCGTTGAATTGTACTTGAACAACCAATCTTTGGGAGTCAAGAAATTTAATAAAAAAGAAACCAGCGATGGCCGCAGCTATCAAGAAGGAGCAAATCCTCAAGAACTCTACCTTGAGTGGAAAGTGGCTTATCAGCCAGGCACTTTGGAAGCTGTAGCTCGTGATGAGCAAGGTAAAGAAATTGCTCGCGACAAGATTGTCACAGCAGGTCAGCCTGCAGGTGTACGCTTGGTCAAGGAAGAGCACGCTATCGCAGCAGATGGAAAAGACTTGACCTATATCTACTATGAAATCGTCGACCGTGACGGCAATGTCGTGCCAACGGCCAATAACCTGGTTCGCTTCCAGTTGCATGGACAAGGCCAGCTTGTCGGTGTGGATAATGGTGAGCAAGCTAGTCGTGAACGTTATAAGGAACAAGCAGACGGTTCTTGGATCCGCAAAGCCTTTAACGGTAAGGGAGTTGCCATTGTCAAATCAACAGACCAAGCAGGTAAATTCACGCTGACTGCCCATTCTGGTTTATTAAAATCAGACCAAGTGACAGTCTTTACTGGCAAGGACGAGCAGAAAGAAAAGACTGTTTTGGGTACAGAAGTGCCAAACGTTCGTACAGTTTTGGGACAAGCCCCAAGCTTGCCAGCGACAGTTCCTTTTGTTTACAGTGACGGTAGTCGTGCGGAACGCCCTGTGACTTGGTCACAAGCAGACGTTAGCCATTCAGGTATTGTAACTGTCAAAGGAGAAGCAGACGGTCGCCAAGTAGAAGCACGTGTGGAAGTTTTAGCTGTTGAAAGAGAATTGCCAGTTATCAAACGAGTAGCTCCTGGAACGGACTTGAGCAGTGTAGACAAGTCGATCCCTCTTGCTCTAACTGACGGCAGTGTCGAACATTATGATGTAGATAAATGGGAAATCGCGCCAGAAGATCAAGCTAAATTGTCTGTGGCAGGTTCTCGTATTCCAATGACCGGCCATCTAGCAGGCGATACCATTACTGCTACCTTGCTCGTGGAAGAAGGGGAAGCAGCTGGACCTGTGACGCCACTAGTGACTGTGGGTGGTGAGGCGGTATCGGACCTGGCCAGTCAAAAACCAGTCCATTATCATAGCCTTGCCTATGGAGCGCAGCTCCCTTCAGTGACAGCTACAGCTGAAAATGCGGATGTGACTGTGGTTCAAGCCAGTGCTTCAAACGGTATGCGCGCAAATATTTATGTCCAGCCAAAAGATGGCGGAGCCCTGCAAACTTATGCTGTGCAATTCATTGAAGAAGCTCCTAAAATTGACCATTTGAGCCTCCAAGTTGAGCAAGCTGACGGTCTCAAAGAAGACCAGACTGTCCAATTAACTGTTTTGGCGCACTATCAAGATGGCACTCAGGCAGTTTTACAGGCTGATAAGGTGGCCTTCTCTACGAAAGGTGAAGGAGACGTTGCCGTTCATAAAGGAAGCTTGGAACTACACAAGCCAGGAAATGTGACTTTGAAAGCAGAGTATGACGGTGCTGAAGGGCAAGTGGAGTTAACTATTCAAGCCAATACGGAGAAGAAAGTGGTTCAAGCAGTCCGCCCAGTTCATGTGGTAACAGACTTGCATCAGGAACCAAAACTGCCAACAACTGTGACGGTTGAGTACGATAAAGGCTTCCCTAAAGTTCACAAGGTTACTTGGCAGGTTGTCGAAAAAGAAAACCTTGATCGCTATCATACTTTTGAAGTGGTCGGAAAAGTTGAAGGTATTGAGCAGGAAGCGCGTGCTAAGGTGTCTGTGGAAGGCATTGTCGCAGTAGAGGAAGTCAGCGTGACAACCCCACTTGCGGAAGTGCCACACCTGCCAGAGAGTGTCCGGACTTATCATTCAAATGGCCAAGTTTCCTCAGCAAAAGTTACTTGGGACGCTATTTCGCCAAGTCAATATCAAAAAGAAGGCGTTTTCACGGTCACTGGACAGGTAGAAGGCACTCAGTTGCCAACCAAACTCCATGTCCGTGTCTCTGCTAAGACTGAAAATGGAGCCAATATTTCGGACCAATGGACAGGTTCAGAGTTGCCACTGGCCTTTGCTTCAGACTCTAATCCAAGTGACCCAGTATCTTATGTCAATGATAAGGTGATTTCTTACAATGACCAACCAGCGAATCGTTGGACAAACTGGAACCGTCAAGATGAGGCTTCAGTTGGCGTTCTCTTTGGAGATTCTGGCATTATGACCAAGCGGGCGGTTGACAATCTGAATGTAGCCTTCCACGAAGATCACGGGGTTGGTGCTCCGAAATCCTACGTGATCGAGTATTATGCTGGCAAGACCGTGCCGACTGCGCCTAAAAATCCTAGCTTTGTCGAAAGTGAAGAGCATGTCTTCAACGATAATGCCAACTGGAAACCGGTGACTAACCTCAAAGCTCCAGATCAGCTCAAAGCTGGGGAAATGAATCACTTTAACTTTGATAAAGTCGATACTTATGCCCTTCGGATTCGTATGGTGAGAGCGGATGACAAGTGGGGAACCTCTATCACAGAAGTCCAAATCTTCTCTAAACAAGTGGCTGCAGAGAAAGAGGCAGCAACTCGTATCCAAGTAGCTGGTCAAGACTTGCCAAACTTTAACCCAAGCTTGACTGACTATTATCTCCCAGCTAATGACGGAAAAGTACCAGCAGTAACTGCTAGTGTCAGCAATAACGGTCTGGCAACAGTCGTGCCAAGTGTCCATGAGGGAGATCCTGTTCGTGTTGTCGTGAAGGCAGAAAATGGAGATATCCTTGGAGAATACCGCCTCCACTTTACAAATGATAAAGACTTGCTGGCTCGTAGGCCAGTAGCAGCGGTGAAACAGTCTCGCTTGCTTCACCTAGGTCAAAGTCTAGACTTGCCAAACAAAGTTCCTGTTTACTTCACTGGTAAATCAGACTATGAAGTCAAAGACCTGACTGTCGAGTGGGAGCCAGTTCCAGTTGAAAATTTGGCAAAAGCTGGTGAATTTACTGTTCGAGGTCGCCTGCTAGGTAGTGGCCTGCCTGTCGAGCTCTCTGTTCGAGTGACCGATAAGCAAGGCGCGTCTGTGTCAGACAATCCATATTATGATGAAAATAGCAATCAAGCCTTTGCTTCAGCAACCAATGATATTGACCCAGGTTCTCATGACCGTGTGGACTATATCAATGATGGGGATCATGATGACAGTCGTCGTTGGAGTAATTGGTCTGCTACTCCATCAGCGAATCCAGAAGTCTCAGCAGGTGTCATCTTCAAGAATCAAGGCAAGATTGTCAAGCGGACGGTCGTTCAAGCCAAACTGCGCTTCTTTGCCGATAGCGGAACAGATGCACCATCTAAGCTTGTTTTAGAGCGCTATGTTGGACCGGATTTTGATGCTCCTGTCTATTACTCAAACTACCAAGCCTACGAGCCGAATCATCCGTTTAACAACCCTGACAACTGGGAAGCTGTTCCATATAACATCAACCAAGAAATCCAGGCAGGCACGGAACTTACAGCAAGCTTTAAGGCTGTCAAGTCGAAAGCGATGAGATGGCGGATGGAAAGAAAAGATGACAAGAATGGAGTTGCTCTGACGGAGATGACCTTCTTGGCACCAAGTGAATTGGCTAAGGAAAGTACAAATTCTAAGATTTTGGTAGATGGAAAAGAACTGCCAGACTTCTCTCATGAGCGTCAGAATTACCAAGTGACTTATATCGGTCAACGTCCGAAGATCACAGTAGCAGAAAGCGACCAAGTAGCTTCAACGGTTGTGGATAGTGGAGATGATTATTTGCCAGTCTTGGTGCGCCTTGTTTCAGAAAATGGTAAGCAGGTTAAGGAATACCGCATCCAATTGACCAAGGAAAAACCAGTGACTGGGAAAACTGCAGCTGCTGTCCAAGAGGAACTTCCAAGTTTAGAAGTCCTCGAACAAGAGCTCAACTTCCAAACAGTTGAAAAAGAGGATCCGACGCTCAAACTAGGAGAAAAGCGTGTGGCTCAAGAAGGCCAAAATGGTCAGGAACGAGTTCTCACAGAAGTTTATCCAGATGGTAAGCGAGAAGAGAAGCTAAGAGAAGTTCTTCAAGCTCCGACAGATCGAATCGTACTCGTCGGAACGAAGAAAGAAACTACACAGTCATCACCTGAACATCATCATGTGACTCCTCAAAAACCGGAGGAGACTGGTAAGGGCGAAACTCGGATTGTAGAAGTTAAGAAAGGTCAAAGTCCGACTCAGTCAGCTGCAGAAAGACCTGCTCAAGCACCGGAAAAATCCGAAGAAGAACCAAAGGCTGAAGAAGCAAAACAAAAGACTGAAGAAACAAAATCGGAAGCTAGAAAAGTAAGTCAAACAGACAGTGGTCGTTTGCCAAACACAGGAAACCGTTCTGCACAGCTAGCAGCACTGGCAGGAATGGGATTGTTAGGCTTAGTAGCTAGTCTAGTAGCAAAACTAAAGAAAAAAGAAGATTAAGTCTCGTAGAGAATTAATCTTGACAATTAAACCTGTCAAATGAAGAGAGTGGGACAGAAATCGGTAATTCGTTAGAATTCGATTTCGTCGTCCCACCTCCGCACAGTTAAGTAGGGCTGTAAAAGCTGATGAAATCAGCGTAGTAGAGCCCACTCAACCACTGCGTCTTGCTCGACAATCCAAAGACAATTGAGAGGCTAGGACTTTTGTCCCAGCCTCTTTTGCTGTTTTTTCTAGGGAATTGTAGAAAATAGAGCAACTGAACTATCAATCGTCAAACTTTCTATTTAAGATGACAAAAATGTAAGTTTAAAGCTTAAAATGAAAGGTTATTCGATGGTAGCGGGACGGGGAATTTTATATCATATAGGTGTAAGGAAAAACAAATCACAAATAATATCCAAATAAAAGGAGGCCCACTATGAAAACAAATCTCTTCAACCATAAACAAAAAATGCAAATGGCGCAAAAGATTTCTAAGGAAGAAATCGAAAAAACCAGACTGGGCTGTGCATCAAGCCAGTATTATTTCTGGCTACAGTATAGTCATTAAGAAGCAGATGCAGTGAAGAGGCTGGAGAGTGGGACAGAAATCGGTCATTCGTTAGAATTCGATTTTGTCGTCCCACCTCCGCACAGTTGAGTAGGGCTGTAAAAGCTGATGAAATCAGCGTAGTAGAGCCCACTCAACCACTGCGTCTTGCTCGACAATCCAAAGACAATTGAGAGGCTAGGACTTTTTTTCCCAGTCCCACCACCTTTTTGCTCAAATAGAACTGAAAGTTTAGAGAGACAAACTGGGAAAGCAACCCAAACCATACAGCCTGCTCTATCTAATGAACATCAGTTTTTTCCAGCACTGGAAGATCGCTAAGTGACAAAAATGTAAGATTAGCGTCCAAAATGAAAGATTAGCTTATGGAAACTTATCGGGCTTTTCGGTATGATAATAGTATCGTTTTTAGTTTGCTTTCAGTAGGGGCAGTGGCTCAGGCAATAGTAGAGCAGAGCTAGCTAATAAAGCATTGAAAGCTAAGCTAAATAACCATTTTACATATAAATAAAAAAAAGAGGTTCAAGTATGACATTATTAGACGTACAACACGTGAAAAAGATTTATAAAACTCGCTTTCAGGGCAGCCAAGTAGAGGCACTAAAGGATATTCACTTTACAGTAGAAAAAGGCGAATATGTCGCCATCATGGGGGAGTCTGGCTCTGGGAAGTCCACTCTGCTCAATATTCTAGCCATGTTGGACAAGCCGACAGAGGGCCGCGTCTTTCTCAACGGAACTGACACGGCAACTATCAAAAATAGCCAGGCTTCCAGCTTCCGCCGAGAGAAATTAGGCTTTGTCTTTCAGGATTTCAACCTGCTGGATACCCTGTCAGTCAAGGATAATATCCTCCTGCCTCTGGTCCTTTCTCGCCGTCCTATTACCGAGATGATGCAAAAGCTGGTCACGACCTGTAACGAGCTGGGGATAAATAAACTCCAAGAGAAGTTTCCATATGAAATTTCTGGTGGTCAAAAGCAACGGGTGGCAGTAGCTCGCGCCATTATCACAGAGCCTGAGATTTTGCTGGCGGATGAGCCAACAGGAGCCTTGGATTCCAAGTCTTCGGCAGCTCTCTTAGATGTCTTTGATGACATTAATGATCGCGGCCAAACCATTCTCATGGTAACTCACTCGACCTCGGCAGCTAGTCGGGCAAAGCGGGTGCTCTTTATCAAGGACGGGATTCTCTACAATCAAATCTTCCGTGGCAACAAGACCGAGCGGCAGATGTTCCAAGAAATTTCCGATACTCTGACAGTTATGGCAAGTGAGGTGGAAGCTCATGCTTAGATTAACTAGTAAGCTTGCGCTTTCTAACTTAATCAAAAATCGTAAGCTTTATTATCCTTTCGCTCTGGCGACCTGTCTGGCTATCGCCATCTCCTACATCTTTTTCTCCCTGACTTTTAATCCCAATTTAGTAAAAATGACGGGGGCAAGCGCCGTTTCTATGGTGCTATCTTTTGGAATGGTGATTGTCAGTATCACGACCAGCATTATCGTCTTTTATGCTAATAGCTTTGTTTTCAAGAATCGCTCCAAAGAGCTGGGTCTCTACAGTGTGCTAGGGCTCAATAAATTCCACCTCTTTGTCATGGTGGTAATTGAATTACTGGTATTTGGTCTGGTCACTCTTATCCTTGGACTAGGGATTGGACTCTTATTTGACCAGTTGATCTATGCTCTCTTGCTAAAAATCATAGCGATAAAGGTCGTCTTGGTGTCAACTTTTCAGCCTGCGGTAGTTATCGCAGTTGCTATTTTCTATGCCTTTGTCTTTTTCTGCTTGATGATTAGCAATGGTTTGCGCTTGAGAAAGCTTGATGCGCTGCAATTGGTCAAAGAAAAGAATAGTGGAGAAAAGAAAAGTCGCTTTTTATTTCTACAAACGCTACTTGGACTTGCAGCCTTGGCATATGGTTATTTTCTTGCACTAGGAGTGACCAATCCCTTATCAGCAGTCGTTACCTTCTTTGTCGCAGTGCTCTTTGTGATTCTAGGCACCTACCTGCTCTTTAATGCTGGAATTACAGTCTTTCTGCAATTTTTGAAAAAGAGGAAGTCCTATTATTACCAACCCAATAACATGATTTCCGTTTCCAACCTGATTTTCCGCATGAAGAAAAATGCAGTGGGCTTGGCAACAATTGCTATCCTATCAACCATGGTCTTGGTAACCTTATCTGGCGGAGCTAATATCTATGCTGGCGGTGACTACATGCAAAAGGCTATGTTTCCTCATGACTTTAGCATTCAAGGAAAAGGAACCACAGGTGAGCAGATGGACCAAGTGCTGACAGAGTTTGTGAATGAGCAGCAGTTACCAGTCACAAAGAAAGGTGTCTATCCATACTATACGATGGGAGTGACGAGCCGTGCTGGCAACCAGCTCGATATCAACGCTGCCGCTCAAAAATTTGTCACACCGAAAACGTATATTTTGGCTATTTCAGAAGCGGATTATCAAAGTATGACAGGGAAAACTCTGAATCTTGGGGATGACGAGGTGGCACTCTACCAGCAAGGCGTGAAGTTAGATTCCAAACAAGACTTGCAGCTGGCTGGTCAGACCTTTAAAATAAAAGAAGAACTCAAAGAAGACTTTATCTTTGGTCATTTACCCGATCAGATGAACATGATCGTCCCAGAGAAAATCTACATGGTTCTTAAAAATCCTGACCAAATATTCTCTGCAATGACAGATAAATATGCTGTAAACCTTAATTATTATGGCTGGCTTGATACAAAGCTGTCAACGGAAGAACAGCGTAATCTGAGGGATGCTTACCAAGAAAAATTGCAGCAGTTTAATCAGACCTTGCCTGAAAATCAAGCGGTCTATGGTTCGGTAACAGCTTTTGATAAGCAAGAAATCAAAGGCATGCTGGGTGGCATGTTCTTCATCGGTATCTTCCTGTCGATCGTCTTTATGTTAGGAACCATCCTCATCATCTACTACAAACAGATTTCAGAAGGGTACGAGGATCGGGATCGCTTTGTGATTCTACAAAAGGTCGGTCTGGATGAGAAGCAAATCAGACAAACCATTCGGAAACAGATTTTGATTGTTTTCTTCCTACCACTGGCCTTTGCCTTTATCCATCTGACCTTTGCCTATCATATGCTGAGCTTGATCTTGTCTGCTCTTGGTGTCCTTAACTCAGCTCTCATGCTGGCTGTGACACTGGGTGTCTGTGCAATCTTCTTTATCAGCTATGTGATTGTCTTCATGATTACTTCCCGCAGTTATCGTAAAATTGTCTCTATGTAAGAAGTTGGGATTTCCCAGCTTCTTATTTTGCATTTCTTTGCCAAACGATAAAGTGGCATTTTAAAAGAGACTTTGGTAAATCCAATAATCTATGATATAATAAACCATCTATGCTTTGGAGGGAGATTTTATGAATATTTTTCGAAAAAAAGATGCCAGTAAAAACAGGACGGGAATGCGGCGGCACCTGAAACTGATGGATTTGATTCTTTTAGGGATTGGTGCCATGGTTGGTACAGGGATTTTCACGGTTACAGGAATTGGGGCGGCGACTTATGCAGGTCCAGCTCTGATTGTGTCGATCGTGATTTCTGCCCTATGTGTCAGCATCTCTGCCCTATTTTATGCAGAGTTTGCCTCTCGAGTTCCGGCTAATGGCGGAGCTTACAGCTATATTTATGCTGTTTTGGGAGAATTTCCGGCTTGGCTGGCTGGTTGGCTGACCATCATGGAATTTATGACAGCTATATCAGGTGTAGCTTCTGGATGGGGCTCTTACTTGAAAGGACTTTTGAGCGGCTTTCATATCCAGCTACCGACAGCTCTGAATGGTACCTTCAATCCAAAAGCAGGAACTTATGTGGATTTGTTGCCTATTCTGGTTTTGGTCTTTGTGACAGGCGTGGTACTTCTAAACTCAAAAGCAGCCCTGCGCTTTAACTCAGCCTTAGTTGTCCTCAAATTTTCGGCCTTGGCTCTCTTTATTCTCGTTGGGCTTTTCCATCTTCGGCCTGAGAATTGGTCCAACTTTGCACCTTTCGGTTTTGGTCAGATCTATGGCGGTCAGACGGGGATTATGGCTGGAGCTTCTCTGATGTTCTTTGCTTTTCTGGGCTTTGAGTCGATTTCTATGTCTGTGGATGAGATCAAAGAGCCTCAAAAAAATGTGCCGCGCGGCATTGTTCTTTCCCTTGGGATTGTAACCATCCTCTATATCTTGGTAACCTTGGTCTTGACGGGGTTGGTCCACTATACCAAGCTAAATGTTCCAGATGCAGTAGCCTTTTCACTTCGCAGTATTGGACTAGATTGGGCTGCCAATTATGTTTCTATCGTAGCGATTTTGACCCTGATCACTGTCTGCATCTCCATGACCTATGCCTTGTCTCGGATGATTTACAGTATAGCGCGTGACGGACTTTTACCGCGGTCTTTCAAGGAATTAACTGCTACTAGCCGTGTGCCTCAAAATGCTACCATCTTAGTGGGGATTGCCTCAGCTATTTGTGCGGGTATCTTTCCTCTTGCTAGCATCGCCTCTTTCCTCAATATCTGTACCTTGACTTATCTGATTATGCTGGCCTTTGCCATTTTGAAGTTGCGGAAGGAAAAGGGGCAGCCCAAGGCAGGAGAGTTTAAAACTCCGCTAGTGCCTCTAACTCCTATTTTATCTATTATCATCTGCCTTTCCTTTATGACTCAGTACACGTGGGACACTTGGTTGGCCTTTGGCATCGCTCTACTTTTAGGAATTTTGATTTACTTTGGCTATGGTTACCACCATTCAGAAATAGAAGTGCAAGAAAAGTAGTGTAAAAAAGTTGTTCTGAACAGAACGTAGAAAGAGAAAAGAATGAAGAGTTTTAACTTAACGAAAAAGAAGAAAGTTTGGCTGTTTGCGCTTGCTTTGCTTGCTCTTATCTTACTAGCCATTGTAATCAATATCCAACTGAATCAACCTGAACATATGAGCTCTGACTATGTTGGGCTTTGGAAGTCAAGATGGCATGAGGAAAATAAAGATTGGCTCTATCCTCTGAAAAATATTTGTCTTCTTATTCTGGCAGTTCTAGCTGGTTCTGGTATCATGATTGCATTTTCCAAGAGTGAGAGATGGAAATAAGCTTTTGAAAATAAGACCATTCAGCCCGATATCCCAACAGACCAGCCTTTAGAAGAGGCGGAGTCTTAGTTGAAGGAACAGATGGGAGAATAGTTCATCGAAAGCAGTCAAAGAGACTGCTTTTCTGCTATAATAAAGAGAAGAACGAGGTGACAAATGATTCGTAAAGTAAAACTAAGAGACGCCGCAGCCATTCAGCGGCTGAATGCTGAGTGTCTGGGCTATGACTTTGATAGGGAAGCGACGGAGGCTCAACTGAAAAAGTTACTAGAGAATGACCAGCATTTGATTTTGGTAGTTGAAGAAGATGGTCAGGTCATAGGTTACGCTCATGCGGCAAGCTATGACTGTCTCTATTTCCCGTCCTTGCTCAATCTCTTGGCCTTGGCCGTCGCTCAGGATTTTCAAGGGCAGGGACATGGCAGAGCGCTGATGCAAGCTTTGCGTGAGGAGGCAAAAGCCGCAGGCTATACAGGGATTCGGATTAATTCAGGCATTTCCCGCTCCACAGCTCATGAATTCTATCGCAGTCTTGGCTGCAGCGAAAAAGCAGACCAGAAACGATTTTATTGGGGATTTTATAGAAAGGAGGAGTAGATGATGATTGAACCACTAACCCAGCAGTATGCTTTAGAAATTGCCAATACTTGGCATTATGAGGCGCCTTATGATTTTTATGATATGAAAAATGACCTGGAGGATTATGAAGAAATGGTTTCTCCTGAAGCGCGTGGGGACCGTTATTATCAAGTTATGCGCGATGGGGAACTCTATGGATTTTTCTGCTTGGAGCAGAAAGGAGAGCGCACTTTGGAGCTTGGTTTGGGGATGAAGCCGGAGCACTGTGGAAAAGGTCAAGGCGCTGTATTTTTGCAAGAAATTCTGGACTTTATCATGGAAAATTTTGCGCCCCAAGTCATAAGCCTATCCGTGGCTGACTTCAATCACCGAGCCCAGCAGCTTTATCTCAACATGGGCTTTGAAGTGGTGAGGCGCATTCCGCAGGAAAGCAATGGCGATATTCACCTCTTTGTGGAGATGGAGAAGAAGCTTTAACTTACCTATGGCTACTAGTAGCAAATTTGGATAAGAGTATTAATAAACAAAAGGAGAAAACCATGACATTTGAAGAAATTTAGAAAAACCATGATTTTAGATATTCTTTAGTGTCTCTTTACAGTGATTTATAGCGGTTTATAGCAAGAATACCAATATTAGTTCATCTTTGATATTCTTCAGGAGTCCACAAAAAGGTGAACAAAAAAGCCCTCAAAAAGGGCGTGAAATTTGCTGAGTTCAGCAGGCAAGAACTAGCACCCCACAAGGTGCTTTTTTAATTACTTGTGGAGTTGCTGATAGATATATTATATCATGAGGTGCATGCTTTGTAGAGTTATAACCTCACAAAAGCCCCTAGAATAGTTTCTAAGGGCTAGCTATAAGAAAGGATAGGCGGGAGCCGAATGTCGCCCGCATTTCTCGACCCACTAGCTAAGTGGCGCGTTGGAGGCGGATACTTTTCAACCTCTATCCTTTATATCTTGATTATATCATATTTCCTCTTAATCTAAATCTGTGAAGAATTATTCTTATCCTTATGTCCATATCGGCCGTAAAAAGCACACTCCTTTTCTTAATTGTTCCGTGAAAAAATGTATAGTGATGGTGTGAAGGCCGTAAAGAGTAGAGGGTAGGCCCATAGTCCCTGCCTTTGATATTATTAATCTTTTATTACTCTCGATATTTGCAGTCCTCTTTGTTCGCTCCTTGTTCAATTAAAAAATGAAAATTTTTCTTGGTTCACTCTCGGATCGATCATGCGTAGCTTCGTCCTCACGATAACTGGTGGAATGTGTAAGAACTTGTTAGTACTAGGTTGTTTTTAAAAATATCCTTAGTCAATGGGTAGCCTTATAGCTAAAAAATCAACTTAAAAGCTTAATAATACCGCATTTCTTTCTGCTTTAAAATTTTCAAAAAGGGAATTTTTCGCACAGAAAAGGCCGCGTCCTTTAAAACCGAAACAATATAGCCCCGTTCAAAAAAATAGGGGTATTTTCCGAATGTTGAACAGTATAAGTGATAGCCTGGAGCATTTGGCCAAAAGGCAAGCAGCGGAAGAAGCTGCTTTGCTAAGTAAGTTTAGAAGCTCTATCATCCATGAGCTTAGCAAGTTTCTTTATTCCTGAACTCTTTATCCTGTAAATTGTAGTTTTTGACTTTTCTATCTTGTCTTCGATATTCCATATTTCCAAGTGATTGACATAGAACATCCGCAACACTGACCTTTCAAGAGGATCACTCAGCTTGTCAATGAGTTTCGAAGTTTCTGAACGTTCTTTGATTAGACTGGAAAGTCTCTCTTGTATATCTTCTTCCAACTTCAAAACATAGACAAGTTCATTCTCTGTATTGTTCACTCTACTAGTCTGGACTTTGGTTTGTGTCAGAGTTGATTTTTTAAATAGACCTTGTTCTAGATATTGAAGTTCTAACTGCAAACTCTGAATCTCTTTATCTAACCATCTAATACCTTCTAACTTTGCTTTTATTTGCTCTGGTGTCACGCTTTGGCCTCCTCTTGTGGTATAATAAATCTATCAAATCTATACCAAGGAGTCAGTCGCAAGGCTGGCTTTTTGCTTGTTTTTCTCTCTTTTTAGGTATATACTTGATATATACAAACAAAGGAGAAAAGAAATGAATACAGTAAAAACCCGTAAAGTTGGGAATTCTCTGACTGTGACCATTCCCAAGGCGCTAGATGTCCCGGAAGGTCAAGAAATGGTCGTTTACAAGGGCGCTGATAATGTGATTGTCCTAGCTCCAAAGATTGCAGATCCATTCTCTGAAGTGGCTGATCTCCGTATGGAAAATGACTTTGAAGGGGTGAAACTACTTGACAGCGAAATCTAACTATATCCCAGAAAAGCAGGATATCATCTGGATAGACTTTGATCCATCTGTCGGGCGTGAGATCCAGAAGCGCCGCCCTGCCGTGGTGGTATCTCGCAAGGAATACTCAGAACGCACTGGCTTCGTTGCCGTCTGCCCTGTCACGCATGGCCAGAAGAAACTAGAAAAGCTAGGCTTGCTGGTTCCTGTCCTATCCTCTGAGGTAGACGGCTCAGTGAATCCGCTCCAGCTCTACACCTTCGACTTTCGAGAACGCCAGGCGCAAAAAATCACCATCATGGACACACCGAGCTTTCAGAAGGTTGTTCAACTCTATAACTTCATCTTTGAAGCATGAATCGATCAAGCTGAGGCTGAGCGCCTTGGCTTTTTGTATTTTCAATGACTGGCGGAATATGTCCATAATTGTCCATACCTGCTAACATGTTGTAGGCAGATAAGGCAAGTTATTTGTTCCTTCTCTGGATAAATGGTAGGGGATATTTTGCATTTTCTCCAGCTTTGCCCGAGCTGTGAGCACGCGCAGCCTAACCCAAAACTTGGTACTTTTTTAGGGCTTTAGCTATTCCGTTCAGTGGCCAAGAAGCTACCTCAATCTACCCAAGCCAGTCAGCCAAAATCTATCCCCTTTTCTGGTGTAATTAACAAATTTCTGATAATGCTTGTAGTACCGTTCCCGTTTCATATACTTAGGTCGTTCAGGAAAAGCGTCAAACATATATCCGCTACGTTTAGGACTCCAACCCGGCTCTACCTTTCTAGCCTCTCTCAGTGCTCTCTCCCAATAGTATTGACAATCTGTCTTACTGCGGTTCAGGGTTGACTTGTGTATTTTCTGGCATGATCCGCAGCCATAGAGCAAATATCGTTTATAAAGTATTCTACACCGCCGACCACAAACAGGGCATAGAAAGAAGTAGCGATAGCCTCCCTTAGTCCCTGGTATTCTATCCAAATCAAAGTAGTATTTGCCAAGGATTATCCATAAATCATCTAAGTCTATTTCTAGTTTCCTGCCGTCTATCTCAGCTATACCATGAGAGATATTATTGATTTTCATAGGTTTTATAAACGTCTCTATAGCTATTGATTTTATAGTTTCCATCTGCTCCAAATACCTATATATAGAAAACCCAAATCTATTGGGATAAGTAGCAATTAAGCCACAAAAAGAGGCAATGCCCCTTTGCTACTATTCTTCACTGAGTAAGCCACTTACTACCACATCACGGACAAACTGAGCTTGTTTTTCTTTGGGCAGTTGCAGGGCTTCAAGTAAAGACTCCAGGGCTTGCTTGTCTGTGCCTGCGACTAACTTCTTAATGATATTCTGGAACTGCCCTTCTAGGTACTCGCAAAAATGGATCCGCTGTGCTTGTGTTGGCTGCACTGTTATTGGTAAACTATCTGCAATCAGCAAGAAGCAGGCTTCCGCGATTTGGGCGAATAACTTTGCACGCGCTTCAGGGTGTCTGTATAACTCATAGGCGTTTATGCTGGTGTCTTCCGTTCGGAGCTTCTCACCTAGTTCAATCAGTTTAGGCGTATCTTCAAGACATACTGGTGTTGCATCCGCCATAAAATCGTCACGCTTACGGTTGAGTTCCTCCAGTTCCTGATCTGCCTGTTTAAAGTATGTTGGTTCTGTCATGGGCTTCCTCCTTATTCTTTATATAGGACCAGTAGCCCCAATGTTGCACTCAAATTCTCATAGTCACCCTCAGTTGCTTCAGTGCATTTTACATCCACAACTTCAACGCTTGCCATAAAGTTGTTGATTTGAGCTTCGAATTCCTGCAGGCTTTGATTCTGTTGCTGATAAAATATCTTGATTTTCATTTTTTTTAGCTCCTTTTCTTCAATTTGTTACCTTCTTTAGTGATTTTGTTACCTTCTGGGTAACATGCTTCAGCCTTACTGCCACAAGGCTTTAGGTCGTTTTGTTACCATGTTGACCTTCTTTTGAAGTCCTTATCCCTTATATATAAATACTGCTTTTTTCTCTATATAGAGAGTTAAAAAGAAGGTAACAAGGTCAACATAAAGGATATAAAATTAGTAGTATCAAGGCTTTAAGATGTTGACCTTCTTCAAAACAAGGTCAACAAGAAAGTCAACAAATTTTGTGAAAAACCAGTCGTATCAATGGTTTAGAGCATTATGGGAAGGTCAACATTATTCTTTTTTAGTTATAGCGTGATTTACTCGCCCCAGTTTCGGTCTCTCAAACTCCAACGGATCTAGTTTGTCAAAATCTTCAATCCTAACACGAGCTTTTTTAAGTTGATACTTATTAGGTGTTAACTGTTGTAAGTGTCTTATCGTCTCTTTTCCTGCCCCGTAAACATTGGGCTTAGGTATTCCCATATCTTCAGCATAATGTTTCAGCGATCTGGTCATTATAAAAACAGGCACCACGTCCAGCTCATGCCAACCTTTTTCCATGTATTCATGCTTAACCCATGAAAGTAAGTAGTCATTATCCTCTTGGTATTCTTCTAACAGGTCTTTGACTGCTTGAGGTTCGATAAAGTGAGTAAATGGCTCTTGATTGATAGCTTTGTATAAGGCATATTCTAGGACTTCCTTATTTGCTAAAAACTCGTTTTTTATCCAAGGCTTTTCCTTTTCCCCGTTAAAGTCAGCGTTAAAAGGGACGATCATAATTCGACGATACCAGCCTTTAGTCTTGTTGCCTCCGTTGGGGATATAGTTGCCCGAAAAAATATTAAAGAGCTTAAAAGTAGCCTCAAAAGCTGGCCGCCCTTTTGGATTGACTAGCACGGTGTCCCCGCTAGTGATACTCATTAAATCAGACGGATTTTTTAAGTATTCGTTAGGCGCTTCATCCCCAATATTGCAAACTTTGCCTACCAAGGTTTCAAGGTTATGCTTTTCAGCAAACTGGGCGGGCTTCAATGCTGATACATTGCTTTCTCCTATCAGATTGATAAGGAAGCGCTGAAATGTCCCTTTACCATTGTTACCGTCCCCGTAGAAGATCGCAAACTTGTTTCGGGTGTGGTTAGGATTGATAGCCTCTAGGATAATCTGCCAAAACAATGTTACCAGTTCACTATCATTACAAGCGATTGAGTTTAGCCAATCGTCAAATGTCTTTCCTTCCCTATCGGTTGGAACTCGTGTAGGCGCGTGGTAGGCTGTACTGATCTTGCTTGTAATGACATAGTCAGGGCTAAAAGGGAGTAGCTTCTTAGTTCTTAGGTCAATAATGCCATTCTTGACGGGGACAAGGTTAGCACTTTCTAAAGGTTTCTTTATCTTGGTCAATGTCCTAACCATTAACTTAATCTGTGGCCACTCTCTGGGCTTAATTCTCACGTCAAAAGTCTTACAGAAAAGGTTAAACAGGTCATTACTAGCGGTATAGATACCCTCGTCTAAATCATAGATATAGAGTAGGCTAAAGTCTGCTATGTTGCTTTTACTGATAAAAGTAAACGTGACAATATCACTTAGTATTTTAGCAACGGTGAAGGTTTGGGGCATAGCTACCTTCTCGGTAACGTCCCCTGTGGACTCGTTTACCTTTGTTTCAGTATGTTCTGCCCGCCATTCTTCACCAGCCTGAAAGATACGATTTTCAAGCTCCTTCATCGTCCTAGGGGGTTGCTCTTGCTCTCTCACCTCTAAGATTTCACTTTTTAGGTTTTCCAATTCTTCTAGTTCTATGGTTCTACCCTCTCTTTCTGTATTCTGCCCGTGCTATGCTGCTGAAAGTACGGTCTAGTTCCTCAATCGGTAACGGTTCAGCAGTCACGCTATTAGCTATCTTTGTTAGCTCGTAGGCGGTCTCTAGGTCACAATCAACCCACTTGTTAAAGAGTAAGCCTACAAATCGTGTCACTGCCACGTTACGCCCTCCCTCGTCTCCAAAGCCATTAAAAAGCGTGTCAATGATCCTCATAGTCATTGACCTCTGGCCACTTGCTCTAGGCTTGTAACGCTCCGTAGTTTCTTGCTTCGCTCTTGGTTCAACCTTGGGGACTGGATAATCTAGGCCATGCTCGACAATTTTCTGATATTCGGATGGTTCTCCAGTGGTTACTGGTAGCCCTTGGAGTTGTGACCAGGTCAGACTGGCCATATCAAAGGGTAGTCCTATTTTGTCAGCAATCTCTTTGACTACCTGCTTATAGGTTGCCTCATTCATCACGTTGTTAGGCTTCACCACAAGGCGAAAACGGGGGCTTTTTGGGGTGTGTTTGATGGTGGGGTATAAGATATAGGAGTAGCCAAACAAAGCACCAGAAACAGCTTCTATGAAGCTCTCAGTCGTTCCCTCAATCTCATCATAATCAAGGAAAATCAAATCACGATACACTAAACTTTGATTACTTCTGCGATAGCTGCCATTTTTTTCTGCGATTACTTTTCCGCTTAAGCAGTAGGGCGCTGCAGTTCGTTTGTATTCCTCGATGTCTGCACTTTCTGAGACTACCATAGGTTTAAACTGTGCAACATAATCAAACGGCTCTAGTTTGCCTTTATATGGCCGGACCAGTGATCCAAACCCTCGGCTTTCATAGATGGCCATCCTATCGCCCCTTTCTCCGTTTCTTTTTCAGGCGTTTTAAGCGTTTTTGTTCCTCGTGTGTAAGAGGTTTAGGCTGCCGATCCTTATAGATTTTCATATCATGATATTTGCCGCCACCTTGTGCGGGGTGTACGTTATACCTTGCCATTTTCCACCCCCAAAAATTTTAAAAGTTCGCTAACCCTGTAATACACTTTTCTAGCGTCCTCTAACGGTGGCTTGTATCGTCTTAGTCCCGCCTTTTCCCACCGTTGTAGTGTCTTATATTTTATATCCAGTTCGTCCATGGCTTGCTGGGCTGAAATTAACCCCGTCAAGCGTGGTTTGCTCTTCTCACGCGCTTCTAGATAGTTCTCCACAAGCTCCAGAACGCCCTGAGTTAGCTCATATTCACTTTCTTTGCTGAGACTAAACATTCTGATCAGCTCCCTTCAGCAGCTCTTTATAGCTTTCTAAATCAGCTTTAATTAGCACATCTAGACGCTTTCCCTCTGTGTCGTACTGAGCCTTTAGCTCTCTGATGCCTGCTAAGCGTTCGGTATCATTAGCAGGGATGTAGTAGCCGTTACTTGCCCCACGTTTGGCCACAATGGGAATACCATAGCGAACGATAAGCCGGAGAATATGATCTCGTAAGGCTCTCATCTCTAGCCCTAGCACATTGGCTATATCCCGCCCTGCGCGTGGCTCGTCTGCCCCTACGGGTATCAGTCTTAAAATTCTTTCTTCAAGTTCGGTCATGGCTGCCCTCCTTCCGGTATGTCTCGGCTAGAGCGTCATGTTCTGAAATAAGTTGTTTTAGAGCGTGGTTAGCTGTGTGGAGTAGGGGAAAAGTTCTCTGCCCCTCCTCTGCACTAGCTAACTCTAAGACCTCTAGAATGTCCTTTAACTGTCCGCAAAGCCCTTCATAGTCGACTAGAATATCATTTGTTTTATTTGTCATCCTCTGCCCTCCATTGTTTCAAGCCATTTTTCCATCTTTCTGAGTTGCCGTTTGGTGATATACCCTCGGCGTCTGTAAGCAATAGCCCAGGAGTGAAACAGCTCAGCACATACGCCAGCTAGAAAGAAAAGTAGTAGTGTTAAAATTGCGCCTAGTAGTTCGCTCATTTTTTATAACTCCTCGTGTTGTACATTGCTACTGATAGCTGCTGTAAATAGTTCGATATTTCGAACCCGTTTTTCTTGATAACTAGAATTGGGTAAATTTTGGTCAGTATCTTTTATGATTTCTTTGAGAGTTTTAGTTGATTCTAGATATAGATTCTCTGTATAAGTGATATAAGATTGTTGTTCTGCCTCTGTCAAGAAGAATGTTTTGGCTTGTCTTTTGAAAAAGGCCTGTCGCATAGCATCCATTTCAAAAATACCAGGGTGGAAAAACATTCCCGTAGTGCTTTTAGAGACTGCCTCGATTTTATGACTTTCATTCAATTCTGGAAATTCAATCCAAAGTAAACGGGACAAATCTTCTTTGATGGACTTTGTCTGATTTGCCAATAGAGAAAGTCTTCTTAGGCCGTTTTTTTTCGCTAATTTCTTGCATTTCTGCGCTAATTCTGTCTATACGTCTAGTTAAATTCTCGTATGATGTTTCTGCCATGGTGTTTACTCCTTTTTCTGTGTTTGTGTAATTGCCTTGATAGGCTTGTTCCTGTTTCGACAGCTTTTTAATGTCTTTCTTGCCTTTTACTATACTAGTTAATTCCCACGCCCAGAGTCGCCAAAGTTTGAAAGCGTGAGAAAGTACCAGTTTTAAGAGTTAGCGCTCTCCGTATGGTCAAAGTGTCCTAGATATGCTATAATCTAAGTATAAATCTTTACTAAAACCCTTTTAATAACAGCTTGCCTGCTTGTTTATTATGTTTTAGTGATAGTGCGAAAGGCTTTGCTGATTGGTCTCGGTAAGCCTTTTTTGTTGCTCTCACGCGCCTTGTGGTGCGTTTTCTTTTGGTCTGAAGATCATGGACTTAATA
Organism: Streptococcus cristatus ATCC 51100; assembly: GCF_011612585.1. Taxonomy (NCBI): domain Bacteria; kingdom Bacillati; phylum Bacillota; class Bacilli; order Lactobacillales; family Streptococcaceae; genus Streptococcus; species Streptococcus cristatus. Next base: position 1,574,357 of record NZ_CP050133.1, on the reverse strand, counting down.
TCCTGATAGGTCATACCCAGGTTAATCATAGCGATAGCCATATCTTCCAAGGCTTGGTATCTGACAAGCTCGGTACTGGTCAAGCTATCGATACCTGTCAGACCACCACGCGCTGCCATCAGTTGCTTTTTATTCATGCCGCTAGTGCCCTTTAGCAAAAGATTTGTAATGGTGCTATGCGGGTGCTTTGGAGCCTCTCTCCAGCTTTCTATGCTGTCATGCAAAGTCTTACGCTTTGGCTTTTCTAAAGCACGCTGCAGCTTAAACTGAGTTAGCTCATCCCGCATTTCAAAGAATGCTTTGACTAGAGCTTTCTTAAAAGCTCTAACGGGTTCGGTATTTTTTAGGTAAGTGATCAGCAAGGTTGCCTGTTGTTCGTTCAGGCGATAGATTTTCATTGGTCGTCCTCTGCCGTCTAATTTACGCATTTTAAATGCGATAATTCCATAGCTTTCAAAATCAGCTTTATGCTTTCTTAAAAGCTCTTGTATTGTGTGATGAGTAACCTCAGCACATTCAGCGATGATCTCGCTTGTGGTATACGGCTCTTTCTTGCCGTCCATGTAGACTAGGTTCATTGGGACTCCTTTCTATTCTTCTGGTGTCAGTAGCTCATCTAAGGTTACGCCCAGATAATCAGCGATTTTCAGCAAAGTTTCTGCTTCAGGGTTTTTGGTACGCTCGTAGTATAAAGCTGTGAGTGTGCTTTTTGAAATACCTGTAGCCTTATAGACGTCTGAAACTTTTTTTCGTTGCTTTGCCAAAAGAACCCGAAAATTATTTTGCATGTCTTTAGCCCTCCTTTTTGTTTCTTTTTGGAAAAATTGAAGCGTTAGCGCTAAAATTATGTCTCTTATTATACACTATATTTTTATCGTGTCAAGTAAAATAACAAAAAAACTTGAAAAAATTTAGCGTATAAGCTAAAATATTTTCAAGGAGGAAAGAAATATGCTTAGAAATAATCTTGCTAAATTAATGATAGATAGAGGAATAACCGCTACACAATTATTCAATGATACAGGGATTGCACGCTCAACAATATCAAAGATTTCAAACAATAAAACCGATAAAATAAATATCTCGACCGTTGACAAGTTATGTAACTACCTAATGGTATCTCCTGCTGATTTTTTCGATTATATTCCGTTCGAAATTTCTATGAAAGCGGGATTTGATAATTACGACTCCTTATCTGAGTTAGCAGAAGAAATGCAATTTGCTTTTGAAGGTTGGGAGGAGCCTGTTTTTTTAATAATCAACATTTTTCATTTAGGAAAAAAGTTGACCATTGAATATCAAGGAAGTTGTTTTGTCAACACTCGAAACTTTTTCAAGTGCTCAAATATACAATTTAAAATTTCCAAAGATAATGATGGAGTTAGTGACACAATATTCAACTGGCCAATACAGTTTCAAAATGATTTCGCAGAAATTGTTCGTGAGTATATTCAAAGTACTTTTGATATCGAACCTAGTTCCTTGGAGGAAACAATTCATTTAGGTACTCTTTTATCTCCTACTTTCTAACCCACGCGCCACAACTGCATAAAACACACCAAAGGAGAAAAACACAATGAAAAAAGCCCTCATTGCAACTGTCGCAACTCTCGCCATCGGATTAGCAGGGGCGGGATATTATTTTCTTTCCTACGCTCCACATCAAGTAGCCGTAAGCAGATTTGAAAAAGCAGCGGCAGTACTCGATGACGAAAACAAGGAGATTGAAAAGTTGGTGTCAGACGCTGAAAAACTGGTAAAAGAAAATGCTGAACCATTGGAAGCGGCGACTTTAGAGGAGTTGAAAACAACTGTAGCCGATACAAAAAAAGCGATTCGCAAAGTTCCGAAAATGGGAAGTAATACGGCAGATATTGAAAAACAGGCTGAAGAACTAGCCCAGCCTGTGGACCACTCAAATACTCAGAAAGAACTGACCGACAAGATGGCCGGCTATCAAAAGAGTGTGACCCAGCTTCAGCAGATCACCAACCCATCAAGCGAGTTTGTAGAAACACGGCTAAAAGAAATTGATACAATTACAGGCGTTCAATCAGTAACGGAAGCTAATGATCCTAATGGAAGCTTGAACAAGCAGGGCGGCTATACCGCTTCAGTCTATTTTGTTGATAGTCAAGTCACGGAAGCAGTGGACGGCTCGGATATTGTGGGCAAAGGAACAGACGGTGGCGGTAACGTGGAAGTCTATAAGACCAAAGAGGAAGCTGAAAAGCGTAACACCTACTTATCAGCATTTGATGGCAACGGGATCTTAAATTCAGGTTCTCACTACGTTTACGGGACTACTGTTATCCGTACCTCCCGCCATCTAACAGCTAGCCAGCAAACGGCTCTAACTGAAAAAGTTTATCAAAAGCTGATTGAAATAAAATAACGCATCCCACAAAACCTTTTTTAGTACTTTCAAAATATCAACCTTTTACTCTTTTAGGGCTGCCGAAAGTGCCGATTTTATCGCCAATGCGCGTGCTTTCTCGGCGTTCGCTCGGAGTTCAACGCCATATTAAGATATACCTACCAATTTTGTTAACATAAAAATTTGTGAACTCAACTTAGGGGCGCGTGGAATTTACTTGGAAAATAAAGAAACGTTGATTTAACAATCTTTCTAGCCTGTTTAGAATTTACTTGGAAAATAAAAATTATGGAAAATAGAGATTCAGAGAAATTATTAAAATTATTGACTAAAAATGAAGATGAAATTATTGAATACAAAGTGAATAATAAAGATCATGAGCGTATAGGTAAATATATATCAGCTTTAGCTAACTCGTCAGCAACTCTAAACCGACAATTTTCGTACCTAATTTGGGGGATTGATGATATCTCAAAAGAAATTATAGGCACAAAGTTCTACCCAAAAACTGAAAAACATGGTGGAGAACCATTTATTACTTGGTTAGAAAGAATGCTTGACCCTCGCATTACAATTCGGTTTGAAGAATATGATATTGACCAAAATCATGTTGTCGTTCTAGTTATCCATATGAATGCTGGTAGACCTGTTGCTTTTAGAGGTGAACGATATATCAGAAGCGGATCATCTTTAAAAAATTTAAAGGATTATCCTGAAAAAGAAAGAGAGTTATGGAAATCCTTTGAGGCACGATCATTTGAAAAAGAATATGCAAAAACTGCATGTACATTTGATGAGATCAAAGAATTGCTTGATGTTAATTCTTATTTGAAAATGTTAGGCCATTTTGTTGGTTCGACTGACGAAGAAATTATTACTCATATGATAAACGATGGTATTGTAGAACCTTCTGGGAAAACTTTTAATTTGACCAATATGGGAGCATTTACTTTCGCAAAAAATCTTAGAAATTTTGAAAATCTTTCATCGCATGCTTTACGAGTAATCAGGTATGACGGCAACAATAAACTTAGTGCAGTAGCCGATAATACAGCAAGTAAAGGAGCTGCTGTTGGTTTTAACGGTTTGCTAAAATTTATCAATAGTCATTTACCTAGAAAACCTGAGACATTAAAAGAAAATGGACAAATAACCTCTGATACAGATTATCCCCCCCTTGTTATACGTGAGATTGTTGCAAATCAAATAGTGCATCAGGATTTTTCTGTAAAAGGGAGCTCGCCAACAATTGAAATCTTTGATAATAGAGTAGTATTTACAAATCCTGGTTCCCCTCTTAATCGTCCAGAAAGATTACTTGACATGCCTCCATACTCTCGAAATGAAGATTTAGCTAATCTATTTCGAAAGATGCATTTGGTAGAATCGCGTGGTAGCGGTATAGACAAGATTATATTGACCCTTGAATTAAATCACTTACCTGCTCCCGATATCGCTTCAAAAGATAATTATACTGTTGTTACTTTACATCAACGACGAACAATCCAGGAAATGGGTAACAGAGAAAAAATAAATGCTATTTATTACCATTCCGCTATACTCTACATTGAAGATGATTATATGACCAATAGCACACTTAGAGAAAGATTTGGATTGACAAATAAACAATCATCCGTCGCATCCAAACTCATTGCTCTTGCATTAGAAAATAATAAAATAAAAATTTATGACGAAAATGCTGGCAAAAAGAATATGCAGTATATTCCCTATTGGGGAATTGGTTATAATGAATAAGCTAATCTAACCTCTGAAAACAAATGCAATAGAGAACCTCTCGTGCCTCCTAGCATGATATAAACCTAATTCAATCTAAAATCTTTTTAATAACAGCTTGCCTGCTGATGGAAAGGTATATCATGAAAATAACAGAAGTCAAAAAGAAAGACGGTAGCAACGTGTACCGCGCAAGTGTCTATCTGGGAGTGGATCAGGTAACAGGGAAGAAAGTAAAGACCAGTATCACTGGACGAACAAGAAAAGAGGTCAAGAGCAAAGCTCAGCACGCGCAGCTTGACTTTAAAGCGAACGGGTCAACGGTTCATAAAACTGTGCGGGTGAAGAATTATCAAGAATTGGCTGAACTGTGGCTGGAAAGTTACCGGCTGACTGTCAAACCACAAACCTTCATAGCGACAGAAAGAATGGTGAATAGCCACTTAATCCCAGTTTTTGGAAAGATGAGACTGGATAAGCTGGCCGCTAGTTATATCCAGAGTTTCATCAATGACTTATCAAGTCGCTTGGTTCACTTTGGCGTGGTTCACTCGATAAATAGCCGTATCTTAAAATATGGCGTTTCACTGCAGCTCTTACCATTCAACCCAGCGAGAGATATTATCCTGCCCAGGAAGCCAAAGCGTGAGAGTAAAGCAATCAAGTTTATCGCTCCGGAGGACTTGAAGTCTCTTTTAGGCTATATGGAGAAGCTGGCATTCAAAAAATACAGTCATTATTTTGATTATGTGCTGTATAGCCTACTGCTTGCGACTGGCTGTCGCTTTGGTGAAGCAGTGGCTCTGGAGTGGTCTGATATCGACTTGGAGAATGCGACCATCAGCATATCAAAGAATTATAATAGGCTGGTGGATCTAGTAGGCCCGCCTAAAAGTAAAGCAGGAGTTAGAGTGATTAGTATTGACCGGAAAACAGTCAATATGCTGAAGCTCTACAAAAATAGGCAGCGGCAACTATTCGTAGAAGATGGGGCGCGTGTTCCGTCTGTAGTATTTGCTATCCCGACCAAAGCATATCAGAATATGGCCACAAGGCAAGATTCTCTGGATCGGCGCTGCAAAGAAATTAGAATACCCCGCTTTACCTTTCACGCCTTCCGCCATACTCACGCTAGTTTATTGCTCAATGCTGGTATCAGCTATAAAGAATTACAATACCGGTTAGGCCATGCTACCTTGGCTATGACCATGGACATCTACAGTCACCTATCCAAGGACAAAGAAAAAGAGGCTGTTTCATACTACGAAAAAGCCATAAATGGTCTGTAAGTCCACAAAAAGGTGAACAAATTTAAAAACCACCTTATTTCAGAGGTTCATAAACCTTATCAAATCAAGGTTTATAGATAACAAAGGAGAAAACCATGACATTTGAAGAAATTTTACCAGGCCTTAAGGCCAAGAAAAAATATGTGCGTACAGGCTGGGGTGGGGCAGAGAACTACGTCCAGCTCTTTGACACGATTGAGCAGAATGGGGTGGCTCTCGAGGTGACACCTTATTTCCTCATCAATGTTTCAGGCGAAGGGGAGGGATTCTCTATGTGGAGTCCGACTCCTTGTGATGTCCTCGCGACAGATTGGGTGGAAGTGGATGACTAAGACAGTGCTGGTGACGGGAGCTAGCTCGGGCATCGGCCGAGCTCAGGCTCTGACCTTTTTGGAAAATGGCTACCGTGTTTATGGGGTAGATAAGGGTGAAAATCCGGGGATTCTAAATGAATTACGTTTTTTTAAAATGGATTTGACAGAGGATTTGACACCGCTCTTCACTAGCTTGCCTGAGGTGGACATTCTCTGCAATACGGCCGGTATTTTGGACGATTATCGTCCCTTGCACGAGACAAGTGACGAGGATTGGGAGCAGATTTTTGCGCTGAATCTGACCGCAACCATGAAAATCACTCGCTTTTACCTGCAGAAGATGCTGAAGAAAAAGTCTGGTATCATCATTAATATGTGCTCGATTGCTAGTTTTTTGGCTGGCGGCGGCGGTGCTGCCTATACAGCCTCTAAGCATGCTCTAGCTGGTTTGACCAAGCAGATAGCCCTGGACTATGCGGATCAAAATATCCAAGTCTTTGGCTTGGCGCCAGGCGCTGTCAAGACAGCCATGACTGCCGCAGATTTTGAGCCAGGCGGGCTGGCAGACTGGGTTGCTGAGGAAACGCCGATCAAGCGCTGGCTGGATCCTCAAGAAGTAGCTGATGTCAGTCTCTTTCTGGCAAGCGGTAAGGCAGCTGCTATGCAGGGCGAGATTATCAAAATTGACGGCGGCTGGAGTTTGAAGTAAGTGAATGAAGGATGCGAACAATGAAAAAAGCTAAGAACCTTTTCCAATCCTGGACCAAAAATATGGTAATTTACGGTTTGGATGCTGGTCTAGGGCAGTTCTTTATGAATGCTCCTGAGACATCCTGTCTTTACCAACTAGGGAACTTTCTTTTTCCAGCTGGTCAGGTGGATCCAGATTTGTGGCAGGACTATAGCACAAAATACAGCTTGGCTGACAAGGTCATTATCTCTGAGGAGCCCAGTTGGCAAGAGTTTCTGGATAGTCAGAGTGAGTTGCAACGGTTTACTCGCTACGCTTTTGCTGACAGGGCAGACTTTGACACAGAGGCCTTGGAGAAATGTCAGAGCAGTCTACCAGTAAACTACCACCTTTGTCCGATTGTTGAGGAGAGTTATGAGCGTTTGGCTGAGGAAGTCTGGTCTCAGGATTTGCGGGGTGATTTTTCTGATTTTGACCATTTTAAAGCGTCGGGTGGCTTTGGTTTTTTACTCTATTCAGATAAGGAAATCATCGCTGCTGTATCGACAGGATTGGTCTATCATGGAGCTCTTGAGATTGAAATTGCTACCAAGCCAGCCTACCAAAGGCAGGGCTTGGCCAAAATCTTGGGAGCCCGGATGATTTTAGAAGCTCAAAAACGCTCACTCTTTCCACTATGGGATGCGCACAACGAAGCTTCCAAGAAGGTTGCAGAAAGCTTGGACTATCAATGTCTAGGAGCTTATCCGGCCTATGAATGGAAAGGGACTTTTGACCAATGAAGAAAACCAAACCTATTTTTTAAAAGATATCATGGAGGCTGTAAAATCGGAAGAGCTAGAAGATGATTTCTGTTTGTATGCTAAGGAAAATGAAGAACTGAATTTTCAGGACTGCTACTTGCTTGCAGATTATCATCAAGTGGTGGATAATAGGGATGTTTATCCTAGACAAGTAAGGGAGTTAGGGCTAGATAGAGCCTCTTCATAAGAACAGCATACAATGCCTTATCCTGTCTGTTATAATGATTCTACGAACTATGAGTCTGTCTTTTTGCATAAATTTTCTAGAGTAAATGTTTATATAAAATGAAAAAATCTAGCAGAATTGCTTGAATTGTGATACAATAAAGCGATTTGTGAAAGGAAATGATTGAATGAGTGAAAATGAGTTGAAAAACAACGAGAAAACAGAAAAGAACGGGATGAAACGCGGCTTACAGAATCGGCATGTTCAGATTATAGCCATTGCTGGAACCATCGGCACGGGACTTTTCTTGGGGGCGGGACGCTCGATTAGCCTGACGGGTCCATCCATTATCTTGATTTACATGCTGACAGGCCTTTTCATGTATCTGATGATGCGGGCGATTGGGGAAATGCTTTACTACGACCCTGACCAGCATACCTTCATCAACTTTATTACCAAATATTTGGGAACTGGCTGGGGATATTTTTCTGGTTGGTCCTACTGGATTTCTCTGATTTTTATCGGAATGGCTGAGATTACGGCTGTTGCCCAGTATGTGCAGTACTGGTTTCCTGACTGGCCAGCTTGGATGATTCAGCTTGTCTTTCTAGCTCTTCTTAGCTTGGTCAATCTGATAGCGGTTCGAGTCTTCGGCGAGGTCGAATTTTGGTTTGCGATGATAAAGATTGTAGCCATCATTGCTTTGATTGCAACGGCTGTTTTTATGGTATTGACAGGCTTTAAAACGCCTCACGGAGTAGCTAGTCTTGGGAATATTGGTCGAGGTTTTCAGCTTTTTCCTAATGGCTTTGTAAGTTTTGTCATGGCTTTCCAGATGGTCTTCTTTGCCTATCAGGCCATTGAATTTATCGGGATTACCACTTCTGAAACGGCTAATCCACGGGCGGTCTTGCCAAAGGCCATCAAAGAAATTCCTTTGCGGATTGTCTTGTTTTACGGGGGGTCTCTCCTTGCCATTATGGCCATCATTCCTTGGGAAAAACTGGCAACGGCTGACTCTCCCTTTGTTATCGTTTTTAAGTTAGCGGGTCTCAAATGGGCGGCAGCCTTGATTAACTTCGTGGTTCTGACCTCAGCGGCCTCCGCACTGAACTCGACCCTTTACTCAACAGGCCGCCATTTGTATCAGATTGCCCACGATACGCCCAATCCTTTTCTTGAGAAAATAGGAGCTGGGAAACTATCTAGGCAAAATGTTCCGCAGAATGCGATTTTGGCTTCGGCGGCTACCATTGCCTTTGCGGCCTTTATCAAGATTCTTCCGGGAGTATCGGACTCCTTTGCTCTGATTACGGCCTCCTCATCTGGTGTCTACATCGCTATCTATGGTCTGACTATGCTGGCCCACCTCAAATATCGTAAGTCACCAGATTTTATGGCAGATGGTTATCTCATGCCAGCTTACAAGTTTCTCAATCCTTTGACCATGCTCTTCTTTGCCTTTGTCTTTGTCACTCTTTTCTTACAAGAGTCAACGGTAGTGGGAGCGATCGGTTCAGCTGTCTGGATCATCGTTTTTGGTCTTTACAGCCAGTTCAAATTCCGAAAATAATCCCTTCTTAGGAAAAACGTGTTGTCTCTCAGTCTAAGTGGCTGAGAGATTTTGTTTTTAGTTGCTTTATTCACTTTTTAGGGTGTAGGTATTTGGTCGAGAAAATGATATAATGAAGAAAAAATAATGTAAAATGAGGCTGAAATGTTGAATATTCAAGAAATTAAGAAGAATGCTGGCGGCTTGCAGTTTGACCAAGAATTTGATTTGGCGCAAGAGCTACAAGAGCGTAATCGTGAAGTGTTAGATATCCAGAACATCGTGGCCAGAGGTCAGGCTCAGTATGAAAATGGGCTTTATTTTTTGGATTACACCTTGACCTACAAGATTACCCTCGCTTCTAGTCGCAGTATGGCTCCAGTTGATAGGGAGGAAGCTTACACGGTTCATGAAGTCTTTGCTTCTGTCGAAGATGGCTCTGTGCAAAAAGATTTGCTGGAAGATGATTTGGTTCTACCATTTGAGGGGGATTCGATCGATCTGGCAGCCAGTGTGGCGGACAATATTTTGCTTCATATTCCGCTGAAAGTTTTGACTCCTGAAGAGGAGGCTGGTGCGAGTATGCCTACGGGAAATGACTGGCAGGTGCTGACGGAGGAAGACTATCAAAAGCAGCAAATGGAGAAGAAAGAAGCCAATAGTCCTTTCGCCAGCCTTCAAGGTTTATTTGATGAATAAAAGCGTCTGAAATCTAGCAGGATTCGGGAGGATTATCAAGGAAATCTCTTTGAATCTTCTTGAAATATGAGCGCAATTTTGTTACACTAGATAGAAAGACTGTGAAGGAGATATGATGACAGAACGAGGCTTGTTAATTGTCTTTTCTGGCCCCTCAGGCGTTGGAAAAGGGACAGTAAGACGGGAAATTTTTGAGAGTACGGACAATCAGTTTCAGTATTCTGTATCTATGACGACTCGTCCGCAGCGTCCTGGAGAAGTTGATGGTGTTGATTATTTCTTTCGCACTCGTGAAGAGTTTGAGGAGTTGATCCGTCAAGGGCAGATGCTCGAGTATGCAGAGTATGTCGGCAATTATTACGGGACTCCACTCACTTATGTCAACGAGACCTTAGATAAGGGTATAGATGTTTTCTTGGAAATCGAAGTCCAAGGAGCACTCCAAGTCAAGAAAAAAGTGCCCGATGCTGTGTTTATCTTTCTGACTCCGCCAGACTTGGAAGAGCTGAAAGACCGTTTGGTTGGCCGTGGTACAGACAGTGCAGACGTTATTGCTCAGCGGATTGAGAAAGCAAAAGAAGAAATTGCCTTGATGCGTGAGTATGACTATGCTATTGTCAATGACCAAGTACCTTTGGCAGCTGAACGTGTGAAACGTGTGATTGAAGCCGAGCATTTTCGTGTGGACCGAGTCATCGGTCACTATCAAGACATGCTTCCTAAGGATGAAGCAGTCGTCCGTCAATAAAGTTAGAAATTAGGTAAATAGTTATGATGTTAAAACCGTCTATTGACACCTTGTTGGACAAGGTGCCGTCAAAATATTCTTTGGTTATCTTAGAAGCTAAGCGTGCCCATGAGCTAGAAGCTGGTGCTAAGCCAACTCAAGATTTCAAATCAGTGAAGTCAACGCTACGCGCTTTGGAAGAAATTGAATCTGGTAATGTCGTGATTCACCCCGATCCAGAAGGAAAACGCGAAGCAGTTCGCCGACGTGCGGAAGAAGAACGTTTGCGTAAAGAAGAAGAAGAACGCAAGATCAAAGAACAAATTGCCAAAGAAAAAGAAGAGGGTGAGAAAATTTAAGGTTGGGGTTACTCAATCTTATTTTTCGTTTAGGGAAAGCGGGGTGAGAGTGTGAAAGTTGCCAAGATTATTGTCGATGTTCCTCTGATGCAGACGGATAAACCATACAGCTATGCGGTTCCAGAGGAGTTTTCTGGGATGCTAGAAGCTGGGATGCGGGTGCATGTGCCTTTTGGTAAGGGCGGTCGGTTGATTCAGGGGCTGATTGTTGGCTTGGCTGATGAGGAGGCTAAAGATCTGGCGGGGCATATCGGAGAATTGAAAGATATTGCTGAAGTTCTTGACTTTAGGCCGGTTCTCAATGCCGAGCAGCTCTGGTTAGCTGACCAATTGCGCCAGTCTGTCTTTTCCTATAAAATTTCCATTCTGAAGGCCATGTTGCCGAGTCTTCTTAATTCCAGCTATGACAAGTTGCTTTATCCAACGGAGCAGCTTTCAGCTGAGGAGCGGCAGGCCATTTTTGGTCAGGAAGCTAGTCTTCGTTTTTCTGATTTGGACAAGAAAAGTCAGTCCAAGCTCATGCGGTTGACTCAGGCTGGTAAGATTCGCTTGGAATACCAAGCGACGGACCGTAAGCATATCAAGACAGAAACCTGGTATCAAGTTGATAGAGAGCAATTGGCTCAGTTTCTGCCTTCTACCCGAGCGAAAAAGCAGCAGGAGCTTCAGACTTATCTGCTGGAAAATCCGCAATCAGGTCGCCTCAAAGACTTACGCGAGCTCTTTTCACCTGCAGTGGTCAATATTTTCTTAGAAAAGGAGCTTCTTCACACAGAGGAGAGAGAGATCAGCCGGTCTGCGGCGTATTTCCAAAAGGAGCGACAGGATAAAAAGCTGGTTCTCAATGAGGAGCAGGCAATCGCGGTCGCTGCGATTTGTGAGAAAATCGGTAAAGAAAAGGCTCAACCCGTTTTGCTAGAAGGAGTGACGGGGAGTGGCAAGACCGAGGTTTATCTCAAGGTGATTGAGGAGGCTCTAGGTCAAGGAAAGACTTCGATTATGCTGGTGCCGGAAATTTCTCTGACTCCTCAGGTGACCGATCGCTTTATTTCGCGCTTTGGTGACAAGGTGGCTATTTTGCATTCAGGCCTATCTGACGGTGAGAAGTACGATGAGTGGCGCAAGGTGGAGCGGGGAGAGGCTCAGGTCGTTGTCGGTGCGCGTTCGGCCATCTTTGCTCCGCTGACAAATATCGGAGCCATCATCATTGACGAGGAGCATGAGTCCTCCTACAAGCAGGATTCCAATCCTCGCTACCATGCCAGAGAGGTGGCTCTTCTGAGAGCTCGTTACAATCAAGCTGTCTTGGTGCTGGGTTCGGCGACTCCGAGTTTGGAAAGCAGGGCCAGAGCCAGCCGTGGCGTCTATGACTTTTTGCAGCTGACCAAGCGGGCTAATCCGCTGGCGCAGATTCCTCAGGTTCAGGTGGTGGACTTCCGAGATTATATCGGGCAAAATGAAGCCAGTAATTTTACTCCAGTCTTGCTAGAAGCTATTCAGGATCGTCTGAATAAGGGTGAGCAGACGGTTCTCATGCTCAACAGGCGAGGCTATTCTAGCTTTGTCATGTGTCGGGAATGCGGCACGGTGGACACCTGTCCCAACTGTGATATTTCTCTGACCTTACATATGGATACCAAGACCATGAACTGCCACTACTGCGGCTTCACCAAGGACATTCCACAAACCTGTCCTAATTGTGCCAGTCGCAGCATTCGCTACTATGGTACGGGGACGCAGAAGGCCTATGATGAGCTGACGACTCTCTTTCCAGAGGCTCGCATTCTGCGGATGGATGTGGACACGACCCGTAAGAAAGGGAGCCACGAAGAAATCCTAGAGGCTTTTGGTCAGGGGCAGGCAGACATTCTGCTGGGAACTCAGATGATTGCCAAGGGACTGGATTTTCCTAATGTGACCTTGGTCGGTGTCCTCAATGCGGATACGGCTCTGAATTTGCCAGATTTTCGTTCTTCAGAACGGACATTTCAGCTGCTGACTCAGGTAGCAGGTCGGGCAGGTCGGGCTGAGAAAGCTGGGCAAGTCTTTATCCAGTCTTACAATCCTCAGCACTATGCCATTGACTTTGCCAGAAAACAGGATTACGAAGGCTTCTACGCCTATGAAATGGGAATTCGACGGCAGTTGGGCTATCCGCCTTATTACTATACAGTCGGGCTGACCCTATCCCACAAGGATGAGGAAACGGTAGTCAAGAAATCTTATCAAGTTATGGATATTTTACGGGGTGGCCTGTCGGACAAGGTGCAAATTTTGGGCCCCACACCCAAGCCCATTGCTCGAACCCACAATCTCTACCACTATCAGATTTTACTGAAGTATCGCTTTGAGGATGATCTGCAAGCTACGCTCAATCGGGTTTTGGAACTAACGCAGCAAGCAGAAAACAAGAACCTGAGGCTCAGTATTGATAATGAACCCCAGAATTTTATCTGATGGCGAAAGTGAGCGAGAGCTGTCAGCTTTGCTCGCTTTTTTGATATAATAGAAAGAAAAACAGTCGCAGGTGACGGGATTTTGCGACAGATTTGAGGAAATGACAGTGAAATTAATTTTTATGGGAACGCCTGACTTTTCGGCAACGGTCTTAAAAGGCCTGCTGGAGAGTGAACAATATGAAATTTTAGCAGTGGTCACTCAACCAGACCGAGCGGTGGGCCGCAAGAAGGAAATCCGCATGACACCGGTTAAGGAAGTGGCTTTAGCTAACGGCTTGCCAGTTTACCAACCAGAAAAGTTGGCTAAAAGCGCGGACTTGGAAGAGATTATGAATTTGGGAGCTGACGGCATCGTGACAGCAGCCTTTGGTCAATTTCTGCCGAGCCGCTTACTGGACAGCGTTAACTTCGCGGTGAATGTCCATGCCTCTCTCTTGCCTAAATACCGTGGCGGAGCGCCCATTCATTATGCTTTGATAAATGGTGATCAAGAAGCGGGTGTGACCATTATGGAGATGGTCAAGGAGATGGATGCTGGTGATATGATTGCCAGTCGAGCGACAGCTATTGAAGAGTCTGATAATGTAGGAACTCTCTTTGAAAAACTAGCAGTGATTGGCCGCGACCTTCTTTTAGAAGTTTTGCCAGCCTATGTGGCGGGAGAGATTCAAGCTCAGCCTCAGGATCCAGAGCTGGTGACTTTTTCACCGAATATCAGCCCAGAGCAAGAGCGGATTGATTGGACAAAGACCAGTCGCCAGATTTTCAATCAGGTTCGGGGCATGAATCCTTGGCCGGTGGCCCATACCCTGCTAGCTGGCCAGCGCTTCAAGATTTACGAGGTTAGCCAAGTAGAAGGCAGTGGTCGTCCGGGTGAAATCCTGACGATCAGCAAGAAAGAATTGGTGGTCGCGGCGGGTCAGGGAGCCCTTTCTCTAAAGACGGTACAGCCATTCGGCAAGCCCAAAATGGACATCAAGGACTTTCTCAACGGTCTGGGTCGGAACTTAGCGGTAGGTGATGAATTTGGAAAGTAAGCAAAAAAGAGCCCGAGAGCTTGCTCTTGAAATTCTAGAAGAAGTCTTTGAAGAGGGAGCTTATTCCAATATTGCCCTCAACAAGGCTCTGAAACAAAGTAGCCTCAGTTCAGCTGATAAAAGCTTGGTCACGGAGCTGGTCTATGGAACGGTCGCTCGCAAAATTACTCTAGAATGGCAGCTAGCTCATTGGGTGGAGGATAGAGACAAGCTGGATGCTTGGCTTTATATCCTGCTTGAGCTCAGCCTCTACCAGATGCTCTATCTGGATAAAATCCCCCAGCATGCTGTTGTCAGTGAAGCTGTTGAGATTGCAAAAGGACGCAAGCGTGGCAGTGAAAAATATATCAATGCAATCCTGCGGAAGATCGAGCGGGAAGGCGCAGCTGATCCAACTACTATCAAACGCAAGAACAAGCGCTACTCAGTCCAGTATTCTCTGCCGGTCTGGTTGGTCAAGGTGTTGATTGACGAATACGGGGAGGAACGCGCGGAAGCTATCTTTGCTAGTCTCTTTGAGCGCAACAAGGCCAGCATTCGAGTGACGGATGTGGCTCGAAAGGAAGAAATTAAAGCAGTTTTGAGTGCGGACGATTCGCTCTTGGCCCCTTCAGCCTTGGTCAAGAAGCAAGGTCATTTTGCTGGTCATGAGTTCTTTGAAAAAGGCTTGATCACTATTCAAGACGAGTCTAGTCAGCTGGTTGCTCCAACCTTGCATATTGAAGGGAATGAGCAGATTCTGGATGCCTGCAGTGCGCCAGGTGGTAAAGCTGTGCACATGGCTTCCTATCTGACAAGCGGCCAGATTACAGCCTTAGATCTTTACGATCACAAGCTGAACTTGATTCGTCAAAATGCAGAACGTCTAGGCTTGACAGATAAAATCACCACTAAAAAGCTGGATGCGACCAAGGTGTTTGAGACTTTTGGACCAAATGCATTTGATAAAATCCTAGTAGACGCTCCTTGCTCTGGCATCGGCTTAATTCGCCGCAAGCCAGACATTAAGTACAATAAAGAAAACGCTGATTTTGAAAATTTACAAAAAATTCAGCTGGATATACTAGACAGCGTTTGTCAAAGTCTACGTAAAGGTGGTATAATAACTTATAGTACTTGCACGATTGTGTCTGCAGAGAATTTTGAAGTAGTCAAGAAATTTCTAGAAAGACACCCAAATTTTGAGCAAGTTAGACTAGAACATGAAAGAGAAGATATCGTGAAAGACGGTTGTATTTTGATTACGCCGGAATTATACGGAAGCGATGGATTTTTTATCAGTCAATTTAGGAAGATATCGGACTAAGAGGAGGAAACTGACAGTATGGAAATTTCAATATTAACAGATGTTGGTCAAAAGCGGACAAATAATCAGGATTATGCCAATCTTTTTGTAAATCGGGCTGGCAAGACTATGATTATCTTGGCTGATGGTATGGGTGGTCACAGAGCTGGTAACATTGCCAGTGAAATGGCAGTAACAGACCTGGGTGCCGCATGGGTTGATACTCAGATTGACTCAGTGAACCAAGTCCGTGAATGGTTTGCAGAGCATTTGGAACAAGAAAATCAGCGGATCCACCAATTTGGTCAGGACGAAGAATACAAGGGCATGGGCACGACGCTAGAAGCCTTGGCTATTATTGATAATCAAGCTATCTATGCTCATATTGGTGATTCTCGCATTGGCTTGATTCGCGGTGAGGAATATAGCCAATTAACTAGTGACCATTCACTTGTTAATGCTTTGCTCAAGGCTGGACAGATTACACAAGAAGAGGCGGAACGCCATCCGCAGAAAAATATTATCACTCAGTCTATCGGTCAAAAAGACGAAGTGCAGCCTGACTACGGCATGATCACGTTAGAAGATGGTGATTACCTTCTGCTCAACAGTGACGGTCTGACCAATATGATTTCAGACAGCGAAATTTATGATATTGTCACTAGCGATATCAGCCTATCTGAAAAAACTGAAACCTTAATTCGCTTTGCCAACAATGCTGGAGGGCTGGATAATATCACAGTTGCTCTGGTTCGTTTTGACAAGGAGGAACAGGAATGATTCAAATCGGCAAGATCTTTGCCGGGCGATATAAAATCATCAAACAGATTGGCCGTGGAGGCATGGCAGATGTCTATCTGGCGCGAGATCTGATACTTGATGGTGAGGAGGTTGCTGTAAAGGTTCTTAGAACCAATTATCAGACAGATCCTATTGCAGTTGCCCGCTTCCAAAGAGAAGCCAAAGCAATGGCGGACTTGGATCATCCTTACATTGTCCGGATTTCCGATATTGGAGAAGAAGATGGTCAGCAATATCTGGCCATGGAATATGTGTCTGGGCTTGACCTTAAGCGCTATATCAAAGAAAATTCTCCACTTTCAAACGAAGAAGCAGTTAGAATCATGGGGCAAATCCTACTGGCTATGCGCCTAGCGCATACACGTGGGATTGTCCACCGTGATCTAAAACCACAAAATGTCCTCTTGACACCAGATGGCGATGCTAAGGTAACAGACTTTGGGATTGCCGTGGCTTTCGCTGAGACCAGTCTGACCCAGACCAATTCGATGCTGGGGTCGGTGCATTATCTTTCGCCAGAGCAGGCACGGGGTTCCAAAGCCACTGTTCAGAGCGATATTTATGCCATGGGGATTATTTTCTACGAGATGCTGACAGGGCATATCCCTTATGACGGAGATAGTGCTGTGACGATTGCTTTGCAGCATTTCCAAAAGCCCCTGCCTTCAATCATCGCAGAAAATCCGAATGTACCTCAGGCCTTGGAAAATGTGGTCATTAAGGCAACAGCTAAAAAGCTGAGCGATCGCTATCAATCCGTTGCAGAGATGTATGTTGATTTGTCCAGTAGCTTATCTTATGACCGTCGAAATGAAAAGAAACTGGTCTTTGATGATGGGGCCAAGGCAGATACTAAAACTTTGCCAAAAGTTCCTCCAGTTCCTCAGTCAGCTCCAAGTCCTGTCGCAGAAGCAGTGGCTCCTAAAGTTGCGGCTGATGTGAAGAGAGAGGCCCCTGTTTTAAAAGCTCCAGTCAAAAAGCCGAAAAAACGTCATTTAAGAGCTAGATACAAAGTTCTGTTCTTAGCTATTCTCTTAGTTTTTGCGGCCTTCTTCTTTCTGATCTACAAGAGTCCTGCCAATACTACGGTTCCAGATGTAGCAGGACAAACAGTAGCAGAAGCTCGTTCGACCATCACTGCTAAGGGTCTTGAGGTAGGAGAAATCAAGGAGGACTACAGTGATAAAGTGGCGGAAGGTAAGATCATCAAGACAGATCCACCAGCTAATAGTCAACGCCGTGAAAACAGTAAAGTGGATTTGATTGTCTCCAAAGGAGCAAAAACCTTTACAGTAGAAAATTACGTTGGTAAGAAGTCCTCAGAGGCGATTGAAGATCTGAAAAGCACTTACAATATTCCTGAGAAGCTGATCAAGATCGTAGAAGAAGAAAGTTCTGATGCTGAAGAAGGAGTGGTCATCAGTCAAACCCCAGCTGCAGGCTCTTCTTATGATGTGACGTCCAATAAACAGATTACTCTGACAGTTGCTAAAACAGTGACTACTGTTCCAATGCCGGACTTTGGTCATCTCCAAGTTTCGTATGCCTATGCACGGTCCTATCTGATGGAGATGGGAATCGCTTCGTCTCGTATTGAGCGAGTGATTGATCGCTCCGTGGAGTCCAGTCAAGCTGATTTGGTGACATCCCAGTCTCCAGCAGCTGGTCAAGGTATTAAATTGAAATCAAATACCAAGATTACTTTCTACGTGACAGACGGTACGGTAACAAGTTCTTCTAGTACAAGCGAACGTTCATCGTCGTCATCGCCTTCCAGCAGCACCACGAGTGAGAGTGAAAGTCACTCTAGCTCTTCTAGCAGCTCTACAACAGCATCGACGGACCATCAATAAGGCGCCTAGCTACAGTTATCCCATCTAGTCTATTTTAGACTTTGTAGAGAAATAGAAGTATATCCCTTGATTTTCAAGGCAGACTATGCTATAATCGTTTTAGTGAATATAAAAGAGAGGCGAGGAAGTATCTTCGCCTCTTGTCTGTGAGGAGGTGCAGTCTTATCGCAACAATTGTTGAATTAGTAAGAGAAGTCATTGAGCCAGCCATCCAAGACCCCTATGAATTAGTAGATATTGAGTACGGCAAGATGGGCGGTGACTATGTTCTCAGTGTTTTTGTAGACAAGCCCGAGGGGATTACGGTCAATGATACAGCAGATTTGACTGATATTATCAGTCCTCTGTTGGACTCTATCAAGCCCGATCCTTTTCCTGACCAGTATTTTCTGGAAGTGACTAGCCCAGGCTTGGAGCGTCCGCTGAAGACCAAGGAAGCTGTGGCAGCTGCAGTTGGAAGCTATATCCATGTCAGTCTTTATAAGGCACTGGATAAAAATAAGGTTTTCGAAGGAACGTTACTTGGATTTGAAGACGATGTCTTGCTCATGGAATATATGGATAAAACACGCAAAAAAGAAGTTGAAATTCCATATAATCTAGTGTCAAAAGCAAGACTGGCCGTTAAATTTTAGTGAAAAATCGCAATAATATAATGAAGAAAGGAATACTTTTGCTTCAGCAAAAGTTACATGAAGATGAGTAAAGAAATGCTAGAGGCCTTCCGTATTTTGGAAGAGGACAAAGGTATTAAAAAAGAAGATATTATCGAAGCAGTGACAGAATCCCTTCGCTCTGCTTATCGTCGTCGCTACGGTCAGGCAGACAGCGCAGCCATTGAGTTTAATGAAAAAACAGGTGATTTCCATGTCTATACTGTCCGTGAAGTCGTGGATGAGGTCTTTGATAGCCGCTTGGAAATCAGCCTCAAGGATGCCTTGGCTATCAGCTCTGCCTATGAGCTAGGAGACAAGATCAAGTTTGAAGAAGCGCCAGCTGAATTTGGCCGCGTAGCAGCTCAATCTGCTAAGCAGACCATCATGGAAAAGATGCGCAAGCAAACCCGTGCTATCACTTACAATACCTACAAAGAACATGAAAATGAAATCATGTCAGGAACAGTAGAGCGCTTTGATAATCGCTTTATCTATGTCAATCTGGGAACCATTGAAGCACAATTATCTAAACAAGACCAGATTCCTGGTGAGGTCTTTGCCTCTCATGACCGCATCGAAGTTTTTGTCTACAAGGTAGAAGACAATCCGCGTGGTGTCAATGTCTTCGTTAGCCGTAGCCATCCAGAGATGATCAAGCGCTTGATGGAGCAGGAAATTCCTGAGGTTTACGACGGAACTGTTGAAATCATGAGCGTGTCTCGTGAAGCGGGCGATCGGACCAAGGTAGCGGTTCGCAGCCACAATCCAAACGTGGATGCTATCGGAACCATCGTCGGACGTGGTGGTGCCAATATCAAGAAGATTACCAGCAAATTCCACCCAGCCAAGTATGATGCCAAAAGTGGCCGTATGATTCCGACTGAGGAAAATATCGATGTCATCGAATGGGTTGCCGATCCAGCAGAGTACATCTACAATGCCATTGCTCCAGCTGAGGTCGATCAAGTTATTTTCCATGCTGAAGACAATAAGCGAGCTTTGGTTGTTGTGCCAGATAATAAACTTTCTCTGGCTATCGGTCGTCGTGGTCAAAACGTTCGCTTGGCAGCTCATTTGACTGGCTTTAGAATTGATATCAAGTCAGCCAGCGAATTTGAAGCAATGGAAGTAGCCAACGAGCTTGGTGGATTTGGCCAAGATTACGTAGCAGAAGAAGTACCAGCCGAAGTCGATGCCCTTTCAGCAGGATTTGAAGCAGAAGAGCTGAGTGATACAGAAGTGGCAACTGAAATCGAACTTGAAGAAAGTGAAGCAGTAGCCGCAGAATAAGGGAGGCAGATATGGCAAAAACAAGAAAAATCCCTTTAAGAAAATCAGTTGTGTCAAATGAAGTGATTGACAAGCGTGATCTGTTGCGCATCGTCAAGAATAAAGAAGGTCAGGTCTTCATTGATCCGACAGGCAAGGCTAATGGGCGAGGTGCTTATATCAAGCTAGATAACGAAGAAGCTCAGCAGGCCAAGAAAAAACGGGTCTTTAACCGTAGTTTCAGTATGGAAGTAGAAGAAAGCTTCTACGACGAGCTGATTGCCTATGTCGATCACAAAGTCAAGAGAAGAGAGTTGGGTCTTGAATAAAGAAAAACTAGCAAACTTGCTGGGTTTGGCCCAGCGGGCTGGCCGCGTCATTTCAGGAGAAGAATTGGTCATCAAAGCCATCCAAGAAGGAAAGGTTCATCTGATCTTTCTAGCTGAAGATGCGGGACCAAATCTGACAAAAAAGATTACTGATAAAAGCCATTATTACAAGATAGAAGTGTCAACCGTGTTTTCAACACTGGAATTAAGCACTGCGATTGGCAAGGCTCGTAAAGTAGCCGCCATCACAGATGCTGGTTTTACAAAGAAAATGAGGTCTCTTATGCAATAGAAGAGGAGGACAAGAATTGTCTAGAATTAGATTGTACGAAATCGCAAAAGAATTGGGGAAGGAAAGTAAAGAGGTAGTAGCTTGGGCTAAGGAATTAGGCCTAGAAGTCAAAAGCCATTCTTCCAGCGTAGAAGAAGAAGCAAGCCAGCGCATCAAGGCTAGCTTCGCGACTAAAGAAGTTGTTAAGCCTCTTCCGGAAAAAGAGGTGAATTCTCAGCCCGCACCAAAAAAAGTAGTTGAAAAACCAGCTGCTTCAGTCCAAAAGGAAGTGGCTCCAGCTAAAAAAGAAGAGACAAAAGTTACCGAAGCAGTGACAACTGAAGCTCCTGCTAAACCGGCTCCAGCTCGGCCACAAAGTCGAAATTTTAAGGCAGAGCGTGAAGCGCGTGCCAAGGAACAAGCAGAGCGTCGTAAGCAGCAACAAAATCGGAAACCACAAAATTCTGATCAGAAGGAAAGTAATGAGCGTGATCGTCATGACCGCAAGGTCAACAATGATCGCCAAGAGCGCCGCAATGACCGTCGTGATAATCGTGGTCAAGATGGCCGTCGGAATGGTCAGAATCATCAAGGATTTAACGGTCAGAACCGCCAACAGCCTCAAGGGCCAAAAATTGACTTTAAG
Source organism: Streptococcus cristatus ATCC 51100 (assembly GCF_011612585.1). Lineage (NCBI taxonomy): Bacteria > Bacillati > Bacillota > Bacilli > Lactobacillales > Streptococcaceae > Streptococcus > Streptococcus cristatus. The sequence goes on along the minus strand of NZ_CP050133.1, from coordinate 1,553,040 downwards.
GCTCGGGCAGCAGCTCTGAAAGCAGAGCAAAATGCGGAGTATGCCCGTTCTAGTGAGGAGCGTTTTAAACAGGCTCAAGCAGCTAAAGAAGCGCAGGAACGCCAGAATAGACGAAAAGAGCCAGTCCAAGCAGAGACAACAACTGCTGAAGTATTTAAAGCTACTCCGGCTGAAACAGTCCAACCGGCTGCTCCTGCACCAGCACAAGCTGCAGTAGATACACGTCGTAAAAAGCAAGCTCGACCAGATAAGAAGCGCGATGATTTTGATCGCGAAGAAGAAGGTCCAAGAAAACAACAAAAGAATCGAAATAGTCAAAATCAAGTGAGAAATCAAAGAAACAGTAACTGGAATAACAATAAGAAAAATAAAAAAGGAAAAGGTAACCAGAATCAGGTTCCAAAACCTGTTACAGAACGCAAGTTCCATGAGTTGCCAAGCGAATTCGAATACACAGATGGTATGACCGTTGCGGAAATCGCAAAACGGATCAAGCGCGAGCCAGCTGAAATCGTTAAGAAGCTCTTTATGATGGGCGTGATGGCAACGCAAAACCAATCTCTTGACGGTGATACTATTGAGCTCCTCATGGTGGACTACGGTATCGAAGCTAAGAAGAAGGTAGAAGTGGATACAGCTGATATTGAGCGCTTCTTTGTCGAAGAAGGCTATATCAATCCAGATGAATTGGTAGAGCGTCCGCCGGTTGTAACTATCATGGGACACGTTGACCATGGTAAAACAACCCTCTTGGATACTCTACGTAACTCTCGCGTTGCGACAGGTGAAGCGGGTGGTATCACTCAGCATATCGGTGCCTACCAGATTGAGGAAAATGGCAAGAAGATTACTTTCTTGGATACGCCTGGACACGCGGCCTTTACTTCTATGCGTGCGCGTGGTGCTTCTGTTACCGATATTACCATCTTGGTCGTAGCAGCTGATGACGGTGTTATGCCTCAGACTATTGAAGCGATCAACCACTCTAAAGCCGCTAATGTGCCAATTATTGTGGCCATCAACAAGATCGATAAGCCAGGTGCCAATCCTGAGCGCGTAATTGGTGAATTGGCTGAGCATGGTGTTATGTCAACTGCTTGGGGTGGAGATTCTGAGTTTGTTGAAATCTCTGCGAAATTCAACCAAAACATCGATGAGCTTTTGGAAACAGTTCTGCTTGTAGCAGAAATTCAAGAACTCAAGGCAGATCCGACTGTTCGTGCTATCGGTACTGTTATCGAAGCCCGTTTGGATAAAGGAAAAGGTGCAGTTGCAACTCTTCTTGTCCAACAAGGTACGCTGAATGTTCAAGATCCAATCGTTGTCGGAAATACCTTCGGACGTGTCCGTGCTATGACCAATGACCTGGGCCGTCGTGTCAAAGTAGCAGGTCCATCTACGCCGGTTTCTATCACAGGTTTGAATGAAACTCCGATGGCAGGTGACCACTTTGCCGTCTATGAAGATGAAAAAGCTGCGCGTGCAGCTGGTGAAGAACGTGCTAAACGTGCCCTTCTCAAGCAACGTCAAGCTACTCATCGTGTCAGTCTGGAAAATCTCTTTGATACCCTCAAAGCCGGTGAAGTTAAGTCTGTTAACGTCATTATCAAAGCCGATGTACAAGGTTCTGTAGAAGCCTTGACTGCTTCCTTGCAGAAGATTGAAGTGGAAGGCGTTAAGATTACCATTGTCCACTCAGCAGTTGGTGCTATCAATGAATCCGATGTAACTTTGGCAGAAGCTTCAAATGCCTTTATCATTGGATTTAACGTTCGCCCTACACCGCAAGCTCGCCAGCAAGCAGAAGCTGATGATGTAGAAATCCGTCTTCACAGCATTATCTATAAGGTTATCGAAGAAATGGAAGATGCCATGAAAGGAATGCTGGACCCAGAATACCAAGAAAAAATCATCGGGGAAGCCCTTATCCGCGAAACTTTCAAGGTTTCCAAGGTTGGTACTATCGGTGGATTCATGGTTATCAACGGTAAAGTTACGCGTGATTCCAAGGTTCGTGTCATCCGTGACGGCGTCGTAATTTACGATGGTCAGTTGGCTAGCTTGAAGCACTTCAAGGATGATGTCAAAGAAATCACTAACGGCCGCGAAGGTGGTCTCATGATTGATGGCTACAACGATATCCAAGTGGATGATACGATTGAAGCCTACATCATGGAAGAAATTAAGAAGTAAGAGAAATCCGTCGAAAACTCTCAGTGAAAAGCATATTTGATGGAAGTCGATACTTCTAGTCCAAGTTCCTTTTTCGCAAAGAGCTTAGAGCGAATTTCATTCAACTAAAACTAAACATATGAGACTGGGACAGAAATCGGTAATTCGTTAGAATTCGATTTCGTCGTCCCACCTCCGCACAGTTGAGTAGGGCTGTAAAAGCTGATGAAATCAGCCTAGTAGAGCCCACTCAACCACTGCGTCTTGCTCGACAATCCAAAGACAATTGAGAGGCTAGGACTTTTGTCCCAGCCTCATATTGCAGAAGAAAAATTAGAAAGGAAATCCTATGGCAAATCATTTTCGTACCGACCGTGTAGGAATGGAAATCAAGCGCGAAGTCAATGAGATTTTGCAAAAGAAGGTCCGTGATCCACGTGTCCAAGGTGTGACCATTACCGATGTCCAAATGCTGGGCGATCTGTCTATGGCCAAGGTCTACTATAGCATCATGAGTGACTTGGCTTCGGATAATCAAAAGGCACAGCTGGGCTTGGAAAAGGCAACCGGCACCATTAAGCGTGAACTGGGCCGAAACCTCAAGATGTATAAGATTCCAGATTTGACTTTCGTCAAAGATGAGTCTATTGAGTACGGTAATAAGATTGATCAGATGTTGCGCAATTTGGAAAAACATTAATGAAAAGAGTGAGATAGGCTTTTGTTTTTAAGCCTGTCTCATTTCTATTTTTGAAAAGACTTTTTAAAAGTTTTGAAAAAAAGGTGTTGACAAGGGGAGATTATCCTGTTATACTAGTAAAGTACTCAATCGCGGGGATGGCGGAATTGGCAGACGCGCAGGACTAAGGATCCTGTGACCGCTTTAGGTCGTGAGGGTTCAAGTCCCTCTCTCCGCATAGGATTAGCTGACTTCGGTCAGTTTTTTTGTTTTCTCAAAGAACTGAAGATGCCTGAATTCAAAAATTGCTTGGGAATTACTTAAAATTTCAGGAAAAACTAGCAATTTCAGTGAAAAAGTGATAAAATAAACAATGTAAGTGGTTCATTCCACAAAAAATAAGAGGAGGCCTATTACAAATGGCAATCGTTTCAGCAGAAAAATTTGTCCAAGCAGCTCGTGACAATGGTTATGCAGTTGGTGGATTTAACACAAATAACCTTGAGTGGACTCAAGCTATCTTGCGCGCAGCAGAAGCTAAAAAAGCACCAGTTTTGATCCAAACTTCAATGGGTGCTGCTAAATATATGGGTGGTTACAAAGTTGCTCGCAACTTGATCGCTAACCTTGTTGAATCAATGGGTATCACTGTACCAGTAGCGATCCACCTTGACCATGGTCACTACGAAGATGCACTTGAGTGTATCCGAGTTGGCTATACTTCAGTTATGTTTGATGGTTCACACCTTCCAGTTGAAGAAAACCTTGAAAAAGCACGTAAAGTTGTAGAATTTGCTCATGCAAACGGCGTGTCAGTAGAAGCTGAAGTTGGTACTATCGGTGGTGAAGAAGATGGAATCATCGGTGATGGTGAATTGGCTCCAATCGAAGACGCTAAAGCAATGGTTGAAACTGGTATTGACTTCTTGGCAGCTGGTATCGGCAACATCCACGGTCCTTACCCAGAAAACTGGAAAGGTCTTCACCTTGATCACTTGCAAAAATTGACAGAAGCAGTTCCAGGTTTCCCAATCGTATTGCACGGTGGTTCAGGTATTCCTGATGACCAAATCCAAGCAGCGATCAAACTTGGTGTTGCCAAAGTTAACGTTAACACTGAATGCCAAATCGCATTCGCTAACGCAACTCGTAAATTTGCTCGCGATTACGAAGCAAACGAAGCAGAATACGACAAGAAGAAACTCTTCGACCCACGTAAATTCTTGGCTGACGGTGTAAAAGCTATCCAAGCCTCTGTTGAAGAACGTATTGACGTCTTCGGTTCAGAAGGTAAAGCATAAGAAGCTTGTAAAAGCTTGATATAACAGGGTTTATCCAATTTGGATAAACCTTTTTCTTTGTTTTGCCACAAATTTGCCACACTTATTTAGTTAACGAATCTAATACAGGAATGATGAGATCTTTTGTTTTTTTGTGTAAGGTACAAATAGATATCTGTGCCACGACTTCCTCGTGTATGCCCAACACGATCTTGAATTGCTTCGACTGGAATTCCTTGCTCAGCTAAAAAACTGATATGTGTGTGACGAAAAATGTGAGTTGAAATAGAATCATCATTAGTACGAGAGTTTGAGCGACGACGTTTAATATTTGAATTAGAATGGCAGGAATAGCTAGCACAAAAGCTTCAAATATTTTAAAGATGGCATGAAAAATAGTAATTGAACATATGGTATAATAAAATGAAATTAAGTGATGGCAACACATCTAACTTAAATCGAAATAGTATAAAATTACGAGGAGATTATAAGATGACAAATTATATAAAATTAAATGAAGATAGATGGAATAATGTCAAAAATGATTATACTGAGCCCTTGACACATGAAGAATTAGAAGAAGTTAGAAAACATCCCATTTCTGTTGCATTAACTGTTGGGAAAAAAGTTCCGAAAGAATGGTTTGAAAAAGCAAACGGAAAAAAGATGTTAGGTTTAGCTTGTGGTGGCGGACAGCAGGGTCCAGTTTTCGCTGCAAAAGGTTATGATGTCACCATCATGGATTTTTCTACATCACAATTACAAAGAGATGAGATGGTTGCTGAAAGAGAAGGCTTAAAAATCACTACCGTTCAAGGTGATCTGACAAAACCATTTCCATTTGAAAATGAAACGTTTGATATTATTTTTAATCCGGTTTCAAATGTATATATAGAAGATTTAGAAAACATGTATAAAGAAGCCTCTCGAGTATTGAAAAAGGGTGGATTGTTAATGGTCGGATTTATGAACCCTTGGATATACATGTATGATGCTGACATTGTATGGGACAAACCCGATGAGGAATTACTTTTAAAGTTTTCACTACCTTTTAATTCAAAAGAGCTTGAAGAGGAAGGCAAGATAACCATAAATCCAGAATATGGATATGAATTTAGCCATACCTTAGAAACTCAGATTAGAGGGCAACTTAAAAATGGTCTCGCTATGATAGATTTTTATGAATCGTGTGACAAAAGAAATCGATTATCACGTTATGGAAATGACTATATAGCTACGCTTTGCATTAAACTATAATGTTATAGAACATACTTCAGGAGAATAGCCCGTTTTATTTTACGTAAGGGTTAAAATCTAAATCCCAGTTTGTCGAAGTAAAACAATTAAATAAAATTATAGAGAGGAAGTAAAAGCAAATAGCCGATACTTCCTTTTTATTGTCAAAAATTCAAAAACGGAAAGGAGAATTTAAGGCAGAACTGAAAAACATAGATAAAAAGTCATTAGTGCAAAGAGAATGATTGGAAAGAGCAGCTATGAGGTTCTTATCCATGACAAGTAGCAACAGGAGTTATAGAATTAAGAAGAACACTTCATCACTATTTGAGTGAAAGATGTTTTGCTTAATTCTTTTTTTATTGTTTGATAAAACGATTACCATCGTTTTGTAGTGGGTTTACTAAAAATATTCCTTTATGGTATTTGGAAATGGAAAGGCTTGGAAATTAATGGTATAATAAAATTTAAGAGAAATAAAACATCATTGATTTGAGAGGTGTTCACATTAATAGAAATAAGAGAAGTTGTAGAAAATAAGAAGCAGTTTTTATCACTTTTATTATTGGCAGATGAACAAGAAGATATGATCGACAGATATATAGCAGATGGCACAATGTATGTTTTAGACGATAACGGAGTAAAGGGCGAGTGTGTTGTCCTAAATGTGGGGAATAATACTCTTGAAATCAAAAGTATTGCCATTCATCCGGATTATCAAAGAAAAGGATACGGACAGGCTTTCATTGATTTTATTATAGAGAAATACAAAGGGGAATATTCCGTATTGCAAGTTGGAACGGGAGAAAGTCAGACTACCATCCTTTTTTATGAAAAATGTGGCTTTATTCGTTCTCATATCATCAAGAATTTTTTTATAGATAATTATGAACATCCGATTTACGAAGAAGGTGTCCAATTAGTAGATATGATTTATCTAAAAATGGATTTATAAGTCCGAGCATTAGGAGCGTGATAAATATGAAAAACCGAGAGAAGATCATTAGCTTATGGTTTGATATGTGGCTCAAACAACAAGATTTAGGAATAGACGATATATTTGCGGAAGATGTTGTTTATACTGAAAGTTGGTGTCCTAAATATGAAAATCGAGCAACTGTAAAGCATTGGTTTAATGAGTGGAATACAAGAGGAAAAGTGCTTGCGTGGGATATAAAGCAGTTTTTCCATAGTGAACATCAAACAGTTGTTGAATGGTACTTCAAAAGTAAGATGAATGATGGAAGAATAGAAGATTTTGATGGTATATCGTTGGTTGAGTGGACAAAGGAGAATAAAATCAAGAAACTAAAAGAATTTGGCTGCAACATCAATCATTATAATCCATATGAAAATAGTGAGAAACCTCAATTTAGAGATGATTGAGCTTCTTGGTTTTAGAACTAATTTCAAAATATTGGTAAGAGCGATTAGAAAATAAAAAATCTAATCGCTTTTTTTATTTCAACGAGGAAAGGAGAATTTATGGAAGAACTGAAAAACACAGATAAAAAAGGCATTAGAACAAAAAGAAAGATCGGAAAGACCACCTATGAGGTTGTTGTCCATTTCGATGAAAATGCAACTGAAACAATGCAAGATAAACTTACAAGAATAATGCTGAGGGAGCTTAGGAGAAAATCGAATGAAAAAAAAGATGATTTTGATTAAAAAGTCCTTGACAAGTGGCAACAGGAAAAACAGCGAAGTCTATTCTAATTTCATGTGGTGCAAGGCTTACATAATATAGGAAATATAAACGAATAATCAGGCTATAGATAGAAAATCTCGCTCCGGCGGGATTTTTCTTGTATAATGAAGCTAGAAAGTAGCTGATGGAGGTAAAGAAAGGGTGAAATACAAGGAAACAATGTTTAGTGCTGTCATTGATCGGCCGGTCGGTTTTAAAGATTCTTTTGGGAATGTCTATCTGATTAACTATGGCTATATCCCTGAGCTGATGGGTGGAGATGGCGAAGAGCAGGATGTGTATATTATTTCCCGTGACCAGCAGCAGCCTCTGGAAAATTTTACAGGAAAGTTGGTTGCTATCATCCATCGGCGTGATGATATAGAAGACAAGTGGATCTTGGCTCCTGCTAATGAGGAGATTGACAAAATTTTGATAGCGGAGCAGACTCAATTTATGGAGCAGTATTTTGATTCTTGGATTGAGATGGTGGAAGAGAGCAATGATTCAAGGCCCTAAAATCCATGATAAAGACCAGAAAACGGCTCTTGTGAGCGCTATTTTAACTGATTTAGGTTAATAATGAAAGTCTATATTCGATTTAGCTTTCCTCAATATCGGATCAAATTGCAAGATCATAAGTCACGGAAAAAATCGCATGGATGAATCTGAAATGATTTGTCCATGCGATTTTTATATTTAAGGAGCTATCATGAGCAAAGTTCTATCTAGCAGAATAGAAATGCTTACGCTTCTTTCTTTTTGAGCAAGATGAGACCACCGCTTGTAGCCAGAAGAATCGTTGCAACTGTAAAGAGAGCAGAGTTTTCCTTGCTTCCTGTTTCTGGCAGTTGGTCTTGCTGTGTTACGCTTACTAGTTGAGGTGTAGGTTTGTAGGTTGTTATGGTTGCTTGACCTGCTTGAGGTTTTTGGTTCAAAATTTCAACAATTTCGACACTTGGTTTATGAGTGACAGGCATATCTTTCAGCTCAGCCAATTGATCGCCAAAGACAGCGTTCGATACCCAACGGTAGAAGTGAATGGTATGCAGACGATTGGTTGGATTTCCAGCATAAACGAAGAGAGGATGTTCCTTGTAATTACCAGAAATAGCAACGATTTTAATATGTTCTTAAATTTAGTATAATAAATATTGAAATCGTTTACAAACGAAAACATAGATAAAAAACAAACTTCTAACAAAAGGAAGAGATATGTGTAATTTCTGAAGAGTATTTGAGTCTGATATTTAAACAGCCCGCAAGATTCGCAGTTTGGATTTCTGCAAATTCATGCAAAAACCAGGCATTTATGCTACAATATTAGCAATAAAGATGATTGGAGCAAACGATGAAAGCGATTATTACGGTTGTTGGAAAAGATAAGGCAGGGATTGTGGCTGGTGTAGCTAGTAAAATTGCCGAGCTGGGGCTCAATATTGACGATATTTCACAAACTGTTTTGGATGAATTTTTTACTATGATGGCTGTCGTTTCTAGCGATGAAAAGCAGGATTTTGCAGCGCTTCGTAGTGAATTTGAGGCCTTTGGTCAGACCCTCAATGTCAAAATCAATATTCAAAGCGCAGCCATTTTTGACGCGATGTACAATATCTAAGGAGAGGGCGCATGGATATTAGACAAGTTACAGAAACCATTGCCATGATTGAGGAGCAGAATTTTGATATTCGGACCATCACCATGGGCATTTCACTCTTAGATTGTATTGACTCAAATATTGAGAGGGCGGCGGATAAGGTTTACAAAAAAATCACGACCAAGGCTAAAGATTTAGTTTCAGTCGGGAATGAGATTGCAGCCGAGCTGGGGATTCCTATCGTCAACAAGCGGGTCTCAGTGACTCCAATTTCTCTGATTGGGGCAGCGACGGATGCTACGGACTATCTGCCTCTGGCTCATGCTCTGGATCGGGCAGCAAAAGAAATCGGTGTGGACTTTATCGGTGGCTTCTCCGCTTTGGTTCAAAAGGGCTATCAAAAAGGGGACGAAATCCTTATTAATTCCATTCCGCGGGCTTTGGCTGAGACAGATAAGGTCTGCTCCTCTGTCAATATCGGCTCAACCAAGACTGGCATCAATATGTCGGCAGTTGCGGATATGGGGCGGATTATCAAGGAAACGGCCCAGCTTTCTGACATGGGGGCCGCCAAGTTGGTCGTCTTTGGCAATGCGGTCGAAGACAATCCTTTCATGGCGGGCGCCTTTCATGGTGTCGGTGAAGCAGATGTGGTCATCAATGTCGGTGTTTCTGGGCCTGGTGTTGTAAAGCGGGCTTTGGAAAAGGTCCGTGGTGAAAGTTTTGATGTGGTGGCTGAAACGGTCAAGAAAACGGCCTTCAAAATCACCCGTATCGGCCAGTTGGTCGGTCAGATGGCCAGCGAGCGTCTGGGTGTCAAGTTCGGGATTGTTGACTTGAGTCTGGCGCCGACGCCAGCAGTCGGGGACTCAGTGGCCCGTGTCTTGGAAGAAATGGGCTTGGAAACAGTTGGCACTCATGGTACGACAGCGGCGCTTGCCCTGCTCAATGATCAAGTTAAAAAAGGCGGTGTTATGGCCTGCAATCAGGTTGGCGGACTGTCTGGTGCTTTCATTCCTGTTTCTGAAGATGAGGGCATGATTGCAGCTGTCCAAAATGGCTCGCTCAATCTAGAAAAGCTAGAAGCTATGACTGCTATCTGCTCGGTCGGTTTGGATATGATTGCCATCCCAGAGGCGACACCGGCTGAAACTATCGCAGCCATGATTGCGGATGAGGCAGCTATTGGTGTCATCAATCAGAAGACAACAGCTGTGCGGATTATTCCAAAGGGCAAGGAAGGCGATATGATCGAATTTGGTGGACTCTTGGGAACAGCGCCAGTTATGAAGGTCAATCAGGCTTCGTCAGCTGCCTTTATCGCACGTGGCGGTCAGATTCCTGCGCCGATTCACAGTTTTAAAAACTAAGTATATAGGGGGCTGGGACAAAAGTCCTAGCCTCTTAATTGTCTTTGGATTGTCGAGCAAGACGCAGTGGTTGAGTGGGCTCTACTACGCTGATTTCATCAGCTTTTACAGCCCTACTCAACTGTGCGGAGGTGGGATGACGAAATCGAATTCTAACGAATTACCAATTTCTGTCCCACTCTCTTTCCCTCTGCCTTGCTCAGTCAAGTGTGAGACAAATAAGCCACTCTTAGACGAGTGGCCTTGATTAAAAAGGAGATATTCATGGCAAAAACAAAATTATACGTCATCCGGCATGGTAAGACTATGTTTAATACCATTGGTCGGGCTCAAGGTTGGTCGGACACTCCCTTAACTGAAGAAGGCGAACGTGGTATCCGTGAGCTAGGGATTGGGCTAAGAGAGTCTGGCTTGGAATTTACCAAGGCTTTCTCGAGCGACTCTGGCCGAACCATTCAGACCATGGGGATTATCCTAGAAGAGCTGGATTTGGTAGGGAAGATTCCTTATAAGTTTGACAAGCGCATCCGAGAGTGGTGCTTCGGGAGCTTTGACGGGGCTTATGGTGGCGATCTTTTCCGTGGAGTGATTCCGAGGGTACGTGACACTGACAATTATAAAGAGCTGACTTTCCCAGAATTGGCAGACGGCTTGGTTGAAGTAGATACGGCCGGCTGGGCTGAGTCCTGGGAGCAACTCAGCGGACGGATTTTAGCTGGATTTACAGCTATTGCCCAAGAAGTGGAGGGTGCTGGTGGAGGCAATGCTTTGGTTGTCAGCCATAGTATGACCATCGGGACTTTTGCTTATCTGATTGATAAAGCCATTAGCAAAAATCCTGAGGTTGACAACGGCAGTGTGACAGTCGTCGAATATGGAAAAGGGCAATTTACGATTCAGATCTTGGGAGATGTGTCCTACCGTGAAGTTGGCGCTAAAATTTTAGATTCTGAAATAAACAGTTAAAAGAAAGCGTGGCAATAATTGAGCCTTATTGAGCTGTTTTCTCTCAATCTTAGAAACTGCTTTTTTTCAGAAACGTGATATAATGAGAGGAGAATAAGGGGGGAAGTGTATGGCAAAAACAAGATTATACCTCATCCGGCATGGCAAAACGATGTTTAATACAATCGGACGAGCTCAGGGCTGGAGTGATAGTCCATTGACGGCAGAAGGCGAACGTGGCATCCATGAATTAGGGATTGGTTTGCGAAAAGCGGGTATTGATTTTAAACTAGCTAGATCCAGTGATTCAGGTCGAACCATTCAGACCATGGGAATTATTCTGGAAGAGCTGGGCTTGACTGGAAAGATTCCTTATCGGTTTGACAAGCGCATTCGAGAGTGGTGTTTTGGCAGCTTTGATGGTGGCTATGATGGTGAGCTTTTTATGGGAGTTATGCCTAGGGTCTTTAATATCGACCATGTCCATCAACTCAGCTATGCCGAGCTGGCAGAAGGCTTAGTAGAAGTCGACACGGCTGGCTGGGCTGAGAATTGGGAAAAACTCAGCGGCCGAATTTGGCAAGGCTTCTCAGAGATTGCTGAGGAGCTGGAGGCTGCGGGCGGTGGCAATGCTTTGGTTGTTAGTCATGGCATGACCATCGGAACCTTTGTCTACCTGATTAATCGCATGCAACCTCATGGCCTAGGCAATGGTAGTGTGACCATCGTAGACTATGAAGATGGACAATTTTCAGTTGTTTCTATCGGTGATATGTCCTATCGTGAAGTTGGAGCGAAAGAGCTGGAGGACAAGTCTTGAGACGAGGTCGCCATGAAAGAAAGAGAAAACTCTCTCTGTTTCGACTAATAAATAGGCTCTTATTTCTAGGAATTGGGATCAGTTTGCTGTTTGCTCTATTGCGAGTGCAAGATATGGATGAAGACTTGCCAACTTTTATGAATCATGCTCTTAAAGCCCAGAGTTCTGACTTGCCCAAAGTGTCAGTTGATGATTGGGAGTTGACTTTAATCAATCGTAGCCATTTACAGGAAGAGTCTCATCCTAGGTTGACCCAAATCGATGATATTCAGGTAGATAGTCGGATTGCTGAAAATACTAGACAATTTTTGGCTGCAGCTCGGGCCATTGCGCCAGAGGAAACTTTGATTTCGGGCTATCGTAGCCGAGCGGAGCAGACAGAGCTCTATGAAGAAGCCCTAGCTCTGGCCGAAGAAGAAGGCTTGTCTCGGCAAGAAGCGGAGCAAGAAGTGCAAAAGCGGATCCAGCTGCCAGGTGCCAGTGAGCATCAGACAGGCTTGGCGATTGATATGAGCGAGCCAGAAGGTCAGGAAGATGGCGTGGCAAATAAGATTGCAGAAATTGCCCCTAAATACGGCTTTATTCTGCGCTATCCTGAAGGGAAAAGCGATATTACTGGTGTGAATTTTGAAAATTGGCACTATCGTTATGTTGGCGTAGAGTCGGCCCAATATATGCAAAAACATCAACTGGTCTTGGAGGAATATCTGACCCTTTTGAAAGAGTCAGCTCGGTAAATCGTTACAATCCATTGATAGACAAAAAATCAGCTGCTCAAATGAGCAAGCTGATTTTTAAATTTAGGGTTTAAACAATACCCTGTGCAATCATAGCGTTTGCTACGTTTTCGAAGGCAGCGATATTTGCTCCTGCAAGGTAGTCAGTACCAAGACCGTATGTTTCAGCAGTTGTTTTAGCTGTGTTAAAGATGTTTGTCATGATGTCTTTGAGACGGCCGTCAACTTCTTCACGAGTCCATGAGAGGCGAAGGCTGTTTTGGCTCATTTCAAGCGCCGATACAGCTACACCACCAGCGTTGGCAGCTTTGGCAGGTCCGTAAAGGATTCCGTTTTCTTTGTAGACTTTAATCGCATCAAGGTCACTAGGCATATTAGCACCTTCTGATACGCAGATAACTCCTTGAGCCACCAAACGTTTAGCTGCTTCGCCGTTGATTTCGTTTTGAGTCGCACATGGAAGAGCAATGTCGTAGTTCCCAGCGTAAGTCCATACAGAACCTTCATGGTAAGTAGCAGTTGCTTTTTCAGCAGCATACTCAGTCAAACGAGCACGACGTTTTTCTTTGACATCTGTAAGAAGGTCAAAGTCAATACCATTTTCATCGATGACATAACCATTTGAGTCAGATACAGAGATGACAGTAGCACCGAGTTCAGTAGCTTTTTGAAGAGCGTATTGAGCTACGTTACCAGAACCTGAAATCACCACTTTCTTACCAGCAAAACTGTTACTATTTGCTTTGAGCATTTCTTCAGTATAGTAAACCAAACCGTAACCAGTAGCTTCTGGACGAATCAGGCTACCACCAAATCCAAGAGGTTTACCAGTCAAGACTCCAGCATCAAATTGGTTCAGGCGTTTGTATTGACCGTAAAGGTAGCCGATTTCACGTCCACCAACACCGATATCACCAGCTGGGACGTCAAGTGATGGTCCGATGTATTTTTGCAATTCAGTCATGAAGCTTTGGCAGAAGCGCATCACTTCAGCATCAGTCTTCCCTTTAGGATCGAAGTCTGATCCCCCTTTACCTCCACCGATTGGAAGTCCAGTCAAGACGTTTTTAAAGATTTGTTCAAATCCGAGGAATTTCAAGATCCCTTGGTTTACAGTTGGGTGGAAACGAAGTCCGCCTTTATATGGTCCAACAGCTGAGTTGAATTGAACACGGTAACCACGGTTGACTTGCACTTTTCCATCACGGTCGACCCAAGGAACACGGAAAGAAATCACGCGCTCAGGCTCGGTGATACGTGCCAAGATGTTTTCTTCGATATACTCAGGGTGTTTTTCAAATACAGGTTCCAAAGTGCTGAAGAATTCTTCAACCGCCTGGAGAAATTCAGCCTCATGCCCGTTACGAGCTTTCACAGTTGCAAACACGCTTTGGATATATTCTTTAGCAGATGTCATATCGTTCTCCTTTTTGTTGTTATATTTTATTACATGAGCCATTATAGCAGAATTTTTTTAGGGTGTAAAGAAAAAAGTTGAATTTTCTGAAAATTTCCATAATATTTTTTTTGAAGATTCTAGGTGGAAATGCCGAACCTTTTGCTAGAAAATTAGGATAAATCCTTTATAGGAAGAATTTTAATGATATAATAGAGAAAATTAAGGAATAAGAGGTCAAAATAATGACGACAACCAAGACAAAAATTGCAGGTTTTGAATTTGACAACTGTCTGATGAATGCTGCAGGAGTGGCTTGTATGACAGTGGAAGAGTTAGAAGAAGTCAAAAACTCTGCTGCAGGAACCTTTGTGACCAAGACAGCGACGTTGGACTTTCGTCAGGGCAATCCAGAGCCTCGCTATCAGGATGTGCCATTGGGCTCTATCAACTCCATGGGCCTGCCCAATAATGGTTTAGATTATTATCTTGACTACTTGCTGGAGCTGCAAGAAAGCGAGCCAAATCGCACTTTTTTCCTTTCTTTGGTTGGTATGTCGCCAGAAGAAACCCACACCATTCTTAAGAAAGTGCAGGCAAGTGACTTTAAAGGGATTACTGAGCTCAATCTCTCCTGTCCAAATGTCCCTGGTAAGCCACAGATTGCTTATGATTTTGAAACGACGGAAAAGATCTTGTCAGAGGTTTTTGCTTATTTCACCAAGCCCCTAGGCATCAAGCTGCCGCCTTATTTTGATATCGTGCATTTTGACCAGGCTGCTGAGATTTTCAACAACTATCCGCTCAAGTTTGTCAATTGTGTAAACTCTATCGGAAACGGTCTTTATATAGAAGATGAGTCAGTGGTCATTCGTCCTAAAAATGGTTTTGGCGGTATTGGCGGCCAGTACATCAAGCCGACTGCTCTGGCTAATGTCCATGCCTTTTACCAACGCCTGAAACCAGAAATCCAAATCATTGGTACTGGTGGCGTCCTGACAGGGCGCGATGCTTTTGAGCATATCCTCTGTGGAGCCAGTATGGTGCAGGTAGGAACAACCCTTCATAAAGAAGGAGTGGCAGCCTTCGAGCGCATTACCGCAGAACTCAAGGAGATTATGGCAGAAAAAGGCTATGAAAGCTTGGAAGATTTCCGTGGAAAGTTGAAGTATATTGATTAAAAGTTTAAGAAAGAGAGAGTGGGACAGAAATCGTTAATTCGTTAGAATTCGATTTCGTCGTCCCACCTCCGCACAGTTGAGTAGGGCTGTAAAAGCTGATGAAATCAGCGTAGTAGAGCCCACTCAACCACTGCGTCTTGCTCGACAATCCAAATACAAAAGAGAGGCTAGGACTTTTGTCCCAGCCTCTCTTTTAGTATTATTAGGGCGAGTAGAAAAAAATCCCTCCAAGATTAGATAGGAAATCTTGGAGGGACATGGATAATTATTTATCTAGAACGTTGTTTACCAGCGTTGCGATTCTTCTTCTTTTTATTTCCATGAGTGATTGCTTGGCTCGCTTTTGGTGTCACATCTTTGATGCGGCCTGCATTGCTCATGGCTTTAGGAGGATTCTTTTTGTATTCTTCTGCTACTTGCTTTCTGATCCGCGGACGCATTAAGTAGTTAATGATGAATTGTTGAATAATTTGAACGAAACCACCGACTACCCAGTAGAGCGTCACAGCTGCTGGTGACATGAAAGAGAAGACTACGATCATAATCGGGCTCATGTAAGTTGCACTCTTCATCTGCGCTTTTTGGGTTTCATCTTCGATACCATGTAGGGAGAGAAGTGACTGGATGTAGTAGAGTACACCGACAATGAGTGTCAAGGCTAGACTAGGTTTCCCTAGATTGATACCAAGGAATGTACTGCTAGCTACGCCGTTTGTGTATTGGGCAGCGAAGAAGAGGGCAGAGAAGAAAGGCATTTGAATGAGTAGTGGGAGGCAGCCGATACCGCCAAACATACTCAGACCATTTTCTCTTTGGGCAGCCATAAGTTCTTGCTGCGCTTCTAGTTTTTCTTCTTGAGTTTCGGCATTATTGATCCGTTCTTGGATAGGGGCAAAGATGGGCTTGAAGTAGTTCATCTTTTCTGACTGAAGAGTAGCCTTCCAAGACTGATAGATTCCCAGTGGGAAAATAATCAGCCGCACGATGAGTGTAACGATAATAATCGCTAGACCATAACCGAGACCTGAATTCTTAGCAAAGAACTGGATGCTATCTGCCATAGGCCGACCAAGCACGTCCCAAATAATACCAGAAGGATTACCGGCCTTGTCTCGTCCGACACACCCTGTCAATAATAGTAGGAGGGACAAGCTCATTCCAGAGAATAAAATACGTTTAAATGTTTTCACGAGTTCATTTCCTTTGTTTCTAAAAAAATAATACCTATCTATTCTACTGTTTTTTAAGGAAATATACAATAGTTCTCCAGACCTAATTTGCAATTTTAAAGTCAGTATAGGAATCAAAATTGGCCATGGTGACATCTAAATAGCTGACTCTTGAAAAAGGAGTTGGTCCCTTGCGGATTTCTTGAATGAACTTGGCCATGAGGGCAGAGCTTTCAGCTTGAGCCAAAATTTCGACTGTACCGTCGTCATTATTCCAGACACGACCGGTAATCCCGCCAATCTGCAAAGCAAGGGAGTAAACGCCCCAACGAAAGCCGACGCCTTGGACTCGTCCTTGCGCAATCATTCTTACTTTTTGCATCGTTACCTCCTTTTGTAGCGGTTTGAAACTCGCTTCTCAGCCCATAGCGTAGCGAGCAGTTGCTTGCTGGAGACAATATTTTCTCTGAAGCTAAGTCTAGAGGATGAGTTCAAAACCGCTAGATTGTGTTATAATGTATTTATGAATATTATAACCTCAAAAGCCAATAATGTGGTAAAAAAAGCTAAAAAGCTGCATCAAAAAAAATATCGTAGCGAGTCGTATTTGATTGAGGGCTGGCATCTTTTTGAGGAGGCTCTGGCCAGTCAGGCACGGATTCTGCGAATTTTTGCCTTGGCAGAGTACGAAGAGCGCTTGGCAGCATTTTCCCAGACGATTTTTGTCAGTCCAGAGATTCTCAGTGATTTGGCAGATAGCAAGACCCCTCAGGGAATCGTTGCAGAATTAGCCTTTGAGGAGCAAACGATTCCAGAAAAGTTGGAAGGTGCCTATCTCTTTTTAGAAGATGTGCAGGATCCTGGCAATGTCGGAACCATCATCCGAACAGCGGATGCGGCGGGTTATCAAGGAGTTTTCATCTCTAGTCACTCCGCTGACATTTACAATCTCAAAACCTTGCGTTCTATGCAGGGGAGCCACTTTCATCTGCCCATTTATCGCGTGAGCAGAGAGGATATGCTGGCCCTAGCTCGTCAAAGTGACCTGCAAATTCTGGCTTCGACCTTATCAGAAGATTCTGTGGATTATCAAAAGGTCGAAAAACATGAGGATTTCCTTCTAGTCATGGGTAATGAAGGGCAAGGAATCAGCCAAGAAATAACGGATGCGGCTGATGTTCTGGTTCACATTTCCATGAAGGGGCAGGCTGAAAGTCTTAACGTTGCTGTGGCAGCTGGCATTCTGATGTTTGCTTTAAGCTAGCTTTTAGAAATCTCTCTATAATAAAACTAAATGGAGGTGATGATATGCCTTACAGAGAAGATGATGAATTTATGGCTTATGTGGGGCATTTGATTGAGAAGCCTAGCGTCCAACGCTTAAAAGGAATTACGCATCATATTCATTCCAATCGGCTTGAACATTCAATCAATGTCAGTTTTACTAGTTATAAAATTGCTAAAAAATTTGGCTGGAACGCCCGCAGTACGGCACGAGGTGCTCTTCTGCATGATCTATTTTATTATGACTGGCGCGAAACCAAGTTTAAAAAGAGTCATGCTTGGGTACATCCCCGCCTAGCAGTCCGAAATGCCCGCAAGATTACCAAGCTCAATCGAGTTGAGGAAGATATTATCATCAAGCACATGTGGGGAGCGACCTTAGCACCACCCCGCTACAAGGAGTCCTTCGTTGTGACCATGGTGGACAAGTATTGGGCGATCAAAGAAGCGACGGCACCTTGGCGAAAAAAGCTAAGTGGGCGTAAAAAGTATCATCGAAAGATGATGAAAAGTTAAAATGTAAAAAGGAGGCATTATGAACAATACAATTATTCAAGAAAACAGTGGACTTTCTAGTTTTTATTCTAAGGTCTACGGATTTGTTGGGATGGGAATTGCCATCTCTGCTCTGGTTTCAGGCTTAATGCTGACGACCTTCCAGACAGCTCTAGTTGAGATTTTGCTCCATTATAGCTGGATTTACTATGGAGCTATCTTTATTGAGCTGGCCTTGGTTTGGTCAGCTTCCAGCAGAGGACTTCGTAATAGTCCAGCTGCTCTTCCTCTCTTTTTGAGCTACTCAGCCCTAAACGGATTTACCATGAGTTTCATTGTGGCCATGTACACAGGAGGCGTGGTCTTCAAAGCATTTGCAGTTAGTGCGGCTGTTTTCCTTGTCATGGCAGCCATGGGCGTCATCATTAAAAAAGATTTATCTGGCATGGGCCGAGCTATGATTGCAGGTTTGATTGGGATTGTGATCGCAAGTTTTGTCAATATTTTCCTCGGTAGCGACATGATAGACTATATTGTCAGCTACGTCAGCGTCGTCATTTTCGCAGGGTTGATTGCTTGGGACAATCAAAAAATTCGCTACGTTTATGAGCAAACGGGTGGACAGGCAGGTCTTGGCTGGGCTATTTCTCTAGCTTTGAGCCTCTACCTTGACTTTATCAACCTCTTCCTCAGCATCCTTCGCATCTTTGGAAGAAATGACTAATAAAAGATGGATAGTTTCCTCAATGAATGGGGGCTATCTTTTTTTGTTTGAGGGGGAATTTTGGAAGTTGGATAGGAGTAGCAGTAAAAGTTTTGCAAACTGTTAATTTTTTGATATACTAACTAAAAATATATTTGGGCAATGCATTCGTCTATTGCTCTGGAAAAGAAAGGAAGTTTCTATGGATATGTTATTTATCCCAGGCTGGTTGATTTTTGCAATCGTTGCAGCCATTGTGCTTATTATTCTTTTGGCTAAGGGCTATGTCAATGCTAAGCCAAATGAAGTAGTCGTTATTACTGGTCTGCGTAAGCAGCGTCATTTAAGAGGTAAGGCTGGCTTCATGATTCCTTTTGTAGAGCAGCGCTCTTATCTGGATATTGAGCAGTTTTCTACAGACGTCCGTACTTCTGAGTCTGTGCCAACGCTTGATTTTATCAACGTTCGTGCCGATGCAGCTGTTAAGCTGAAGATTGGTACTACGGATGAAATGATTGAGCGTGCGGCAGAAAACTTCCTTAATTGGAACACAACAGATATTTCCAACTCTGTCCAAGATGTTCTCGAAGGGAACCTTCGTGAGGTAATCGGACAGATGGAACTGCGCAAGATGGTCAATGACCGTCAGGAATTTGCCTCTAAAGTGCAAGATAACGTGGCGCCAGATTTGGCTAAGATGGGTCTGGAAGTCATTGCCTTTACCGTTCAATCCTTCTCTGACGAAGGTGGCGTGATTGACAATCTCGGTATCGAAAATGTCGAAACGATCAAGAAAGACGCTTTGATTGCCAAGGCGAAGGCTGAACGTGAGCGTAAGGAAGTTGAAGCTGAGCAGGACAAGTTGGCTAACGACAAGCGCGTGGCTGCTGACTTGGAAATTGCTCAAAAGCAAAATGAACTCAAACTGAAACAAGCAGCCCTTAAGCAGGAAGCAGATATCGCACAAGCTAAAGCTGACGCGGCTAAAGGGATTGAGGCTGAAATCCAGCGTCGTGAACAAGAACGTGTGGCAGCAGAAGCCAACATCATGAAGCAGGAAAAGGAAGCGGAAGTCAAAGAACGGGAAGTTAAGGTCCGTGAGCAGGAATTGGATGCCAATATCCGCAAGCAAGCCGAAGCTGAAAAATATGCCCGTCAACAGGCTGCTGAAGCGCAATTGATTGAACGTCAGCGTCAGGCCGAAGCGGAACTCTTTGAAACACAAAAAGAAGCCGAAGCCCGCAAGGCTCAAGCCGAGGCTGAGAAATTTGCGCAACTGCAAGAAGCAGAAGCTATTGAAGCCAAAGGACGTGCAGAAGCGGAAGCCATTCGTCTTAAACTAGAAGCGGAAGCCCAAGGTTTGGACAAGAAAGCCGAAGCCATGAAGAAGATGCAGGAAGCTGCGATTACGGAGATGATTGTCGATAAACTGCCAGAAATCGCTCGTGCGGTAGCAGAGCCATTGACCAAGGTAGACAAGATTACTATGTATGGTGAAGGCAACGCTTCTAAAATGGTCGGCGACATCATGCAGAGCATTGACCAAGTTTCCCAAGGAGCAGGCTTTGACATTCGTCAACTGTTAGCTGGAGCACTTGGTGTCAATATGACTGTCAACAAGCTCAAACAAGATGAACAAGCGATCATCGAAGTTGATGAGAAATAAATCCAAATGTATCTATGATATCCAAACAGCTGGGAGTTGCAACTTCTGGCTGTTTGCGTATCCTCCCACAGAAAAGCATTTCTATCAGCTAAATACTTTTCATTACCATGTAAAAATGTTAAAATATAACAGATTAAACAACTAAGTCTATAGGAGTAGAAAATGACAAAAGCTAATTTTGGTGTCGTAGGTATGGCCGTAATGGGTCGTAACCTTGCCCTAAATATCGAATCTCGTGGTTATACAGTTGCCATTTACAACCGTAGTAAAGAAAAAACAGAAGACGTAATCGCTTGCCATCCTGAAAAGAAATTTGTTCCAAGCTACGATGTAGAGTCTTTCGTTCAATCCATTGAAAAACCTCGCCGTATCATGCTCATGGTTCAAGCTGGACCTGGTACAGACGCAACTATCCAAGCCCTTCTTCCACACCTTGACAAGGGCGATATCTTGATCGACGGCGGAAACACTTTCTATAAAGATACAATCCGTCGTAATGAAGAATTGGCAAACTCAGGCATTAACTTTATCGGAACTGGTGTTTCTGGTGGTGAAAAAGGTGCCCTTGAAGGTCCTTCTATCATGCCTGGTGGACAAAAAGAAGCCTACGAATTGGTTGCTGATGTTCTCGAAGAAATCTCAGCTAAAGCACCTGAAGATGGTAAACCATGTGTGACTTACATCGGTCCTGACGGAGCTGGTCACTATGTGAAAATGGTCCACAACGGTATCGAGTATGGTGATATGCAATTGATTGCAGAAAGCTATGACCTCATGCAACACTTGCTTGGTCTTTCTGCAGAAGACATGGCTGAAATCTTCACTGAGTGGAATAAAGGCGAGCTTGATAGCTACTTGATCGAAATCACAGCTGATATCTTGAGCCGTAAAGACGATGAAGGGCAAGATGGACCAATCGTAGACTACATCCTTGATGCTGCAGGTAACAAGGGAACTGGTAAATGGACCAGCCAATCATCACTTGACCTTGGTGTGCCATTGTCACTGATCACTGAGTCCGTATTTGCCCGTTATATCTCTACTTACAAAGAAGAGCGTGTACATGCTAGCAAGGTGCTTCCAAAACCAGCTGCCTTCAAGTTTGAAGGAGACAAGGCTGAGTTGATCGAAAAGATTCGTCAAGCCCTTTACTTCTCAAAAATCATTTCATACGCACAAGGTTTTGCCCAATTACGTGTGGCTTCTAAAGAAAACAACTGGAACTTGCCATTTGCGGATATCGCATCTATCTGGCGTGATGGCTGTATCATCCGTTCTCGTTTCTTGCAAAAGATCACAGATGCCTACAACCGTGATGCAGACCTTGCAAACCTTCTCTTGGATGAGTACTTCTTGGATGTTACTGCTAAATACCAACAAGCAGTGCGTGATATCGTAGCTCTTGCTGTTCAAGCTGGTGTACCAGTACCAACCTTCTCAGCAGCTATTACTTACTTTGATAGCTATCGTTCAGCAGACCTTCCTGCTAACTTGATCCAAGCACAACGTGACTACTTTGGTGCCCACACTTACCAACGTAAAGACAAAGAAGGAACCTTCCACTACTCTTGGTATGACGAAAAATAGGATAGGCCTATGGCAAAGCGAATTTTATTAGTAGAAAATGAAAAGAATCTTGCACGATTTGTGACTTTGGAACTGCAAAAGGAAGCATTTCTTTTGGATGTAATTGAGACAGGAAGTCAAGGTTTGGCACTAGCTAGAGAAAATGACTATGATCTATTTTTGCTTAATTATGACCTGCAGGATATGACTGCTAGTGAGTTTGCTAGGCAACTGAGTTTATTCAAGCCGGCCTCAGTCATTATCGTCTTAGCCAGCCGTGAAGAGATCAAAGAACATGCAGATGAGATTCAGCGCTTTGCTGTTTCCTATACCGTCAAACCTTTTATTATCAGCGATTTGGTTGAGAAAGTATCCGATATCTTTCGAGGTCGGGACTTTATTGACCAGCATTGTAGCAAGCTAAAAACACCGACTGCTTACCGCAATCTACGAGTTGATTTGAAAAATCATATCGTCTATCGTGGAGAGGAAGTGATTGCCTTGACACGACGAGAATATGATCTATTAGTGACGCTGATGAGTAGTCCAAAAGTCATGAGTCGCGAGCAACTTCTAGAACGTGTCTGGAAGTATGAAGGTGCCACTGAAACTAATGTAGTAGATGTCTATATTCGCTACCTACGTAGTAAGATTGATGTTGCTGGACAGACCAGCTATATCAAAACTGTCCGTGGTATCGGCTATGCTATGCAGGAATAATAAGAACAAACCCGCCCTCTGTTTCCAGAAGGGCGGGTTGATTTTTTTCATTTTTAGCGCAAATAATAAAATTCTAGAAGATTAAAATCCCTCTGCTTAGAGGACATGGCGCTCGAAAGCATTGTCAGAGATTCCTTGGCTGAGAATGAGTTTCGCCCATTCTTTGGCAGAAAAAAGGCTGTGATCCTTGTAATTGCCACAGGATTCGATAGTAGTACCAGGGACATCTTCCCAAGTAGTCGTTTCAGCGATTTCTTCTAAGCAAGATTTGATGACTTGAGCAATTTCGGTTGCTGAGTGCTGTCCCCACATAATCATATGGAAGCCTGTGCGGCAACCAAAAGGTGAGCAGTCAATCATACCGTCAATTCGCTTGCGAATAAGCATAGCCAGCAAATGCTCGATGGTATGCAGGCCAGCCGTCGGAATAGAGTCTTCATTTGGCTGCACCAAACGAATATCAAAGTTAGAGATAATATCTCCCTTGGGACCAGTTTCCTCGCCAATGAGGCGAACATAGGGTGCTTTTACGATTGTATGGTCAAGCTCAAAACTTTCAACGATAACTTCTTTAGACATGATTTCTCCTTTAAAATTTTAAAATTGGAACCTGAAAATGAGATCAGGTTTCAAAAGCGACATTTCAAACACTTCCTTTTGATTATAGCATAAAAAAATAAGAGTTAGGAAATAAAAAAATTTTATATATTAAATTCTTTGATTTAGCGCCTTTTCGCCCAATAATAGGCAAAAAACGGCCTTCTTTTTCAAAAAATTGATTTGTGAATTTCTACTATTTATGATAGAATAAAAAGGAATTTTGAATTCAATAATTAAATAGATTTGGAGTAAAAACATGGGCTTATATACGATAGCTGCTTTTGTTTTTGCTGCCATCATTGGTTTAGTGATTGGGTATGTAGGAATCGCGGTTAAGATGAAAGCATCTAAAGAAGCTGCGGAACTTACTCTTTTAAATGCTGAACAAGAAGCAACCAATTTACGCGGTCAGGCAGAACGCGAAGCGGATTTGATTGTCAAAGAAGCGATGCGCGAAACCAGTTCGCTTAAAAAAGAAGCACTTTTGGAGGCAAAAGAAGAAGCCAGAAAATATCGTGAAGAGGTTGATGCAGAATTTAAGTCTGAGCGTCAAGAGTTAAAACAAATTGAAAGCCGCTTGACAGAGCGCGCAAGTAGTCTTGACCGCAAAGATGATAATTTAACCAACAAGGAAAAGACTTTGGAGCACAAAGAACAAAGTCTTACTGATAAAGCTAAACACATTGATGCGCGTGAAGCACAAGTAGCTGAGCTAGAGCAGCAAAAAGAAGCTGAGCTTGAGCGGGTAGCATCCCTGACTCAGACGGAAGCGCGTGAGATTATCTTGACCAAGACCGAGGACAAGCTGTCCAAGGAAATTGCAACTCGTATTCGGGAAGCAGAGCAGGATATCAAAGAGCGTTCGGACAAGGTGGCCAAGGATATCTTGGTTCAAGCTATGCAGCGGATTGCTGGTGACTATGTGGCTGAACAGACCAATTCAACGGTTCATCTTCCTGATGACAGCATGAAGGGACGGATTATCGGACGTGAAGGTCGCAATATTCGAACCTTTGAAAGCTTGACAGGGATTGATGTTATCATTGATGATACGCCTGAAGTGGTTACTCTTTCAGGTTTCGATCCAGTTCGCCGTGAGATTGCTCGGATGACTATGGAAGCTCTTCTTAAGGATGGTCGGATCCATCCGGCTCGTATTGAGGAATTGGTCGAAAAGAATCGCTTAGAGATTGACAATCGTATTCGAGAGTATGGTGAAGCCGCAGCTTATGAAATTGGAGCACCAAACTTGCATCCTGATTTGATGAAGATTATGGGTCGCTTGCAGTTCCGTACTTCTTACGGGCAAAATGTTCTCCGTCACTCGATTGAGGTTGCCAAATTGGCTGGAGTTATCGCTGGAGAATTGGGTGAAAATGCGAACTTGGCTCGCCGTGCTGGTTTCCTCCATGATATTGGTAAGGCTATCGACCGAGAAGTAGAAGGCAGCCACGTGGAAATCGGAACAGAGTTGGCTCGCAAGTATAAGGAACATCCAGTTGTTATCAATACCATTGCTAGCCACCACGGAGATGTGGAACCTGAGAGCGTCATTGCAGTCATCGTTGCAGCAGCGGATGCCTTGAGCGCAGCTCGTCCGGGAGCTCGTAGTGAGTCGCTGGAAAGCTATATCAAGCGATTGCAAGATTTGGAAGAAATTGCAAATAGCTTTGAAGGGGTTAAGACAAGCTTTGCCCTTCAGGCAGGTCGTGAAATCCGAATTATGGTTAGTCCAGAGAAAATCAAGGATGACAAGATTACAATCTTGGCACATGATGTGCGTGAAAAGATTGAAAACACCTTGGAATATCCAGGAAATATTAAGGTCACAGTCATTCGCGAAATGCGAGCAGTTGATTATGCTAAATAAAAAGGTTGAGACAATATCTCGACCTTTTTGTTTGTTTTAAATGAAGTAGTAAACTGCCAGTGCTTGGCAGAAGCTGTTTGAACAATGCTCAGCTAATCTTGGTTACCTGCCTCAGCAGGACTTCACTGTTGCTCTCTACAAGACCATCAATCAGATTAACAACCCGCCTTTCTTGATCATGATTGAGAAATTGAGAGAAGGAACTTGAGATACAATAAGGATACAGAGAGAAAAGCCAGATAATAGGAGCTTTCAGTACTGTATCCTTATTTTTAAAATCGTGAAAATCAAATAAATAGCTCTAAAAGAAGAGAATTAAGGTGTATGTAAATTTAAAATCTTATATTTTCTTACATAGAAGATATAAGGCTTTTGACATTTTTCAGTTTATATGATAATCTATGACTAAAAAATCAAAAAACGTCATAGCGTTTTTAGGAGGAAGTTATGGCTACTGCTTTTACTACTGAAGAAAAAGAAGTAATTAGAAAGAAATTACATAAAGTTGCAAAGGAATGCCTTCAAAGATATGGGGTTAAGAAAACAACAGTTGACCAAATGGCGGCCTTGGCTGATATTTCCAAAGGCTCTTTTTATAATTTTTATTCTTCAAAGGAAATATTATTTTTTACAGTCTTAGAAGAATATCAAATAGATGTTATGAATCGCCTGACAGAACAATTAGGTATGGAAACAACGATAGATACAAATCGTCTGGTACAGTTACTTTATGATTTTTATCAAGATTTTCGCTATTCATTTATGTATACCATATTTAAAAATCATGAAATGGAATTACTCATAAGAAGATTGCCAAAAGAGGTGGTAACAAATCATCATCTGATAGATGATAGGATGGTTAAAAAAATTGTATCCCGAATCAACATTAGAGAAAATATATCGGTAGAAATCGTCTCTGCTTTATTTAGAACGATTGCTATGACTATATTACACATTGAGGAAATAGGTGAAAAACAATTTGATACTACATTGAAGTTAGTCATACAAGGAGTTGTGGAACAAATTACTAAGGAGGATAGGTAATGGTGCAAGAAGCAATTAGAACCGTAAACCTTTCTAAAAGATATGGAACAAAAAATGTTGTCAACAACTTGAATCTATCGATAAAACCTGGTGAAATAGTAGGTTTTTTAGGACTAAATGGTGCAGGGAAAACAACGACGATGAGAATGATGCTAGGATTGATAAAATCTACATCAGGAGAATGTTATATTCAAGAAAAAAAGTTAGATCTGAATAATTTAGAACTTCGAAACGAAATAGGTTATATTATTGAGACGCCTTATTCTTATCCAGACTTAACTGTGAGAGAAAATTTAGAAATCGTTAGTAAATTAAGAGGGGTTAATAAAGATAATATTGACTGGGTAATTGAAAAATTAAAACTAAAGCAATATGAACATAAACAGGAGAAGCATCTTTCTTTAGGAAATGTTGCGCGTTTAGGAATTGCAAAAGCGATTATTCATAAACCTAAAATTCTAATTCTTGATGAGCCAACAAATGGATTAGACCCTTTTGGAGTTATTGAAGTGAGAGAACTATTAAAGGAATTGGCGAATAATCTGGGTACAACTGTTCTTATTTCAAGTCATAATCTGGAAGAAATATCTAAAATTGCTACTAGAATAGTCATTATACATGAGGGCAGACTTATAAGAGAAGTTGAAAGCAATGAATTAGAACAGTACTTAGAAAAGAGGTTACTAGTAACTGGATCTAATAATAAGGCCATGAAAGAAGTATTATCTAACCATGGCTATCAGGTAAACATTCGATCAGACACAGAAAATAATATCAATTTTTTAGAACTAATTGATACAAAATCTGTGGAATGCCCGGAAGATGTTGCTACATTGCTAGTCCATGCAGGTTATCCACCTAAAACACTGATTGTTGAAAAAGAAGATTTAGAGCATTATTTCTTAAGAATACTGAATGACTATAATGGAGGTGTTTCGAATGAAAAAGCTTAGTTCCTGTATTTTAATTGAATGGAGAAAGTTAATAAAATCAAAACTTTCCATCGTAACTGCTTGTTCTATCTGTTTAGTTCCTTTTATTGTTGGGTTGTTTGCAACTATGATGAAATATCCAGAGAATTTCAAAAATCTTGGTTTGATTTCTGCAAAAATGGAAATGATGAGGATAACAGACTGGTCGTCGTACTTAATGACCGTATCACAAGTCATTTCTGTTGGGGGATTGCTCATTTTTGGATTTACAGCATCTTGGATTTTTGGTAGAGAATATTCTGATAAAACGATGATAGACCTATTAGCACTCCCGATAAGAAGGGATACAATCGTATTATCCAAGTTTATCGTTGTCGCTCTATGGAGCTATATTCTATCAATTTTTGCACTTTTATTGGGATTATTAGCTGGCAATCTGATTGGACTTGAGGGTGGGAGCTTAGCGGTGATTTTCAAAGGTATACTTACTTTTGTTTTGTGCACTACTCTTACGATTGTACTATCTACTCCAGTGGCTTTTTTTGCTTGTTTAGGCCGGGGATATTTGTCACCATTGGCATTTATTATTTTTACTATTATTTTTTCTCAGCTTGGTTCTGCTCTTAACTTTGGGAAATACATTCCATGGGCGATTCCTGCACTCGCAAGTGGTATTGCAGGAAAAGCACTATTGAATTTTGGGAGCATTGTCAGTTTATTTGGGGTCAGTATTCTAGGTCTTATCGCAACAATAGCTTGGTGGAGGTACGCTGATTACGATTAAAATGAAGTGATGAAAATGCTAATAACACAAAACTAAGCTATTCAAAACAACCCCTCCTGTTCAGATTGAAGAACAAGAGGGGTTATATTATGATAATTGAGAGTTTTGGGCGAGAGGAGACTATGTGAGTATCGTTGGTCTAAATGAAAAGATAGTTTCTAATATATATGCGATTGGGAAAAAATGACCTTGTCTTTGATAAGTTAAGAGTTAAAGTGTTCTCAGATGGTAGTTTTAGCACAAGGTAAAATCCCGTTGTCATAGTATTAGTCAGGTGAGGGACAAAATCCAAAAAAGATGCTTGGTCTGAACTTTTCCAACAGGGGCTGGATTAAAAAGAGGCTGAGGAGAGAGAACAGGAGGATAGGGTAGAAATACCAAGGATTACTGACGAATTGGGACTCCTCAGCAATCCTTAAAGGGATATAAGTATGGGACAGCAGAATCTGCCCAGACAGGAAAAGCAAGACAATCGCAGTCATGGTCAGAATCAGAACCTAGCCCAGTTTGAAGATGACGTTAGAAAATTACTTCATAAGGGCCTGTTCTCCATCCTGATGAAATAACGGTCTTCTCCCAGATCGATCAGCTCGACTGGCTGAGGATAGAAGCGATCCATGACCTCTTTGTGAAAAATGTCCTCTTTGGGACCTTGGGCAATAATCTCTCCTTCTTTCAGGAGCAGGACATGATCCATAGCAGCAGTGATTTCCTCTACATGGTGGGTGACATAGAGAATGGTTGGGGCCTGCTCCATCTGCGTAATCTTACCAATCTGATCCAGCAGGTTCTCGCGGGCAAAGATATCCAGACCGCTGGTCGCTTCATCTAAGATAAGCAATTCTGGCTTTTCCATGAGACTGCGCGCAATCAGCAAGAGCTGCTTTTCTCCTTGAGACAGACTGATGTAGCTCCGGCCAATCAAATCTTGCCCGCCAATGGAAGCCAGCATTTCCCTAGCTTGGTCCAGTTCTTCTTGTCCGTAAGGAGCATAGAGAATACTGCTTTTATACTTTCCTGTCAGGACGATTTCTTCAGCAGTGAGATGGCTGGGCAGGCGCTCAGCAATGAAGGAGCCAACTACTCCAATCTTAGTTCGCAGCTGAGGAATGTCTCCAGCACCAAATTCCGTACCGAGAACCGTCACCTTGCCTTCGGTCTTCCAATGTTCAGCCATGAGCAAGCGCAGGAGAGTGGACTTTCCTGAGCCGTTGAGACCGAGAATGGCCCAATGCTCCCCCTTTTTCACCTGCCAGTTGAGATCTTTTAAGATGGTTCGGCCTTGCTTAGTCAAGCTTACATTTTCCAGTTTGATAATTTTTTCCATTTTTACTCTCTCTTTCGTTAAAACTCCTTTATTATAACAAAATTTAGGATAAAATAACCGATAGGAGGAGTCAGATGTTTTATAAAAGTCAGCTGATGTAGGTCCTTTTGCTAACAATAATCTTCCTTTATCCCCGTATTATTGACGGTGTGATGAAGATCCATCCTATTACCATCATGGTGCTCTTGCTCTTATCCAGCAATATCCATGGCGTGCTGGGGATGATTGTGGCAATCCCGACCTATTCTATCCTCAAGGAAATCGCCAAGTTCTTGGCCAATCGCTATGACAATCACAAGGAAGCCCAGCAGCAGAAGAACGAAGAGCTTGGAATCGATTGATTCTAGAGTCTCGATACCAGAAAATAAGACGGAAGAAGGGCCTTCCGTCTTATTTCATTATGTCTTCAAGTCAGTTTTTCTCGTAGAGAAAAACAAGAAAACTACCACAGCTAAGCTAGTGGCTGCCAAGGCTTTGAGCTTTCATTTCTTTTTCCTGGTAGAATCTACTTGTTCAGGTAAGACAAAGGAGGAAAAGAATTGGCTAAAATCAGTTACAGTTTATCACATACCAAATGGATGCGCAAATATCCTATCATCTTTACCCCCAAGTATCGTAGAAAAATCATTCACTACAAAATAAGACGAGATCTCATTGAGAATTTTCGTCATCTATGTCAATACAAAAGTGTGGAAATTATTGAGGGACAGATGTGCCAGATCATGTTCATATACTTGTCTTGATCCCTCCAAAACTTTCGAGTTTTGATTTCACGGGATATTTGATAAATATGTAAGTACCGTTTGCCTAAACGGAAAGGCAGCTGTCAAATATATTCGGGATTGGGAAAAAATAACATTGTCCTTGAAAAGTTAAGTGTCAAAGCGTACGAGGATCCGTTCTCAGATGGTAGTTTTAGAACAAGATAAAAGCCCGTTTTTACGGGCATTAGTTAAGTAACAATAGCTATTTTCCTGCTATCTATTAGACCAGGTTCTTGGTAGGAATAGAAGCAGGATAGGATAGATTTCTAAACGTCCTGCAATCATGGCAAGAGAGAGTAGGAATTTAGAAAATGGGCTATAGATAGAGAAGGTCTCGGTGGTTCCAATCATTGGTCCGATATTATTGAAACAGCTGATGACAGCACTGGTAACAGTCATTAGATTGTTATTGTCCAGACTGATGATGAAAATCAAAGCTGCGATAATCAAAATATAAACAGCTAAATATTTGAGAACCTTGTGTTGGGTATCTTTATCCAAAACAGCACCGTTGATATGCATGGTTAGAACGCGGTTTGGCGAAAGTGTGGAAAGGATTTGGTTTTTAGCGATGCGACCGATGATAATGGCACGAATCACTTTGAAACCGCCAGCGGTGGAGCCAGCAGAACCTCCTAGACACATGAGCAGCAGCAGAATGACTTGTGAGAAGAGGGGCCACTGTACGGTATCTCCATAGCCGAATCCTGTCGTAGTAATGATGTTGGAAACTTGGAAAAATGAAATTTCTAAGCTTTTAGCAAATTCCCCGTAAACATGGAGAACATTGAAGCTAATCAAAATAGTGGCAGTGAGGACAATCCAGAGATAGCCTTTCAACTCCTCGTCATGAAAACAGGCTTTAAATCTTCGAATCAAGAGATAATAGTAGAGATTGAAGTTCACCCCAAAGGTCAGAACGCCAAAGCTGACAAGGTAGGTGATTAGAGAACTGTTGTAGTGGGCGATTCCGTCGTTAAAGACAGTGAAGCCTCCTGTACCAGCCGTTCCCATTGCGATGACGATACTATCAAAGAGTGGCATGCCAGCAAGGAAATAAAGAAAAGTAAAAAGGGCAAAGAGCGCTAGATAGATAATATAAAGAATCTGGGCGGTGTTTCTTAATTTCGACACAACCTTACCAAAGACTGGTCCAGGAACTTCTGCTTTCATGACCTCTAAGTGGCCATTTTTAGCATTGTCCATGATAGCTAAGGCAAAGACCAGCACCCCCATTCCTCCAATCAAGTGGGTAAAACTACGCCAAAAGAGGAGGGAGTGGGAAAGGACAGATACATCATTTAAAATCGTAGCACCAGTAGTGGTAAAGCCAGAGCTAACTTCAAAGAAAGCATCAATTAGATTAGGAATCTGGCCAGAAAAGACAAAAGGCAGAGCGCCAAAGAAGGACCAGAGAATCCAGCAAAGGGCAACAATCAGTACCCCTTCCTTGGTGTAAATGTGGGCATCCTTAGGCTTAAAGGCTGAACCTAATCCACCCAAAATCACTAAAATAATCATTGTCGCGCCGATCGAAAGGAAGACTTCAAGATCTTCACGGTAGATCAGGGCAACGATTGTTGGAACCAACAAGAGAGCCGCTTCGATGAGCAGGAGTTTAGAGAGGAGAAAGCGAATCATAGGTCTATTCATGGGGCTACCTCTCTAACAAATCGTAAATCTTGTCGATGTTTTGAATCAAGGTTGTCACGATGATCTTATCTCCGACTTCCAAATAGTCATCTCCACTTGGGAAGATGGCTACACCTTGACGAATGATAGCAGCAATCAGCACCCCGCTCCTCAATTTGAGCTGAGAAAGAGGCTGTTCGATCATTTTATTTCCTTCATTGATCTGGAATTGGAGCGTTTCAATCTGACCATTTGCTACATGGTGCAAGGCTTCTAGGCTGGAGAATTGCGCGTTATTCCGTCCGCGGATAAAGTGCATAATGGTATCAACAGCAATCCCTTTTGGCGTGACAATACTTGCGAAGTCTTGATTGTCAATAATCTCGAGGAGACTTGTCCGGTTGATCTTGGTAATGTTTTTTTGAACGCCAAGATTATTGAGGAACATGGAGGTGATGATATTTTCTTCATCGACGCCTGTCAGAGTAGCTATTGCATCGTAATGCGCAGCTCTTTCCTCGAGTAGAATATCTTTGGCTGTACCGTCTCCATTGACCACGTAGAGCTCAGGAAATTCTTGGCTAAAGAACTCTGCCCGCTGGCGATTGATCTCGACGACCTTGAGCTCAATCTTGCTATTTTTGAGAATATTTAATAAATAATAGGCAATCTTACCTGCCCCGATAATCATGAGGCTCTTGATGACTCTTGGCCGGATTTTATTGTGGAAGCGGACAATTTCTGAACGATTTCCAGTCAGGAAGATTTTATCAGATGGCTGCAAGGTGAAATCACCATCTGGAATGCTGAGTTTTCCTTCTCTCTCAATAGCACAGATAATAACGTGAGGGAAATGCTTCCTGAATTGCGAGAGATTCATTTGGCAGAGATAGCTTTCTGGCTTGATTTTAAACTCCATCAAGGTCACTCGGCCATTGGCAAAATGCTCCAATGACAGAGCATTAGGAAAATCAATAATATTGGCAATATAACGAGCAGCTAAGAGTTCAGGATTGACCATCAGAGAGAAGCCTAGAATATTTTTTTCTTTAAAATAAGCATTAGAGTATTCAGGATTTCTGACACGGACAATGGTTTCTTTAGCTCCCATTTTCTTTGCGAGAACGGCTGAAACCATGTTGACCTCATCCTGCTCAGTCATGGCAATAAAGATATCACAGTGGGCAACATCTGCCTGCTCCAAGATTTTAAAATTCGCACCATTTCCAACGATGCCCATAATATCGTAACGTTTTGTAATATGATTTAGAACAGCTTCATTTTGCTCAATTAAAACAACATCATGCTTTTCAGCAACGAGCGAGCGACAAAGGGCGGCTCCGACCTTACCGCTTCCGACGACGATAATTTTCATATTATTCCTCCCGAATATGTATCTATCATACCTTTTTTTATATAAAATTTCATCTATAAATCTCAATAAAGTCGTTTTTTACAGAATAGTAAGCTGTTTCAAAAGAAATCCTACAAAACTCTCACTTTTTGAGGTCATTTTTATTGACTTGTCGGAAGAAAATGATATACTAGGAAAGTACCCTCATTGATTTACATCAAACCTGTTGTGATGTAAGTTAATGATGCCTTAACCACGCTGTTTGCTGAGCTTGACTCCGGGCAGTGTGGCTATTTTTTTATTCTAATGAAAATCAGGGAAAAATCATGTCTCAGCAAAATCATATTGTCCTTTTTGAACCACAAATTCCACAGAATACAGGCAATATCGCTCGTACTTGCGCAGCGACCAATTCTCCCCTCCATATCATCAAGCCCATGGGCTTTCCCATTGACGACCGTAAGATGAAGCGAGCAGGGCTGGACTATTGGGATAAGCTGGATATTAGCTTCTATGAGGGTCTAGATGACTTTATGAAGCAGATGGACGGACAACTCTATCTGATATCCAAGTTTGCCGAGAAGGTCTACTCGGAAGAGAATTTTGCTGCAGAAGGGTCGCATTATTTTATGTTTGGCCGCGAGGACAAAGGCTTGCCTGAGGAATTTATGCGTCAGCATCCAGAAAAGGCCTTGCGCATTCCTATGAATGACCAGCATGTCCGCAGCTTAAATGTCTCTAATACGGTCTGCATGATTGTCTACGAAGCCCTACGGCAACAGAACTTTGCAGGACTAGACTTGGTACATGAGTACGAAGCGGATAAGTTGAAATAAATGAAAAATACTTAAGTTAAAATAATATTGATTACATCAATCAAAAAGCTTGCACTTGCAAGCGTTTTTTGTTATGATTAAAGGGTCTTCAGGGCAGGGTGAAATTCCCGACCGGCGGTAATTTTGACTAGCTATTTTAGCTTTCTCGTCGTTGTCTTGTCGCGATATACTTTAAGTATTATCTTCGACTGCGACGCCTAGATAAATCTAAAATATCTTAGCCAAATAAGTCCGCGAGCGAAAGCTGATGTGGTGCGATTCCACAACCGACAGTATAGTCTGGATGGGAGAAGACGAAAGAATAGCTTTGTCTGTTCTGATAGATTTATAGCTAAACTGTAACCGCTTGCTTTGATGGAGTGAGAGGGAACTTTTGGGATATAAAAAGTGAGAATAGATAGAGGAATCCTTTCTAACTTCTTCTGATTTTATAGAAAATTGGAGGAACCTGTTATGACAAACGCACGTCGACTTTCGACCATTGCAATTCTATCAGCCATCTCATTTGTGCTGATGTACTTTGACTTCCCGCTTTTACCAGCGGCATCCTTCCTCAAGATCGAATTTAGTATCTTGCCAGTCCTTGTGGGCTTGGTGGTCATGGATTTGCCTGCTGCTCTAGGAGTTCTCTTGCTTCGCTCACTCTTGAAACTGCTTCTTAACAGCCAGGGAGTGAATACTTACATTGGTTTGCCAATGAATATTGTAGCTTTGGGAGTTTTTGTCATCGTCTTTGCTTTGATTTGGAAAAAGGAACGGACAACCCTTCGTTTCCTACTAGGCTCTCTAGCTGGGACTATTGGTTTAACCGTGGCTATGTTGGTTCTCAACTATGTTTACGCTGTTCCTTTGTACGCGAAGTTTGCCAACTTTGATATTGGAAAAATTATGGGACTTTCCAACTACCTCATGACTATGGTATTACCTTTCAACTTGATTGAGGGTGTAATCTTTGCTGTTTCATTCTGGTTGTTATACGTCCTCTTGAAACCAACCTTAAAACATTATGAGAGATAAACAAACATTTTTAATGAAGGGCAGTTTTGCCCTTTTACTTTTCGTCATATTAGGCTACATGGTCAAGTTTTATCCAGAGCAGCTAGTTGCCTTTGATAGCCCGATTCAAACTTGGCTGCGAGGAGACTTGCCTGCAGCTTTGACGACATTTTTCAAACTAGTGACCAGTGTGATTGACCCACTAGGAATTATTATCTGGGTTTCTGCCCTTGTCCTATTTTTCCTTTATAAAAAATGGAAGCTGGAAGCTGCCTTGCTGGCAGGAAATCTGGTCTTACATGGGATTTTGATTAAGCTGATTAAACTCGTCTACCAAAGAAGTCGGCCCAGTATTTCACATTTGGTCGAAGAGGGAGGCTATTCTTTCCCAAGTGGGCATGCCATGGCGACAGCCATTGTTGTTGGGACCTTGATTATCATTGTCCAGCAACGGATGCAAAATCAACAAATTAAGCGTCTGGTACAGGGCTTGCTCCTGCTCTTTATCTTGACCATTATGGCATCCAGAGTCTATCTGGGGGTGCACTATCCGACAGATGTGATTGGAGGAGCCTTGATGGGCTTTGCCATTCTCAATATCGAGTTTCCCTTTTATGACAAGCTGCGCTTTCAATGGCGTTTCAGGGGAAAACAGAAATAAACAGAGATGAGGAAGGTTGGCTTTGCCAGCCTTTTTGTCTTGACAAAGAAAGTCTCTTTCTTTAAGATAGGAGCAAGTAAGATCAGGAGGTGGTATCCGTTTTGAATCCAGAAGCCATCAAGTCGGTTTTAGCTCTTGTGGATGAGATTCCCTCTGGGCGCGTGGCGACCTATGGTCAGATTGCTCGTTTGATTGAGCGGCCTAAAAACGCCCGTTTAGTCGGGAAGATTCTCAGCCAGTCGGAGCTTTATGATGGCAAGCATCCTTGCCATCGGGTGGTCAATGCGGCAGGGCGCCTCGCACCAGGCTGGGAAGACCAAGCACACTTGCTCTGGGCGGAGGGAGTAGACTTGAAGGTCAATGGCTGTGTGGACCTCAAGCGTTATCAGTGGGAGGCATGATTTTCTTCTTTCTTAGTGAAGGGGGAAATTTTTGTTTCTAGGCTCCTTTTTGTGGTAGAATGGAAGGTATGAAATCTTACAATGCTTTGAATGATTATTATCGAAAACTTTTTGGAGAAAAGACCTTTAAGGTGCCCATTGATGCGGGCTTTGACTGTCCCAATCGGGATGGCACCGTGGCGCATGGAGGCTGCACTTTCTGTACCGTTTCGGGTTCTGGTGATGCCATTGTGGCGCCGGATGCGCCCATTCGCGAGCAGTTCTATAAGGAAATTGACTTTATGCACCGCAAGTGGCCGGATGTTCGCAAGTATCTGGTTTATTTCCAGAACTTCACCAATACCCATGAGAAGCTTGAGGTGATCCGTGAGCGCTATGAACAGGCCATTAACGAGCCTGGCGTCGTTGGTCTCAATATCGGGACTCGGCCTGACTGCTTGCCTGACGAGACCATCGCCTACTTGGCTGATCTGTCTGAGCGTATGCATGTGACTGTAGAGCTGGGGCTTCAGACTACCTATGAGGAGACCTCGGACCTCATCAATCGTGCCCATTCTTATGAGCTTTATGTGGAAACAGTCCAGCAGGTTCGTAAGCTGGCTCCCAAGACGGAGATTGTCTCTCACTTGATTAACGGCTTGCCGGGAGAGACCCATGAGATGATGCTAGAGAATGTCCGCCGCTGTGTGACGGACAATGACATTCAAGGAATCAAGCTTCACCTGCTTCACCTGATGACCAATACCCGTATGCAACGGGATTACCATGAGGGACGGCTGCAGCTACTCAGTCAGGAGGAATATGTCTCCATCATCTGCGACCAGTTGGAGATTATCCCCGAACATATCGTCATCCACCGTATCACAGGCGATGCTCCGCGAGACATGTTGATTGGCCCTATGTGGAGCCTCAATAAATGGGAAGTTCTCAATGCCATTGAGGCAGAAATGCGCCGTCGTGGCAGCAAGCAAGGCTGTAAAGCAAAGGAGCAGAAATTCGTATGTTAAGACCCTTACAGATGGCTCATGAATTTTTGGCAGAAGTCGTGACCAAGGAAGATGTTGTAGTGGACGCTACTATGGGCAATGGACATGATACCCTTTTTCTGGCTAAGTTGGCCAAGCAAGTCTATGCTTTTGACATTCAGGAGCAGGCTGTGGACAAGACTCGCCAGCGCTTAGCAGAAGCTGGCATGGACAATGCTCAGCTAATCTTGGCTGGCCATGAGACTCTGGACCAATACACAGACCATTTCAAGGCAGCGATTTTTAATCTGGGCTACCTGCCTTCGGCGGACAAGTCTGTCATTACCCGACCAGATACGACGCTGGAAGCTTTGGAAAAGGTCTGCCGAGGCTTAGAAAAAGGTGGCCGTGCAGCTATCATGATTTACTACGGGCATGAAGGTGGTGAAGTTGAAAAAGATGCGGTGCTAGACTTCGTCAGTCAGCTGCCCCAGCAGGACTTTACTGTCGCCCTTTACAAGACCATCAATCAGATTAACAACCCGCCTTTTTTGGTTATGATTGAGAAATTAAAAGGAAAATAAGGATTCCAAGCTTGCTAAAAACTTTCTAAGGAATCATTTGGAGAAAAATGGACAAACAATATTTGCATGAAAAATTGGCTGGTTTACGAAACAAATACGTCGAGTCTGCCAATGAAGAAATGACTGTTGGCCTTTTGGACGAGGCCAAAATGAATAAAAAAATGCTGCGAATCAAGAAAAAATTGGTGAATTTAGAAATGGAGCGTTGCCAAAAGATGATTGAGCACCGCGACCTATCCAAAATTGATCAAAAGATTTCAGCGCAAAAAGAATTGTTTAAAGAGTGCTGCCAGCAAAGATAAAGGAGGTTCAAAGTGGAAATCCTTCTCTACACGATTGTTTTTTTGCTCTTATTGGTTGTATCGAATGTGACTAATCGCTTGCTGCCCCAGCTTCCTTTACCTCTAGTGCAAATTGTGCTGGGAATTTCGCTTGGTTTTCTCCTTCCTCAGGGGAAATTTCATTTAGATACAGAGCTATTTTTGGCCTTGGTAATTGGGCCATTGCTCTTTCGGGAGGCTGAGGAAAGCAATATTACCAGTATTCTCAAGCACTGGCGAATCATTTTGTATTTGATTTTTCCAGTTATCTTTATTTCAACGCTTGGTTTGGGCTATCTGGCTCATCTTCTCTGGGCTGCTTTGCCCTTGGCGGCCTGCATTGCCGTAGGAGCTGCTTTGGGTCCGACAGACTTGGTTGCCTTTGCTTCCCTATCAGAGCGTTTTTCCTTCCCCAAGCGGGTGGAAAATATCCTAA
The DNA here is from genome assembly GCF_011612585.1 of Streptococcus cristatus ATCC 51100. Classification (NCBI taxonomy): domain Bacteria; kingdom Bacillati; phylum Bacillota; class Bacilli; order Lactobacillales; family Streptococcaceae; genus Streptococcus; species Streptococcus cristatus. The sequence goes on along the minus strand of NZ_CP050133.1, from coordinate 1,514,828 downwards.
AAGGAGAGGGATTGCTTAATGATGCTTCTGGTCTGGTTGCTTTTCGTGTGGCTCTTTTGGCCTGGACTACAGGAAGTTTTTCCCTAGGAAAAGCTAGTATATCCTTAGTTCTTTCCATTATCGGTGGTTTTGCCATCGGGATGGCCAGCGCAGCTCTTAATCGCTGGTTGCATAAACTGCTGATGAGTGCCCAAGTATCAGATATTGCTAGTGAGCTCTTGCTGGAGCTGAGCCTACCCTTGGTTACCTTCTTTTTAGCGGAGGAAATCCATGTTTCAGGGATTATCGCAGTGGTCGTCGCAGGTATCTTTAAGGCTAGCCGCTTCAAGCGGATAACACTTCTGGAAGCCCAGGTGGATTCGGTTACAGAAACCATCTGGAATACAGTGAACTTTATGCTCAATGGTTCTGTCTTTATCATTTTAGGGATCGAACTGAAGATGATTGCAGAGCCAATCTTAAAGAGCCCAATTTACGATAATCTCTTGCTACTCGTGAGCATTGTCCTTCTGACTTTCTTACTCTTTGCCCTTCGGTTTCTTATGCTGTTCAGTTTTTACTTCATTCGAATCAGAAGATTGCACAAGAATGTTGGAAACTACCTAAAGGAAATGCTGCTGCTGACCTTTTCAGGTGTCAAAGGAACTGTCTCCATTGCGACTATTCTTTTGATTCCGAGCCAATTGGAGCAAGATCATCCTTTGTTGCTTTTCTTGGTAGCAGGTGTGACCTTTCTTAGCTTTCTGACAGGTTTGCTCACTCTTCCTCATCTGTCTGAGGAAAGAGAAGAGGAAAACGAGCACCTCATGCACATTGCTATTTTAAATGAAGTGGTGAGTGAGCTGGAAGCAGGCCTTAAGCAAACCAAGGCTAAGGCACCTCTCTATGCGGCTATTGACAATTACCATGGTCGTATCGAAAACCTAATCCTTGAACAGGAAGATAAGGCCACTCAGCGAGACTTGGCAGCTCTGAAATTATTGATTTTGAGTATCGAAAATGATGGTTTGGAGCAAGCTTTTGAGGAAGGAAAAATCAGCGATCGTAGCTATCATCTTTATCAGCGTTACCTACATAATATTGAGCAGGACATCAATCGAAACTTAGTTTCTCGATTTACCTATATGTTTCTCGTTACACTGCGCGTATTGCGCATGTTGCTCCATGAAATCGTCACTCTTGGTGCCAGATGGCGCTCTTGGAGGCAAGGTGGAGCTAAGCATCTAACTGCTGAGAATATGGAGGATATAGCAGAGCTTTATCTGTCCAATACCGAAGTCATTATCGAAAGTTTGGAACATCTAAAAGGTATTTATAAGCCTTCTCTAATTACTTTTCTGCAGGAATCTCGACTAAGGGAAACGGAGATCATCGGTAGTGGTGCCTTCGTCGAGCGTGTTATTGCGCGATTCAAGCCCAATAACATCTCAGAAATAATCTGGGGCTATTATTTGGAGAGAAAAATTATCTTTGAATACGAGAAAAAGAAATTGATCTCAAGTAGCTATGCTAAACGCCTGCGCCAAAATGTCAATAATTTAGAAAATTACTCACTGAAAGAAAGAGCCAATACTCTACCTTATGACATGGTTAATTACGCTAGAGAGCGCTAGAAGATAAGGCTATCCAGTGAGCTCCACTAAAAATTAATAGAATTCAAAAAGAGAACAGAATACTTTATCCGTTCTCTTTTTGGGCTCTATAATTTCTGTAGTGGGTAACACCACTGTAGGAATTATGGAGCCTATTTGTTGTAGAAAAAAGTCCCATAAGACTTATAATGAAAAGCGACCAAACCATCATTAGAAAGACTCTTATGGAGCAATTAAATTTTATCACAAACTTACTCGGAATAAAAGACCCTAACATCACTATTTTAGATTATGTAGATGCTGGTACACATAAAGAAATCATCGCTAAGCTAGATTACCCCGCACCTAAATGCCCTCACTGCCAAGGACAAATGGCTAAATATGATTTCCAGAAAGAATCAAAAATTCCCTACCTAGAGTGTGCGGGATATAAGACATTGATTCGGTTGAGAAAACAGCGCTTCCGCTGTCAGGATTGCGGAAAAATGGCTGTCGCAGAAACTTCTTTAGTCAAGAAAAACCACCAAATCGCAACCATTGTCAAGCAGAAAATCGCCCAAAAATTGATCGAGAAAGTCTCTATGACGGCCATCGCTGAAAGCTTAGCAGTTTCCACGTCAACAGTCATTCGTAAGTTGAAAGAATTCGAGTTCACAACTGACCTCAACTACCTTCCAGAACACATGAGCTGGGATGAATACAGCTTCAAGAAAGGTAAAATAAGCTTCATTGCACAGGATTTTGATTCAAGAAGGATCCTAGCTATCTTAGATGGGCGGACACAAGTGACCATTAGCAATCATTTCCTTCGTTATTCTAGACAGGTGAGAAGTCGCGTGAAAGTCATTACCATGGACATGTTTAGCCCCTACTACGACTTGGCTAAACAACTTTTTCCAAACGCTAAAATCGTCCTCGATCGCTTTCATATTGTACAACATCTCATCCGGGCTATGAGCCGTGTTCGTGTTCAAATCATGAATCAATTGGATCGAAAATCACACGAGTACAAGGCAATCAAACGCTACTGGAAACTGATCCAACAAGATAGTCGGAAACTAAGTCATAAACGCTTTTATCGCCCGACTTTTCGCATGCACTTGACCAACAGAGAGATTCTGGAAAAGTTGCTCTCGTACTCTCAAGAACTAAGGGAACATTATGAGCTCTACCAACTCTTACTCTTTCATTTTCAAGAGAGACAAGCTGAACATTTCTTTGGTCTCATTGAAGAAAGAATTGCTTGTATAAATCCTATCTTTCAGACTGTTTTTAAGACCTTTCTTAAGGACAAAGATAAAATTATAAACGCTTTAGAACTGCCATACTCAAACGCAAAACTAGAAGCTACGAATAATCTCATCAAGGTCATCAAGCGCAACGCTTTTGGCTTCCGAAACTTTGACAACTTTAAAACTAGAATTCTCATCGCTTTGAATATTAAAAAGGAGAGAACCAATTCGGTCCTCTCCAGGGTATGACTTTTTGGGAACCCACTACAGTTGACAAAGAGCTCACTTTTTATTTGCTGATCATTAATTGTATAATAATTACGATAAATCTTCGCTTTCTTCATGTTTTTCACTATAAATGAGATTAAATAAATCTCTTTTTAAGCTGTCTAACTGCTAAGGTATAGAAGACAAAAATATAAGCACTATTGACAACTAAGAAAAGGATAAATTCAGATAAGGTAAAAGGGACTAAGGAACGAGCTCGATCACCAACAGCAATCTGAGCATAAGGGAAAATTCTAAAAAGACCTTGTCCAATAAAGAGGGTCATAAGTCCTGCCATAGCCAAAATAGCTGATATAAGAATAGGCACTGCGAAATTTTTTAAGCGAATACTAAGAAAAATTTGAATGGTGACAATAGTAATGGTTGCTAGCCAACCTGTGATAGACCAAAGCAAAAAGTCCAGTAGATAATTTGCAAAAGGTACCTTCAAAACCAAAGCGCTGATAATATATAAGAGAAGAACTATCAGTTGACTAATAGCCATGACTAGTGATAAGCTGGTGATTTTTGATAAAATGATACGATTGGCCTTAACCGGAATACTTAATAAGCGCTGCCAGTTTTTATTACTTTCCTCGAATTGACAACTGATGGAACAGATAATCCCGATCAGAATAGGAGTAAATACCTGCGAGGAATAGAAAACTGTTTGTCCCCAAAGGACGCGAGCTTGTGTACCATCTAGGAGCACCTTTTGATTGAGAGCGTAAATCATTGCTCCCAATAAGGACCCAACAAGGTTAAAGAAGATTAGCGTTATCGGAATAGCACTTTTTTTGATTTTTTTAAATTCAAAAGTAATCATAATAGATCCGCCTTTCCAATGAGTTTTTTACTGGCAAAGATGCTTAAAAAAATGATAAGCAATAATACGACTAATTTAAAGGGATAAGCATTATCGTATTGAAAAAGATAAGTGTTAGTTCCAGCCACCCGTTTAGCGATTCCCATCATAGAGAAATATTGCCAAGGAATGAAAATACGAATAGGAACTGGTAACGCACCGATACCTACAAATGACAGGAAGGAACCAATTAAGCCTGTTACTACTGTCACACTTGGCTTTGGATAGATAAAAGCTAAGCAAAGATGTAAACAAGACAGAAAGAGACAAACCAAAAAAGTTGTGAACAAAAAGAGACTCAATGAAACAGGTGTCACACTGACCTGCATGCCTTGAATAATAAATTTCAGAAAAAGCGTTTGAATCAAACTGACAACAAAGGCAAAAATAGCCATCACAGTCAATTTAGCTTTAAAAAGTTGCCAAGGACTTTCGTTACTGGTTTGCAAGAGTTTAAAAGTTTTGCCTAGATGTTCCAATTCCAGTAGTCTAGACGCTAAAACTGCAATGAAAAGTGGCAAAATAAAATCATTCAAGTAAGTCATGGTATAAATGGCATTATAGGCCTCATGTGTTTTAGGTAATTCATATTTGATAACAACGCTACTCCAAATCAAGCCCACTGCTACAATAGCAATCAAAGATAACAAGAAAGACCGTCTTTTTAGTTTGATAAATTCTAATTGTAAATTCAGCATTACAAGACACTTCCTTCCCGTCCTGTCATATCAAGGAAAACATCTTCCAGCGATCGACGAATCATACGAACTTGATAAATATCAACATTATTTTCAACTAAGAGTCGAATAGCAGTGGCTATATTAACTTTATTGTTATCGTTGATAATCAATTTTGGGTCATCATCCAAATTAAAACCATTGAACATTAGTATTCTTTTAGCAGTTACATCATCACTGGTCTCAAACAGATATTTTTCATCTTCTTCAAGGTCAGATAGGTGGCCTTCAAAAAGTAATTGACCATGATTGATAATGCCAACAGTTGTAGCCATCTGTTCAATTTCTGAAAGAATATGGCTAGAAACGATGATAGTCATATCGTATTTTTGTGGTAAAGACTTGATAAGCTCACGAATTTCTTGAATACCGGCAGGGTCTAAACCATTAGTTGGCTCATCCAAAATCAGTAATTTAGGAAATTTAACAATAGCTAACGCAATTCCTAAACGTTGTTTCATGCCTAGTGAATAGTTTTTAACTAGCTTGTCTTTTTGATCGAAAAGCCTGACAATCTTTAAGACTTCATCAATATTTCTTTTTGGTAATTTAAGCAATTTTTGGATAATTTCAAGATTTTCATAACCGGTCAAATTAGCATAGTAAGAGGGCTCTTCAATGAGGGAACCTACATTTGAGAGGAGTGATATTTGATTGCTATTAAAGGTTTTGCCAAAGAGCTTAATGGAACCATGGCTTGGTTGCAACAATCCTAAAAGCATTTTCATAGCAGTACTCTTACCAGCACCATTTGGTCCTAAAAAACCATAAATTTCATTTTTTCTAATATGAATAGAGAGCTGATTAACGGCTACTTCACCTGAAAAATCCTTACTTAATTGGTTGGTTTCAACGATATAATTGTTCATTTGTTTTCTCCTTTAAAAATCTTAGAGTGATGTTATATCCTTTCGCTATTTTTATTATAATGAAACTCCTTTATTTTAACCTGTTCATTACTTTAATTCTTCCTTAATTTTTACTTTAAAGTCCTTGACTAAGGAAGCAATGTGTTATACTAGTCTTGTTGAGGTAATAGTATGAATTATAAAGAAAAGAAGATTTTAATTTTAGACGATAACCCAGAAATTTTAGAAATGGTGCAAGAATCATTGATCATTGCTGGGTTTAGCAATCTAACAAGTGTACAATCACAAAAAGAAGCTTTGGAGCAATTTGAAGAAAAATCTTTTGATTTAGTTATTTTAGACATTATGCTGCCTGAAGGATCAGGATTTGAAGTTTTAAAAGGTATCCGTAAGACTTCAACGGTTCCTGTTTTGTTTTTGTCGGCAATCTCCGATATAGAAAAACAATATCAGGGCTTTGAGCTAGGGGCAGATGACTATATTATCAAGCCTTTCCGCCCAAGAGATTTGGAGCTGCGTATTCTTTCCATCTTAAAAAGAGCCTATCCCGAAAAGGAAGATACCCTTGTTTTGCCTGCTTGCCAGGTGCATTTTAGCCAAGCCTTGATTACCAAAGGAAAACTAGAGATTCAGCTGACAGCTAAGGAATACAGTATTCTTAAGATCCTATATGATAATAAGAATCGCATTGTCACTTTTGACCAACTCTTAGAAAAGGTCTGGGGATTACAATACCAAGGCTATGATAATACCCTAATGGCTCATATTCGTAAGATTCGACAAAAGATTGAAGCCAATCCTTCTAAACCAGAAAGCTTAATAACGGTTAAAGGTTTGGGTTACAAACTAAAGGTGAATTAAATGGATACCGTTAAATTTTTTACTAAGTTATTAACCAGGTATGTTCTATTAATCTTGGCTTTAATCATAGGACTTGTTTTTGTTTATGGTTTGGTTTTCTCAGCCTATTTTAGTTTCTATGGAAAGGAAAAACCGGAACTACTTTACACTAAAATCGCTCAATCGAGTCAAGAGAATAATTTCAATTTTGATAAAAGCAGCAAAATTGAAATGGATAAACAAAATACTTGGGCTATGGTACTGAATCAAGATGGCAATATTGTCCAATCTTATCATTTACCTAAAGGACTCAAAAAGCATTATACGAATGCTGATATGGTTAAATTTTCACGTTGGTATTTAGAAGATTACCCTGTTTTCTCCTATGTACGTGGTCAGCAAATTTTAGTTTTGGGCTATCCTAAAAAGCATTCCTTAGCAAAATTTAATTTCTATGCTAATACGCAATTTATTAGGAATTTTCTCAGTTTGGGACTTGTTTTCTTGGGTATTATTCTTTTACTTATTTTTATTCTTTTGAGCCGATCAAAGTTGCGTATTAAAAAGGAGATGGAGCCGATTATTACTGCTGTCACTTCTTTATCTCAAGGTCAAAATATCGTTCTTAAAGAAAAGGGAAATTTCTCTGAAATTAAGACGGCTCTCAATGAGACATCTCATATTTTGGAAGAAAGCAACACGATGAAAGAGCAATGGATTAGAGGGGTCAGTCATGATTTACGCAATCCTCTTATGCTCATATCAGGTTATAACAGTCAGTTAGAGCAGCAATATGGCAAAGGAAAGCAGACAGAGGAAATTGAAAATCAGATTCAAACTATGAAAGAAATGATTTCTAATCTCAATATGAGCTACTTATTGGATAACCAAAAGCGTCACTCCGAATTTTCCAATCTTGATTTGGTTACTGTCCTACGAACAGTAATTGCCGATATATTGAATAATTATGAAACAATTACACTTCATTTTGATTTGCCTGCCGAGACAGTGTTGGTAAAAGGAGAGGTAACTTTATTAGCAAGAGCTTTTAGAAATCTCTTACTTAATAGTATTATGCACAGCGGCTCTAACCAGATTGATCTGACTTATCAATTATCTGATAATAAAGTGCTCATCGTCATTGCGGATCAAGGAGATATTACAGCTCAAAAAATTACTGAGCTAAATCAAAAATCAACTAATTATGAATCACATGGTATGGGAACAGTTATCACCAAACAAATTATTAAATTACATCAAGGTGAAATTGTTTTTTTAGACAATCATCCAGGCTTAAAAGTCACCATTTCTTTACCTTTAGTAAAGGAATAATGACCTGCCCCTAAGAACAAGCTTACACTTAGAACACTAACCATTTAGAGCATTGCGACACATTATTTATCTTCTAAATATTTCTAAATGCTATTTTTGGGGCAAAGTATTCTTTCGTCTAATCATCGTAAATTTTTGATAAATAAGTAGCAATACTATTCTATTTATCAAAAATTTTTCTGTTATACGCAAAAAAAGAGTGAACAAATAAAGTTGCACTCTTTTACTGTTAAAATGTTTTGTCAACAACTATATACGAATTACACTAAAAACGCTTTAGATACTGTCAATAATTATGTGTAAACACTCAAGTAGAGTTATGGAGTGCTAATCAAATAAGCTTTCAAGTGTGTCAGAACATTGACCAAACCCTTTATGGATTCGTTGACTTTGCTTGAAATTATAATCTTCAAACAAAGTAACTAAGTAACGGTCCAGGGCTTCTTCGTTAGGAAAAAGAACCTTCTTTTTCGTTTGACGTTTAATTTCTTTGTTGAGAGACTCAATGAGCTTTGTCGAATAAATGCTGTGCCAAATTTGGTAGGGAAACTAGAAAAAAGTTAAAAGATTATCCGTATTCTCCAGACTTTCTATGACTTTCCTATACTTTGGCTTCCATTCAGCGATAAAGTTCTCTAAAGCTTGTACTGCCATTTCTAAATTTTCAGCACGATAAATCGTTTTTAATTACCCTAGAATAACCACTCGATTAGATCGTTTCACCTTACTAGCCCTTTTCATCAACCCACTACAGTTGACAAAGAGCTCCTTTTTGCTTTGTTTTAAAAAGTTTATCAAGACGCAGAGTTAAAGTCAGTTAGCTTTGGCTTTCATCGGGCTTGGTTTTTTCTGCTTCAGCCTTTTTGGCTGACTTGATGAGAATCTTGCCATTGCTGGTCATGATAGCTTTGAGCTCTTTTTCGCTTGGATTTTCCAGATAGAAGTCAGTAATAGCATCTTCGATATGGTCTTGAATGGTACGGCGCAGTGGGCGAGCGCCCATTTTTGGATCGTAGCCTAGGTCAACCAATTTTTCCTTGACCTTCTCAGTAACATCCAGATGAATGTCGTTGGTTGCCAAGCGCTGGTTGACATCGTCCAGCATGAGGTTGACGATCTGCAGCAGATTGTCCTTGCTGAGTGGCTTGAATTCGATAATGCCGTCGAAGCGGTTCATAAACTCAGGACTGAAGAAGTTGCCCAGCTCACCCAAGACGGAATTGGTGCGGCCTTCACGCGCCGCTCCAAAGCCAACGCTGGCTTCAGCCTTGCCCGTTCCGGCATTGGATGTCATGATGATAATGGTGTCTTTGAAGCTGACAGTCCGACCTTGACCATCGGTCAAGCGGCCATCATCCAGAACTTGTAGGAACATGTGCATAACATCAGGATGGGCCTTTTCCACCTCATCCAACAGAATGAGCGAGTATGGATTGCGGCGGACTCGCTCAGTCAACTGGCCAGCTTCCTCATAGCCGACGTAGCCTGGAGGGGCACCGACCAGTTTGGCCACGCTGTGTTTTTCCATGTATTCACTCATATCAAAGCGAATCATGCTGTCAGCAGAGCCAAAGAGCTCAATGGCCAGTTGCTTAGAAAGCTCAGTCTTACCGACACCAGTTGGTCCGACAAAGAGGAAGCTTCCGATTGGGCGATTAGGACTTCCTAGTCCGACCCGGTTGCGGCGGATGGCCTTGGCAATCTTATCCACAGCATCATCTTGGCCGATGACGTGGGCTTTTAAGTCGCTGGCGAGATTGACCAGTTGAGACTGTTCCTTTTCTTTGAGATCGCCAACTGGGATATTGGTCTTTTGCTCCACGATATGCTCAATGGTTTTCTCACTGATAATTGGGATATCGTTATCCAGCACGCTCGTCTTTTGGAGTTCCTTGTATTTGGCAATCTGATCGCGGAAGTAAGCCGCTTTTTCAAAGTCTTCGTCACGAGTCGCCTGAGCCTTGAGGTTTTCGGCCTCAATCAGACGCTGGTCAATAACCTTGGGATCAACAAAGTTGAGGGTCAGATTCATCTTAGAGCCAGCCTCGTCCAAGAGGTCAATAGCCTTGTCTGGCAGGAAGCGGTCTTGGATGTAGCGGTTGGAGAGAAGTGCCGCAGCTTCAATAGCCGCATCTGTGTACTTGACGTGATGGTAGTCTTCGTATTTTTTCTGAATTCCTTTGAGGATGGTAATGGTTTCCTCTACTGTTGGCTCGTCGACCTTGACTGGCTGCATGCGGCGCTCGAGGGCTGCATCCTTCTCAATGATACGGTATTCATTGAGGGTAGTAGCCCCAACCATTTGGAGTTCTCCGCGAGCCAGAGCTGGTTTGAGGATATTTCCGGCGTCCATATTACCATCGCCAGCAGAACCCGCTCCGACAATTTCATGGATTTCATCAATGAAGAGAATGACATCTTGACGAGAGCGAATCTCGTCCATGAGCTTCTGCATCCGCTCTTCAAATTGACCTCGGATACCAGTCCCTTGTACTAGGCTGACAACGTCCAGGCGGATAACTTCCTTGCCTTGGAGTTTATGAGGTACATCCCCATCCACAATCTTCTGGGCTAGGCCTTCGACCACAGCCGTTTTTCCGACACCGGGCTCTCCAATAAGGACAGGATTGTTTTTGGTGCGGCGGTTGAGGATTTCAATGACACGAGTAATCTCTTCGTCCCGACCGATGACAGGGTCAATTTCTCCTTTACGGGCGATCTCAGTCACATTGATACCAAACTCTTCTAGGAGACCTTTTGGCTTTTGCGGAGCCTGTTGGCGTGCTCCGCCTCCATGATTGGAATTGCCACCATAGCCACCGCCACCGTAGCCTCCTCCAGATTGAGTTGGCGGGATATTTGGATTTGGTTCTTGGGGTTGTTGAAAATTACCAAGACTGTTAAAGAAATCGTCAATAGGATCAATTCCTTGATTGTTAGCCTGAGTCAGCCCTCGAAAAAGGCTATTGTTAGGGTCAGTTTTCATAATTTGATAGCAGTTTTGACAAAGGTCAATCTGCTGCTTGTTTCCGTTTACATTTGTATAGAGATGGATGGTTGATTCATTGATTTTACAATTTTGACAAAGCATATTCTACCTCTTTCTTTGGCCGTAGATCCACCTATTTTTAAATGGTCAAAAATAGTCAAAGTATTATAGTTTCATTATATCAGTATTCTTGCACAATGCAAGAATTTACTACAAAATCCTCCCTGAGACTGATTTTTTGAGAAATTATAGCGCGAAAAAGATAAAAAAATGGTCTTTTACTGGTATTTCAGTTTCTTTTTATGGTAAAATAGGAGAGAAGCAAGTAAATAGGAGAAATAAAATGGAATCACATTTAGTTAGAATCATCAATCGTTTGGAAGCTATGGCCAAAGATGGTGGAAATTTAAAACGTAATTTTGAACGTGAAGGAGTAGTTGTTGCCGAAGTGGCGTACAGCTACGACGAAGAAAATGGACCAATTTTTACTCTGCGTGATGTGGCAGCGCGTGAGACTTATACTTTCGATAGTATTGACTTGATTGCCATGGAAATTTATGAATTATTATACTAAAAAGCAGGCTTCTGCTTTTTTATTTTGCTCGTCAAGCTCAGTCTTTAATCTTATAACTTTATATAAGAAAAATGTATAAGTGGGACAGAAGGATTTCTGATATAATGAATAAATATAGTGAAAAAGAAATGAGAAAAGAATGGCAAACATTATTGACGGGAAAGCTTTAGCAGAAAAGCTTCAAGCGAAACTTGCAGAAAAAACAGCAAAGTTAAAATCAGAGACAGGTCAGGAACCTGGTTTAGTGGTGATTTTGGTGGGCGACAATCCAGCCAGTCAGGTTTATGTGAGAAATAAAGAGCGGTCTGCACTAGCTGCAGGCTTCCGCAGTGAAGTTGTGCGTCTGTCTGAGTCAACAAGTCAGGAAGAATTACTGACCTTGATTGCTAAATATAATCAGGATCCAGCTTGGCACGGAATCCTAGTCCAGCTTCCTTTGCCAGCCCATATTGATGATGAAGCGGTTTTATTAGCCATTGATCCAGACAAGGATGTAGATGGCTTTCATCCAACCAATATGGGGCGACTTTGGTCAGGACATCCCTTGATGATTCCTTCTACACCAGCAGGAATCATGGAAATGTTCCGCGAATATAAGGTGGACTTGGAAGGCAAGAATGCGGTGGTGATTGGTCGTAGTAATATTGTCGGTAAACCTATGGCTCAGCTTCTGTTGTCTAAAAATGCGACCGTTACTTTGACGCACTCAAGGACCCATCATTTAGCGAAAATTGCAAAGAAAGCTGATATTTTGGTGGTGGCTATCGGACGAGGACACTTTGTAACCAAGGACTTTGTCAAGGAGGGAGCTGTCGTGATTGATGTCGGTATGAATCGGGACGAAAATGGCAAGCTGATTGGTGATGTTAAATTTGACGAAGTGGCAGAAGTGGCTAGTCTCATTACGCCGGTTCCAAAAGGGGTCGGGCCGATGACCATTACCATGCTAATGGAACAGACTTATCAGGCCTTTGTTAGAAGTTTAGAGAAATAATAGAAAAATAGCATTTGGCTGATCTATTTCTTCTTTCAATTGTTTTTGGTCATCTTGTCGCTAGTGGTATTAGACAAGAAACTATAGAGATAGGCTAAAGCGAGGTTGGGTCAAATATTCCCCCTCGTTTTCTCATAGGCGAATCTAACTTTTTTATAGGTAGCCTGCCTGATTTTTCTAAATTTTGAAAACATAAGAGAAAACCGTGAAAGCGTTTGAAATTAGTTGGAAAATACAGTATAATAAGATTAGAAAAAGAAACTAGAGGAGGCTTCTCATGGCAGTAAAAGATTTTATGACACGCAAGGTTGTATACATTAGCCCAGACACAACGATTGCGCATGCGGCAGATATTATGCGCGACCAAAAATTGCACCGCTTGCCCGTGATTGAAAATGATAAGCTGGTGGGCCTTGTGACAGAAGGAACAATCGCAGAAGCAAGTCCATCAAAGGCAACGAGCCTATCTATTTATGAAATGAACTATCTTCTGAATAAAACCAAGGTAAAAGATGTGATGATTCACAATGTCGTTACGATTTCCCAGTATGCTAGTCTGGAAGATGCGACTTATTTGATGCTGAAAAATAAAATTGGAATCTTACCAGTTGTTGACAATGAGCAGGTCTATGGAATCATTACGGATCGCGACATTTTCAAAGCTTTTCTAGAAGTTTCTGGTTATGGCGAAAAGGGCGTTCGAATGCGCTTTGTCACAGAAGACGAGGTTGGTGTCCTATCGCATATTATCGCCTTACTTGTCGAAGAAAACCTCAATATTTCAAACACTGTTAATATTCCTCGTAAGGACGGTAAAGTTGTCATTGAGGTACAAATTGACGGAGACATTGACTTGGTTTCCTTGAAGTCCAAGTTTGAAGCACACAATATAAAAGTAGAAGATATTACCCGCACTAGCGCAAAAGTTTTATAAAGTTAGAGAGAGTGGGACAGAAATCGGTAATTCGTTAGAATTCGATTTCGTCGTCCCACCTCCGCACAGTTGAGTAGGGCTGTAAAAGCTGATGAAATCAGCGTAGTAGAGCCCACTCAACCATTGCGTCTTGCTCGACAATCCAAAGACAATTGAGAGGCTAGGACTTTTGTCCCAGCCTCTTTTATTTTCTTGCCAATTGGCTTCCTAAGATGGTATAATCAAGGAACTGCAATCAATGATAGAGGAGAAAAGATGAGTATTTTAGAAGTAAAAAATCTCAGCCACGGTTTTGGGGACCGGGCTATTTTGGAGGATGTATCCTTCCGTCTGCTCAAGGGAGAGCATATCGGTCTGGTTGGTGCCAACGGTGAAGGGAAGTCGACCTTTATGAGCATTGTGACGGGCAAAATGTTGCCGGACGAAGGTAAGGTCGAGTGGTCCAAGTATGTGACGGCTGGCTATTTGGACCAGCATGCTGTATTGGAGCAGGGCCAAACTGTCCGCGATGTGCTGCGGACAGCTTTTGACGAGCTGTTCAAGACTGAGGCCCGTATCAATGAAATCTATATGAGCATGGCTGAGGATGGAGCGGATGTGGATGCCCTGATGGAAGAAGTAGGCGAACTGCAGGACCGCTTGGAGAGCCGGGATTTCTATACGCTAGATGCCAAGATTGACGAGGTCGCACGGGCTCTGGGCGTCATGGACTACGGTATGGAAAGCGATGTGACAGAGCTATCTGGCGGACAGCGTACTAAGGTTCTCTTGGCCAAATTGCTTCTGGAAAAACCGGATATCCTGCTCTTGGACGAGCCAACCAACTATCTGGATGCGGAGCACATTGATTGGCTCAAGCGTTACCTCCAAAACTATGAAAATGCCTTTGTCCTGATCTCCCATGATATTCCTTTCTTGAACGATGTGATCAATATCGTCTACCATGTGGAAAATCAGCAGTTGACCCGCTATTCTGGGGATTATTACCAATTCTTAGAAGTCTATGAGATGAAAAAATCTCAGCTGGAAGCAGCTTATGAGCGTCAGCAGAAGGAAATTGCAGACCTCAAGGACTTTGTAGCTCGTAATAAAGCTCGTGTGGCGACCCGTAATATGGCCATGTCTCGCCAAAAGAAACTCGATAAGATGGACATTATTGAGCTGCAAAGTGAGAAACCAAAACCATCCTTCAATTTCAAGCCTGCCCGTACACCTGGCCGCTTTATCTTCCAAGCCAAGGATTTGCAGATTGGCTACGACCGGCCTCTAACTCAGCCTCTTAACCTGACTTTTGAGCGCAATCAGAAGGTGGCTATCATCGGGGCAAATGGGATCGGAAAAACCACTCTTCTTAAGAGTCTACTAGGTATTATCCCACCAATCGCTGGGGAAGTCGAGCGCGGAGACTATTTAGAACTGGGCTATTTCGAGCAGGAAGTGGAAGGCGGCAATCGTCAGACACCGCTCGAAGCAGTTTGGAATGCCTTTCCAGCTCTAAATCAAGCAGAAGTCCGAGCGGCTCTGGCTAGATGTGGCTTGACTTCCAAGCATATTGAGAGTCAGATTCAGGTTCTTTCAGGTGGCGAGCAGGCCAAGGTCCGCCTTTGTCTTCTCATGAACCGAGAAAATAATGTTCTGGTTCTGGACGAGCCGACCAACCACCTGGATGTAGATGCTAAGGAAGAGCTCAAACGCGCTCTGAAAGAATACAAGGGCAGCATTCTCATGGTTTGCCACGAGCCTGATTTCTATGAAGGCTGGATGGATCAGATCTGGGATTTCAATCAACTAACTTAAAAAGCTATTAAGGCGGTTTTGCATGCAGAGACGAGGGTGTCTTCTCAGTTACTTGCAAGCAGCCGCTTTTAATAGCTTTAGTTTTTAGTGTCAAATAGTTGCAAATGCAACTATATTGTGTTATACTTCTTCTTGTTGGGAGCTCTGAATTTTCTGTAAGATATGATCCAACTGAAAGAGTTCAGATGAAGTCAGTTTATGCAGACTAGCCTGAATATATCTGTCCTCGTAGCCAATCAGCTTATCATATACTTTTAGTGCAGGAGTCAGTGGATAGAGCTCCTTGAACTTCTTGTTTTGAGCTTTGGTCTTTTTGACAATCAAGCCTCTTTCCTCCAGCTTTCTTAGAGACCGGCTTAGGGTAGTCTTGTCAATCTGAACCAGCTCTGCCAGCTGGGATTGATGGATGGCAGGATGTTCAACAATGCGAGTAAGAATGAGAAAGAGATTATTATCAAGCCCGTATTGGCTAGCTTCTTGGTTCATTCTCATCATGGCTTGACGAGAGATGAATCCCATTTGACGAAATAACTGACGATAATCCATAAGAACTCCTTTGATAGTTGCATTTACAATGATTATATAATAAAGCAAGGACGGAAACAAGTATGTGGTATAAAAAATATTTGCAAGAGTTGGACACGCTAGAGTTTTACAAGCTTTTAAAACTGCGAATCGATATCTTTGTCGTCGAGCAAGAGCGAATCTACCATGAATTGGATGAAAAAGACTTAAAAGCTGTTCACATTTTTCATGTTAATAAACAAGAGGAAGTAGAGGCCTATGCTCGCGTGTTTGAGGAAGATGAAAAAGTCGTTTTTGGTCGACTTGTGACGGCCCCGTCAGCCCGGGGAAAGGGCCTAGGGAATAGATTGGTAGAGGAAATCTTGCTTCTTTGTGAGAAAAAGTGGCCGGGAAAAATGATTGAGATTGAAGCTCAGGAACAAGTCATGGGGCTTTATGAAAAATTCGGCTTTGTAAGTCAAGGAGAACCCTTTATCTTTGAATCGACGCCTCATATCAAAATGATTTACAAAAAATAAAAAAATCCAGTTGAAAAACCGCTCATAGTGACGGTGTCTCAACTGGATTTTGCTTTCTTAAAACATGGAGTATTCATCGGCTAACATGACCGTCTCTCTGCCGTTATTATCCACAACGTAGATCATGCGAGGATAGAACGGGTCAAATTTATAGGTGAAATCAAAGGAGATGAGTGTATCGAGATGGTCCTCTGAAAAACGAAAAGTCAGCTTCCCTTCGTTATTGATCAATTCGAAGCGAATCAGATTATTCAAAGGGAAAACATCTTTAAGGAAGTTGTCGATGATGTACCAGAAAGTGTCAATCACATCATCTGGGAGGCTAGTGATAGCGCCAAAGCTGGCATAGCGACCACGAGTATTGGTAAAAGCCATGAGACTCACTCCTTTCTGGAAATTTTGCTATGGAGGAGCAGAAATTGGTCCTCTAGTGCTTTACTAGCAGCATTGATGGTTCTATCATACAAGAAATAAGTAGGAATTGCAAGAAATTGCTTCCTTGCTAGACAAAGGATTTTTGAGAAAGAAAGCAAGAAAAAAGAGCTTGCGCTCTTTGACAACTTTATCGATTCTTTAGTTCAACATAACGTTTGTACCAAATTTTCACATAAGCATCGGAGAAGGGACCGCGTTCGTTGTTGATCCAGTCAACCAGAATCTTGACGTTTTCCTTGAGAATGAAATCCAAATCATCCGAATAGTTCATTTGCCTTTTATGACGCTCATACTCTTCCACATCAAGCAGCCGTTTTTCTCCGTCTGTGAAGACCTTGACATCTAAATCATAGTCGATATACTTAAGGGCTTCATTGTCCAGATAGTAGGGGCTGGCAAGGTTGCAGTAGTATGAAGTACCATTATCACGAATCATGGCAATGATATTAAACCAATATTTCTTATGAAAATAGACAATGGCAGGCTCTCGTGTTACCCAGCGCCGGCCATCACTTTCTGTTACCAGTGTGTGGTCATTAACGCCAATAATGGCATTTTCTGTTGTCTTTAGTACCATGGTATCTCGCCAAGTGCGGTGAAGATTCCCATCATGCTTATAACTTTGAATTGTAATAAAGTCGCCTTCTTTGGGAAGTTTCATAACCTACCAACTTTCTACAATTTATAAGTTTATCCTCTTTATTGTAACATATTTTCATAAAAATGCCTAAGTTTTCATAGAAAATCTTAAAGATATTCTCTTAGAGCGCTGGCAATGTCCGAAAAATCATAGCCTTTGCGGGCCAGAGCTTGGGTCAGACGCTGTTTTAAGTCGTAGCCCTCGTACTTTTTGGAGTACTTGCGGTATTGTTTGTCTAGCTCTTTATAGAGTAGCTCTTGCTGGTTTTCCTGGTCTTCTTCAATTTCCAAATGCTGATAGGCGTTTTTGGCTTGTCCATAGGAAAAACCTTTGTTTATCAGAGCTTGGAGGATTTTATCTTGCAAAGCTTTACTAGGAAGCTTTCCTTGGTATTTCTTTAAAAGTTTCCCAGCAACTCGCTCAGCTACTTCAGGGAAATCAAATTGTCTTAGCTCTTCTTCGATAATAGTGCTAGAAATCCCTTTTTGACTGAGTTTTTGCTTGAGAACAAAAGCGCCCTTGTCACCAGTGAGAAGGTTGGATTGGATATAAGAATTGGCATATTTTCTGTCGTTGATCCAATTATCTTTTTTCAAAGCGTCCAAGACTTGGCTGATGACGTCTGGTTGGATATCGTGCTGGGTCAGGTAGTCATTAACTTCCTTGGCAGTCCTTTGCTTGAAGGAGAGATGGTAGAGGGCTAGATTTTTTCCATAGGAAAATTGGGCATAAGTTTGAATCTCTTTTAACTCCTGCTCCGTGATTTCCATCCCTTTAGACAGCATGAAGCGGACGATAGTGTCTTCTGTAATATAGAGCTTTTCACTGTCGTCCAACTCCAAGAGGTAGAGTCTTTTTTTCTTTTCGATTTTTGTGATTTTCATAAGAGATTTTGGTAAAATCCTTTCTTTTAGCCAAATGCTTCAAAGGCAGCTATCAAGCGAAGTTTGTCTGTATCAACATCCTTCCGGCCATAGTAGTCAAGAAAGAGCTCTGCGTATTGTGGGTCAGATAAATTATAAGTAAGAGACCAGATCGCCCAGTAAAGATCAATGTGGTGATCGCTGAGGCCAGCGAGACCAACGTCGATAAAGCAGGAGAAGGTGGAAGCGTCTTTCAGAATGAAATTAGGCAAGCAGGCATCTCCATGAATCAGGGCGTCCGTCGTCAATAGGTGTCCCTGTTCTTGGATAAGCTGGTAGGCTTCCTCACGACTTTGGATGTGAAATTGAGGCAGCAAGGCTTTTTGATAAAAGCAACCTTTCTGATAATTTTCCTCTGCCTGCTCTTTATAGTGTTGGAGGCGATGCTGGATTGGGAAATGCTGGGGTTGGATGCTGTGAAGTTTTTTGAGTGCGGCAGCTATTGTTTGGCAAAGCTCTTCTGGCTGTTGAAGAAAGGCTAGGGCATCCTTGCCCTCGGCTTCTCTAGTCAGCAGGTAGTCATGATCTGCTGATAGGTAGTGAATGACAGGCACACCGAGTTCTTGCTTCTCAAACCATTTGGCAAGTGTGGCTTCTTGGGATAACTTGCCTTTTTGGTCAATTTTCAAATAATAGCCCGTATCGGCATAGAAAACACGGGCGCTTGAATGTGAGGAGCTGTCGTAAAAATTGGCTCCCTCTAGATAAGTTCGGATTTGCTCAGGGAATTGGGCTAGTGGAAGGGATATTTTTTCTGCTTTCATACTTTTATTGTAACATATTCTCAACGAATCGACTCTAGCGTGGTATAATAGAGGCATGAATGTAAAAGTGAAGCAAAGAATTCCCCTAAAAATCAAGAAAATGGGAATCAATGGGGAAGGAATTGGATTTTATAAGAAAACGCTGGTCTTTGTGCCCGGTGCTTTGAAAGGTGAAGAAGTCTACTGTCAGGTGACCAAGGTGCAGCGGAATTTTATCGAGGCCAAGCTCTTGACCATCAACAAGCGGTCGAAATTTCGGGTGGAAGCGCCTTGTGAAATTTATGAAAGCTGCGGGGGCTGTCAAATCATGCACCTCCACTATGACAAGCAATTGGAATTTAAGGAAGATTTGCTGCGTCAGGCTCTGAAAAAGTTTGCACCAGCTGGCTATGAAAACTATGAAATTCGTCCAACCATTGGCATGCAGGAGCCACTCTATTACCGGGCCAAGCTGCAGTTTCAGACTCGGAAATTTAAGGATGAGGTTAAGGCGGGGCTTTATGCCCAGAATTCCCACTATCTGGTCTCGCTGAAAAACTGTCTGGTTCAGGACAAGGTAACGCAGGCTATTGTCAATAAGGTGGCTCGGCTTTTAGGTAAATACAGGCTGCCCATCTATGATGAGAGAAAGACTGCTGGGGTACGCACTGTCATGATTCGCAGAGCCAGAAAGACGGGTCAGGTGCAGATGATTTTTGTGACAGGGCGCAAGCTGGACTTTTCTCCAGTCGTTCGAGACCTAGTGGCTGAATTTCCTGAGTTGGAGACAGTAGCGGTCAATTATCATACGAGCAAGTCCAGTGAGATTTACGGGGATAAGACAGAGATTATCTGGGGCGAGGAAGCCATTCAAGAGGGTGTGCTGGACTATGAGTTTTCCCTGTCGCCTCGTGCTTTTTATCAGCTCAATCCTGAGCAGACAGAGGTGCTCTATGGGGAGGCGGTCAGGGCTTTGGATGTGACGGAAGAAGACCATTTGATTGATGCCTATTGCGGGGTAGGGACCATCGGCTTTGCCTTTGCTAAAAGGGTCAAGTCTCTGCGGGGCATGGACATCATCCCTGAGGCCATTGAAGACGCTAAGCGCAATGCGAAACGGATGGGCTTTGACAATACGCTCTACGAGGCTGGAACGGCAGAGGAGATCATTCCTCGCTGGTATGCTGAGGGCTATCGAGCGAATGCCTTGATTGTCGATCCGCCGCGAACGGGTCTGGACGATAAGCTGCTGGAGATGATTGTTCGCTATGCACCTGAAAAGATGGTCTATGTTTCCTGCAATGTCTCAACCTTGGCGCGCGATTTGGTCAAGCTATGTCAGGTATACGATGTCCACTACATCCAGTCAGTTGACATGTTTCCCCATACCGCTCGAACCGAAGCAGTCGTGAAATTGGTCAAAAAAGACAAGTAAAAGAGCGATTTATTTAGAAACAAGCCTAAATGAACAGCAAAAGAGGCTGGGACAAAAGTCCTAGCCTCTCAATTGTCTTTGGATTATCGAGCAAGACGCAGTGGTTGAGTGGGCTCTACTACGCTGATTTCATCAGCTTTTATAGCCCTACTCAACTGTGCGGAGGTGGGACGACGAAATCGAATTCTAACGAATTACCGATTTCTGTCCCACTCTCTTTTGAGTTAGAGGATTATAGCTTGATTTCAGTGTTTTGGAGAACCTTTTGGGCATCGGCAACGATTGTGTCGAGGATTTCTTTACATGGACGAATTTCCTTGACTAAGCCTGCGATTTGGCCACTCATCATAGAGCCATGCACGGTATCTCCTTCATAAACAGCTTTAGAAAGAGAACCGATGGTGATTTCTTCGAGTTCATCACGATTGGTGCCCTTGTTTTCTAGTTCGATATAGTGGTCGGTCATTTCATTGCGGATACAACGAACCGGTGCACCAGCAATACGACCAGTAACGGCAGTAGCAGTGTCATTGGCTGCGACAATGGCATCCTTGTAGCCTGCTGAAATTGGGCATTCTTCAGAAGCTAGGAAGATAGTTCCCATCTGAACCCCTTGTGCACCGAGGACAAAAGCGGCAGCGAGACCACGACCATCGGCAACGCCACCTGCAGCGATGACTGGAATATCAACGGAGTCAACAATCTGAGGAATGAGAGCCATAGTATTGGTTTCACCGATGTGGCCACCAGCTTCAGAACCTTCAGCAATCACGGCATCAACTCCGAGCTCTTGCATTTTTTGTGCGTGTTTGACACTGGCAATAACAGGGATTACCTTGATACCTGCCTCTTTCAGATAAGGCATGATGAATTTTGGTGTACCAGCCCCAGTCGTTACGACAGGAACTTTTTCTTCAATGATGACCGTCACAATCTCCTTGATATTTTTCATCATGAGCATGACATTGACGGCAAATGGCTTGTCAGTCAATTTACGCAGTTCACGGATTTCTTCGCGCAACTGCTCACCCGTCATTCCACCTGAAGCAATGATTCCCAGTCCGCCAGCTTCTGAAACAGCTGCCGCCAGTTGGTAGTGGGAAATCTGAGCCATAGCTCCTTGGAAAATAGGGTACTTGATATTCAACAATTTTGTAATAGACATAGGGCAACTCCTTTATTCTGTATTTAAAATCATTATATCACTATAGTAAAGCGTTTTCAATGAAGCTGTAATCTGGCAAAAGCCAGGAGTTTGTGAAAGAAATCTCAGAAATGGTTGATAAGAATAGCCTTTCCTTGTGAAATTAAATTTATCAGTGTCCTTATAACAATAACTTATAGCCTATTAGAATTTGTTATATACTCCAAGCTTGGATTTGAGCAAGTGATGGAAAGGATTTTTATTGGACGCATCTTTTGTGATATAATAATAAAAAATACACGGAGGTAGGGCATATGGATAATGTGATTGATTTGTCTATTCCAGTGGCAGAAGTGATTGAGAAGCAGCCTGAAGTTTTAGATGTCTTGGTCGAGTTGGGCTTTAAGCCTCTGGCCAATCCTGTCATGCGCAATACAGTCGGGCGCATGGTTTCTATCAAAAAAGGAGCCAGCATGAATGGCATTGACCTGGATAAAATCAAGCAAACGCTGGAATTAAACGGCTATGAAGTGGTGGGGATTTAGAAATGGCTACTGAACGCATTGAAGTCCTCAAGTCAATCTTGCTGGACCTACATAATGGAGCTTCTGCAGAGTCCGTTCAGGAGCTTTTCAATGAGCATTTTGCTGGTGTGTCCGCTATCGAAATCAGCCTGATGGAGCATGAGCTGATGAACTCGGATACGGGAGTGACTTTCGAAGATGTCATGTCCCTCTGCAATGTCCATGCCAACCTCTTTAAAGGTGCCATTCAGGATGTGGAGGTGGCTGATACCGACCATCCAGGCCATCCTGTTCAGATCTTCAAGCAGGAAAATTTAGCGCTGCGGGCTGCCCTTATGCGGGTTCGCAGGCTCCTATCCACCTATGAAAGTACAGAAGATGAGGAGCTTCTTCCTGAAATCCGCAAGGGTCTCCAACGCCAGCTGGGTTTGGTGGGACAGTTTGATATCCACTATCAGCGCAAGGAAGAGCTCATGTTTCCTATCATGGAGAGCTACGGCCACGATTCGCCGCCCAAGGTCATGTGGGGAGTAGATGACCAGATTCGCGAACTTTTCCAAGAGGCTAAGATTGCTGCAGAGCAACTGCCGGATACTTCGATTCAAGAGGTCAAGGACAAGTTTGAGGTTTTTGCTGCTGAGTTTGAAGCTATGATTTTCAAGGAAGAATCCATCCTTCTCATGATACTCCTTGAGTCCTTTCATCAGGATGACTGGCTCAAGATTGCTGAGGAGAGTGATGCTTATGGCTATGCTATCATTAAGCCGACGGAGAAATGGATTCCTGCGCGGCGCTCATTCTCGGAGGAGGAAGCTGGGAATGCTGCTGATGAAGGAAGCGAAGCGCCAGCAAGCACAGAGCAGACTAGTGATGGCAGATTTGAGCAGGTCATTGATACGCCAGATGGTCAGGTCACCATTTCCTTTAAGCCTAAGGAAAAGAAGGAGCAAGCCTTTAATCGGGAGTCCCAGCAGCCTTTTGGCCATGGCTATCTGTCGGTGACGGAGGCCAATCTGATTTTGGACCATCTGCCCATGGAGATTACCTTTGTCAATAAGGACGATATTTTCCAGTATTATAATGACAGTGTGCCGGCGGACGAGATGATTTTCAAGCGGACGCCGTCCCAGATAGGGCGCGATGTCGAGCTCTGTCACCCGCCCAAGTTTTTGGATAAGGTCCGGCGGATTTTCAAAGCTCTGCGCGAGGGAGAGCGGGACAAGTTTGAGATGTGGTTCAAGTCGGAATCGCGGGGCAAGTTTGTCCATGTGACCTATGCGGCGGTGCGGGATGAGGCCGGTGAATTTCAAGGGGTGCTGGAGTATGTACAGGACATTCAGCCCTTCCGTGATATTGACAGTGATTTTTACCGAGATTTGGACTAGGTATTTGCAGTTAGAAAGTGAGAAAAATGAGTTACGAACAGGAATTTTTACAGGAGTTTGAAGCTTGGGTCAAGACCCAGGTCATGATTAATGAGATGGCCCTCAAGGAGAGTCAGGCAGTCTACGAGGCGGACCAGGACGAGAGGGCCAAGGAAGCGGCTATTCGCTATGAAAGTCGTCTAGATGCTTACCAGTTCCTTTTAGGAAAATTCGCCAACTATCAGGCGGGCAAAGGATTTCACGACCTGCCAGATGGACTTTTGGGTGAGAGAAATTATTGATTTTTCGCTGGAAAGGTGATAGAATAGGTTCATCAGAGGTGTTTTGAGTCAAGCATTTTACAGAAAGTGGCGGTGCTGAGAAGTCCACAAATGTGTCAAAACTGGTTGCTGATGGATGAAAAATTGAAATACAAGTGTCTTTTTGTTTCCTTTTAGGACTAGGCAAGGAGCTGCAGGCTATACTAGCGTATGCCAAAGCGACTTAACGCCGTCATAAAAGAGAAAGAATAAGAGAAAAGTTGCGGGCGCTTGCCCGAAATTGGGTGGTACCGCGGATAAACACATTCGTCCCTGTCTAGCTTGAGCTGGATGGGGATATTTGTATAATTGAAAGGAAATAGAAAATGAGTACAAGTGACATAATTTCGCTATCAGGTGTGATAGTAACTGCGATTGGAGTTTATATTTCTTGGGCAATATCAAGACAAAAAGGTGAGTCAGAAAATAACTCGTTTGATTATAATGCAAGAAAAGACGAAAGTGTGAAAAGTTACTTTGCTAGAGTTTTTAGTCAGTTAGAATCGGATTCTAAATATGATTTATCTAAATTACACGAATATTCATGGTTGTCATTTTCTAGCAATGTTAGTTGGAGAAAAAATGAAATAAAAACTTTAGTTGTTAATGGACGTACGATTTACCTTAGTACAAATCGTAATTTAAAACCAAAAGGAAATCCAAATACGGATAAAACATCAGCTCAATATTTAATAAAAGAAAAATTACTTCATGATTTAAAAAAATAGAATAGAAAGGACAAAAACATGTCTAAAGAACTTTCACCTAAATACAATCCAGCCGAGGTTGAGGCTGGTCGTTATCAAAAATGGCTTGATGCTGATGTTTTCAAGCCTTCAGGCGATCAAAAGGCTAAGCCTTATTCGATCGTCATTCCACCACCAAACGTAACTGGGAAACTTCACCTTGGTCACGCTTGGGATACGACTCTTCAGGATATCATTATCCGTCAAAAACGTATGCAAGGTTTCGATACGCTTTGGCTTCCTGGTATGGACCACGCGGGGATTGCGACTCAGGCTAAGGTTGAGGAGCGCTTGCGTGGTGAGGGCATTACACGTTACGACCTCGGTCGAGAAAAATTCCTCGATAAGGTTTGGGAATGGAAAGACGAATATGCCACTACAATCAAGGAACAATGGGGTAAGATGGGGCTCTCTGTAGACTACTCTCGTGAGCGTTTCACTCTTGACGAAGGTTTGTCAAAAGCCGTTCGTAAGGTCTTTGTGGATCTATACAAGAAAGGTTGGATCTACCGTGGTGAGTTTATCATCAACTGGGACCCAGCGGCTCGCACAGCCCTTTCTGATATCGAAGTAATTCACAAGGATGTTGAAGGTGCCTTCTACCACATGAATTACATGCTAGAAGACGGCTCACGCGCCCTTGAAGTGGCGACAACTCGTCCTGAGACCATGTTTGGGGACGTTGCCGTTGCGGTCAATCCAGAAGACCCACGCTACAAGGACTTGATTGGTAAAAATGTCATCCTTCCAATTGCTAATAAATTGATTCCAATCGTTGGGGATGAGCACGCAGATCCTGAATTTGGTACTGGTGTCGTGAAAATCACGCCTGCCCACGATCCAAACGACTTCTTGGTTGGTCAACGTCACAACTTGCCGCAAGTCAACGTCATGAACGACGACGGAACTATGAATGAGCTTGCCTTCGAGTTTGCAGGTATGGACCGTTTTGAAGCTCGTAAGGCAGTCGTTGCCAAGTTGGAAGAAATTGGTGCCTTCGTTAAAATCGAAAAACGTGTCCACAGTGTTGGTCACTCAGAGCGTACAGGTGTTGTGGTTGAACCACGCTTGTCTACTCAATGGTTCGTTAAGATGGACCAATTGGCTAAGAATACTATTGCCAACCAAGATACAGAGAACAAGGTAGAATTCTACCCACCTCGTTTCAACGATACCTTCCTTCAATGGATGGAAAATGTTCACGACTGGGTAATCTCTCGTCAGCTCTGGTGGGGTCACCAAATCCCTGCTTGGTACAATGCCGAGGGTGAAATATATGTCGGCGAAGAAGCTCCAGAAGGTGAAGGTTGGACTCAGGACGAAGATGTCTTGGATACGTGGTTCAGTTCGGCTCTTTGGCCATTCTCTACCATGGGCTGGCCGGATGTCGACTCAGAAGACTTCAAACGTTATTATCCAACATCAACTTTGGTGACTGGTTATGATATTATCCCGTTCTGGGTATCTCGAATGATTTTCCAAGGTTTGGAATTTACTGGCAAATCGCCATTCAAAAATGCATTGATTCATGGTCTGATTCGTGACGAGGAAGGCCGTAAGATGTCTAAATCACTGGGCAATGGGATTGATCCGATGGATGTTATTGATAAGTACGGAACAGATAGCCTGCGTTGGTTCCTTTCAAACGGTTCTGCACCAGGTCAAGACGTCCGCTTCTCTTACGAGAAAATGGATGCTTCATGGAACTTCATTAACAAGATCTGGAACATCTCTCGCTACATCCTCATGAACAATGAAGGCTTGACTCTCGAGCAAGCAACTGCCAATGTGGAAAAAGTTGTCAACAAGGAAGCTGGTAATGTCACAGACCGCTGGATTCTCCACAACCTCAATGAAACCATCGGAAAAGCAACTGCCAACTTTGACAAGTTTGAGTTTGGTGTGGCTGGTCACATCCTCTACAACTTCATCTGGGATGAGTTTGCGGACTGGTACGTTGAGTTGACTAAGGAAGTCCTTTACAGCGATAATGAAGAAGAGAAAGTCATCACACGCTCTGTTCTCCTTTACACCTTGGACAAGATCCTTCGTCTTCTCCACCCAATCATGCCATTCGTGACAGAGGAAATCTTTGGACAAATCTCAGAAGGTTCGATCGTGACAGCAGAATATCCAACTGTAAATCCAGCCTTTGAAGACCTTGTTGCCCACACAGGTGTCGAAAGCCTCAAAGACTTGATCCGTGCCGTTCGGAATGCGCGTGCGGAAGTAAACGTAGCCCCAAGTAAGCCAATCACAATCCTTGTTAAGACTAGCGATAGTGACTTGGAAGCCTTCTTTAACAGCAATGTCAACTACATCAAACGCTTCACAAATCCAGAGCACTTAGAAATTGCATCAACCATCTCTGCACCTGAACTCGCAATGTCAAGCGTCATCACAGGAGCAGAAATCTACCTGCCACTCGCAGATCTCCTCAATGTCGAAGAAGAACTGGCTCGTCTCGATAAGGAACTCGCTAAATGGCAAAAAGAACTGGATATGGTCGGTAAGAAGCTCTCTAACGAACGCTTCGTAGCCAATGCCAAGCCAGAAGTTGTCCAAAAAGAACGCGACAAACAAGCCGACTACCAAGCTAAGTACGACGCGACCGTAGCGCGGATTGATGAGATGAGGAAAATATGACTGCAATTTCTAATATGATTGCTAATTTGAGGCAATGGATTAATCAACACGAGAAACTAATTAACTGGATAATTGCTCCTATAATAGTTGGATTGATTTTAATTGTTCTTCCTATTATTTTTAGTAACGTTAGAAAATATTTTGGAAACGTTAAAATAACAAACAAGAACTTTATAAATGTTCCCAAAATTGTTAATGGTGAGGAATTACGAAGTGATGATACAAATGTTTTAGAAAATTATGTTCAAGCTAAATTTATTATCGAAAATAATAAATTTGAGAGTACAATTCACAAGTTTATTTTAACGAATGTATCTGTCGAACCTTATCAATATGTTGATTTAGTTATTCAGAATGGTTTTAATAATGATACTCAGATTGTAGATTTTTACAGATTTAATAATGGAACTCAACAGAGTAACGCAAAAGAATATAAAGTTGATATTATATACCATAATTCAATAGATAATAGTACCAGTATCATTAGGAGTGGATCAATAGCTGGTAAACCATTAATGGGAGGTGATATTGAATCAATATTTAAAATCGACTTATCCGATTCTAAAATAAAAAAACATTTTGATGATAAAATTCCTGATTATAAACAAGATATTAAAATTACTATACGCTCTGATCATGAAGAAAGTCAGATAGTCATACCATATTTAAGTTCAGAGGGAAAATTCAGTAGAAATCTTGGATTTAATGGAGGACCGCTCGATAAACCTATTGTCCCAGTGCTTGAATTAGTTAAGCCATATAAACAGGATTATAACTTTATTATTGATCAAAAACTAGTGGAAGGAAAAAATTATTTCAAATTTAACATTTTAGTCGACAAAGCAAGTTTAATAACTTATGATATTGCTTTGATTGATGATAAAGGAAAGACTATAGTAAGAACAAAACAAAAGAATCCTATTCAGATAAGATTTCCTCAATACAAACTTTTATCTCCTTATAAAGATGATATTTATTATTATATGAAAATTAATAGACTAAATGAGAGTAATATTAGCGAGGTGAAGTTTCGACAACCAAAATTAGTAAATAATATTGATAAAACTAAAGAGGAATATAATTTGCAAAAATAGGATTCATTTAAAGGCTCTCGGGTTTCTGTGATGGATAAAACCATTGTAGAAATTCTGGAGCCTATTTTTTCTCCTCCCAAACCCACACTTGTGATATAATATTGTCAGTAAAAGAGAAAGTAGGAGCGTGTATGAAAACTCCATTTATCAGTCGTGATCGCTTGGCGGAGCTGACCGCGCAATTCCCAACGCCTTTCCATCTTTACGATGAGAAGGGGATTCGAGCGAGAGCGCGGGCTTTGCACGAGGCTTTTGCTTGGAATCCTGGTTTTAAGGAATATTTTGCCGTCAAGGCGACACCGAATCCTGCTATTTTAAAAATCCTCAAGGAAGAGGGCTGTGGTGTGGACTGTGCCAGCTATGTGGAGCTGCTCATGAGCCAAAAGCTGGGCTTTGCTGGGGATGAGATCATGTTTTCGTCCAATAATACGCCAGCCGAGGAGTTTCGTCTGGCGCGGGAGTTGGGAGCGACCATCAATCTAGATGCTTACGAAGACGTGGCTTTCTTGAAGGAAGTGGCTGGAATTCCCAGGGTGATCTCTTGCCGCTACAATCCCGGTGGTGTCTTTGAGCTTGGGACTAGTATCATGGATCATCCAGAGGAAGCCAAGTTTGGTATGACCAAGGCGCAGCTGATTCAGGCTTTCAAAGAGCTTAAGGAGCTGGGAGCAGAGACATTCGGCATCCATGCCCTCTTAGCCTCCAATACTGTCAGCAATGACTACTATCCAGCACTGGCTCGGCAGCTTTTTGAGCTGGCTGTTGAGATTTTAGAAGCAACAGGAATTAAGCTAGACTTTATCAATCTGTCTGGCGGTGTCGGGGTCAACTATCAGCCTGATGGCGAGGAAAATGACATTGCGGTCATCGGTCAAGGAGTTCGTCAGGCCTATGAGGAAATCTTGACACCAGCTGGTCTGGGTCAGGTCAAAATTTTCACAGAGTTGGGGCGTTTTATGCTAGCGCCTTTTGGTCTCTTGGTGACCAAGGTGACGCACAAAAAGCAAACTTATCGGACTTATCTGGGAGTGGATGCTTCTGCGGTCAATCTCCTGCGTCCCGCTATGTATGGAGCTTATCACCATATTACCAATATGGATCGGCCAGAAGGAGCGACGGAGATTGTCGATGTGGTCGGCAGCCTCTGCGAAAACAACGATAAATTTGCCATCCAGCGGGAGTTGCCTGTCAGTCAGATTGGCGATACGCTGGTCATTCACGACACTGGTGCCCACGGCTTCTCCATGGGCTACCAATACAATGCCAAACTGCGCTCTAGCGAGATTCTCCTAGAGGAAAATGGGCAGGCTCGTATGATTCGTCGGGCAGAAAGGCCAGAAGATTATTTCGCGACTCTCTACGGCTTTGATTTTGAAAAATAGAGATAATTTGGTATAATTAAGAGTAATGTAAAAAATGAAACAGGAGTTCGGATTATTATGAATACATTGTTAGCAATTTTATTGATTATGCTGGCTTTCTTTGGTGGGATTTTGCTTGGTATGTACTTACTTCGCCGTCAGGTTGAGAAGGAATTTGCGGAAAATCCACGTCTTAATGTAGAAGCGGTGCGGATGTTGCTCAGTGCCAATGGTCAAAAACCAAGTGAAGCACGCGTTCAACAAGTTTACCGTCAAATTATCAACCAACAAAAAGCAGCAGTTGCTAAAAATAAAAACAAAAAATAAGCTTCTCTCAGCCGCCCTTTGGTGGCAGACGGAGATTTCTATATAAAAAATGGGGATTTGGGCTAGGCTTCCAATCCCTTGTTTTAGAAAGAAGACTATATGGATAACCGACCGATTGGATTTTTAGACTCTGGGGTGGGCGGTCTGACTGTTGTCCGTGAATTGATGCGGCAACTCCCCCATGAGGAAGTGGTTTATATAGGTGATTCGGCTCGGGCTCCATATGGTCCTAGGCCGGCGGAGCAGATTCGAGACTATACTTGGCAGTTGGTCAATTTTCTCTTGACCAAAGATGTCAAGATGATTGTCATTGCTTGCAATACTGCCACAGCTGTTGTCTGGGAGGAAGTCAAGGCTAAGTTGGACATTCCTGTCCTCGGTGTGATTTTGCCCGGAGCCAGCGCTGCTATCAAGTCTACGACTGGTGGCAAGATTGGGGTCATCGGGACTCCTATGACGGTTCAGTCCGACATTTACCGAAAAAAGATTGAGGCCCTATCTCCTGAGATGGAGGTGCAGAGCTTGGCTTGTCCTAAGTTTGTCCCGCTGGTGGAGTCAAATGAGCTCCAGTCCAGCCTGACTAAAAAGGTGGTCTATGAGACACTTCATCCTCTGGCGAGCAAGGTGGACACCCTTGTCTTGGGCTGTACTCATTATCCTTTACTCCGGCCGATTATTCAAAATATGATGGGGCCGAGCGTCAAGCTGATTGACAGCGGGGCTGAATGTGTCCGGGATATTTCTGTCCTGCTCAATTATTTTGAAATCAATCGTAGCCGTGAAAAGCACGAACTGAATCATCGTTTTTATACTACAGCCAATGCTAAGAGATTTGCGGAAATCGCAGAAAACTGGCTGAATCTGAAAGTCAATGTGGAGCATGTGACCTTATGACAAAAAATATTTATGAATACAAAGATGCCTCTGACTGGTATGTAGCTGAGTGGGGGCAAAGTGCCTCTTATAGTGAATTTGAGCGAGTGCCAGCCGAAGCTTCTGATATTTTAGACCGCTTAGAGAGTATTTTTGCGGAAGAAGAGCTAAGCCTGCCCTTAAATATCACGGTCATTCGCTATGGCTCAGCCTTTCGCTTTTTGACCTTCTTGCTGGATATTTTAAACCAAGAAACGGATCGAAAGTTGGAATTGTTGCAGCGACAGGGAGCCCTTCTCTTGGTTGAAGGGGGCAAATTGCTCTATGTCCATCTGCCACAAACTGGTGTGGATTTACAAGCCTTTCTGGGAGCAAAAGATGTCAAAGACACCCTCTTGATTGCGACGCGCAATGAGGGCAAGACAGCAGAGTTTCGCAAGCTTTTCGGGAAGTTGGGCTATGAGGTGGAAAATCTGAATGACTATCCTGATTTGCCAGAGGTGGCTGAAACAGGCATGACCTTTGAAGAAAATGCCCGCCTCAAGGCTGAAACGATTAGCCAGTTGACTGGCAAAATGGTGTTAGCAGATGATTCAGGTCTGCAAGTGGATGTCTTGGGAGGTCTACCAGGCGTCTGGTCAGCTCGCTTTGCTGGTGTTGGTGCAACAGATGACGAAAACAATATCAAGCTCCTGCATGAGCTGGCCATGGTTTTTGATATTAAAGACCGCTCTGCTCATTTCCACACGACTCTGGTGGTCGCAAGTCCAGATAAGGAATCCTTGGTGGTCGAAGCGGATTGGCCGGGCTACATTGCCCATGAGCCAAAGGGTGAAAATGGCTTTGGCTATGATCCTTTGTTCTTGGTCGGAGAGACAGGAAAAACATCAGCTGAGCTGACAATCGAAGAGAAAAATGCTCAGTCCCATCGTGCGCAAGCAGTGCAAAAATTAATGGAGGTATTTCCAGCATGGCAAAGCAAACAATCATCGTAATGAGCGATTCCCATGGGGACCGTGCCATTGTCGAAGAAATGAAAGATCATTATCTAGGAAAAGTCGATGCTATTTTCCATGATGGAGACTCAGAATTACCTTTTGAGGATGAAGTCTGGGAAGGAATTCATGTCGTAGCGGGGAATATGGACTTTTATCCTGGTTATCCAGAGCGGCTAGTGACAGATTTGGATGGGACCATTATTGCCCAGACCCACGGGCACCTTTTCAATATCAACTTTAGCTTCCAAAAGTTGGATCTCTGGGCTCAGGAAGTGGGTGCAGATATCTGTCTCTATGGCCATTTGCATATTCCAGATGCTTGGATGCAAGGCAAGACTCTCTTTCTCAATCCGGGCTCCATTAGCCAACCTCGTGGCTCAATCAATGAGCGTCTCTATGCTAAAGTAGAGATTGACGATGATCGCTTTAAAATTGATTTCTATACGCGAAATCATGAACTCTATCCAAGCTTGTCCAAGGAGTTTGCCCGATGATTGCTAAGGAATTTGAAGCCTACCTTCTGGATTTGGAAGACACTTTTTTGACGCCGGGGGAGAATCTGGCGGTCATGATTGACACGCACAATGTGGATCATGCCATTCTCTTGCTTAGCCAGATGACCTATTCACGCATTCCAGTGGTGACTGCGGAGAAAAAGTTCGTTGGCACCATTTCTCTGACGGATATCATGGCTTATCGGATGCAGCATGAGCTGGAAGAGGAAGAGTTTATGTCTATGGACATTGTCCACATGACACGAAAGGATGGTCTGACTGTCGAGCCAGATTACAAGATTGCGGACGTTTTACACAAGTTGGTGGATGAGTCGTTCCTGCCTGTTGTGGATAAAGAACAACATTTTTATGGCATCATTACTAGAAAGTCGATTTTAAAAGCTGTTAACTCGTTGATGCATACCTTCACGAGTCAGTATGAGATTTCCAAAAAATGAAAGAACATATCACTCCTTTTTTAGAACAAAAAAATATCTCAGAAAATTCAAAATTAGCCTATTCCTACGATTTGGAGCAATTTGTCAATGAAATCCACAGCAAGGTGACAGAAACCAATTTGCGGATTTATCAAGCCTCTATCAAGGATTTCAAGGCAGCTGTCCAGAAGCGGAAGCTCTCAGCGGTCAATCAATTTCTTTACTATCTTTATGAGAATAAGATGATTGGGGAATTTCACCGCTTGACCCTGCCAAAAGTCTATATTTCCAAGGAACTGGAAAGCGAGCTGATGGACTTGTCAGCCTTTTGGGAAACTTCTGCGGTACCGCAAGGTCGGTTGATAGCGCTCTTGATTTTGGAAATGGGTCTCTTGCCAAGTGAAATCCTGCAGGTCAAGGTTGAAGATGTCAATCTTGATTTTCAGGTTTTACGGATTGAGAAGGCTGGGCAGAAGCGGATTATTAAAATTCCTGAAAGTCTGACGAGCGAATTGGGCGATTATTTGACAGGGACTTATTTATTTGAAAAGAATGGCAAGTCCTATTCACGCCAGTGGGGTTTTCGTCAGCTAGAAGCTTTCTTGATCGAGCAGGGGCAGGCCAGCTTGTCGGCTCAAAGCCTGCGGGAGCAATTTATCCTGCGTCAGCGGGAAAAAGGTGTCGGCATCTATGACATTGCTCGTGATCTGGGATTGAAGACAGTGATTACATTAGAAAAATACAGATAAGAATGGATATCAAGTTAAAAGATTTTGAGGGACCGCTGGATCTGTTGCTCCACCTCGTATCCAAGTATCAGATGGATATTTACGATGTGCCCATTACCGAGGTCATCGAGCAATATCTGGCTTATGTGGCCACCTTGCAGGCCATGCGGCTGGAAGTAACGGGAGAATACATGGTCATGGCCAGCCAGCTCATGCTAATCAAGAGTCGCAAGCTCTTGCCCAAAGTGGTAGATCAGGTGGATCTGGAAGATGATCTGGAGCAGGACTTGCTGAGTCAGATTGAGGAATATCGGAAGTTCAAGTTGCTGGGGCAGAAAATGTCCCTCCAGCATGAGGACCGGGCTCTTTACTACTCCAAGCCCAAGCTGGAATTGGTCTATGAAGATGCTGAACTCCTGCACGACAAGACAGCCGTTGATCTCTTTTTAGCTTTTTCCAAGGTGATGACCAAGAAGCAGGAGGAGTTTTCTAAGAGTCATACGACCATTGTGCGAGATGAGTATAAGATCGAGGACATGATGGAAGTGGTGCGCCAGCGCTGTCAGGCTCACAAACGCCTTGCCCTGCAGGATATTTTCGCAGAAACCAAAGACATGAATGAAGTGATTACGCTCTTTTTGGCAACCTTGGAGTTAGTCAAGGTGCAGGAGGTGCAGGTCATTCAGGAGGAAAACTTTGGAAATATTTATTTAGTAGGAAGAAAGAATGAGTAAATTAGCAGAGATTGAAGCCCTGCTTTTTGTGGCGGGGGAAGATGGTTTGAAAGTTCATCAGCTATCAGAAATCCTTTCCTTGCCGCCGACTGGTGTTATCCAGAGTTTGGAAAAATTGGCGGAGAACTATCAGGCAAATCCTGACTCCAGCTTGACCTTGCTGGAAACGTCAAAGACCTATAAGTTGGTCACCAAGCCTGAATTTGCTGAGATTTTACGAGAGTATTCGCGGGCACCGATTAACCAGAGCTTATCCCGAGCGGCACTGGAAACCTTGTCGATCATTGCTTACAAGCAGCCCATTACAAGGGTGGAGATTGATGATATTCGCGGGGTCAATTCCAGCGGGGCGATTTCGAAGTTACTAGCCTTTGAGCTGATTCGGGAAGATGGCAAGAAGGAAGTCATTGGCCGTCCCAATCTCTATGTGACGACGGATTATTTTCTGGACTATATGGGCATCAATCATTTGGACGAATTGCCGATTGTGGACGAAGCGGAGCTCATTGCTGAGGAAAGTCAGCTTTTCGGAGAGTGATGAGTTCATCCTAAAGGGACCGTTTTTTGAATATTACCAAGCTTTGAGGGAGGAACTGCTTTCCCTATTTGCCATTTTTCTAGCTGTTAAAGTTGTGAAAATGGTCTTTGTATCTTGTGAAAGGACAATATCGATGAGAATCAATAAATACATTGCCCATGCGGGAATTGCCAGCCGGAGAAAGGCTGAGGAATTGATCAAGCAGGGGCTAGTGACCGTGAATGGTCAGGTGGTGCGTGAGCTAGCGACCACCATTAAGTCTGGTGACCGAGTGGAAGTGGAAGGCCAGCCTATCTACAATGAAGAAAAGGTCTACTACTTGCTCAATAAACCGCGCGGGGTGATTTCCAGTGTGACCGACGACAAGGGGCGTAAGACAGTCGTTGATTTACTGCCACAGGTCAAGGAGCGGATTTATCCTGTTGGCCGACTGGACTGGGACACTTCTGGTGCCTTGATTTTGACCAATGATGGTGATTTCACGGATGAAATGATTCACCCGCGAAATGAAATTGACAAGGTCTATGTGGCGCGTGTCAAGGGTGTAGCCAATAAGGAAGTTCTGCGTCCGCTGACCCGCGGTCTAGTCATTGAGGGTAAGAAAACCAAGCCAGCTGTCTATGAGATTCTGAAAGTCGATCTAGTGAAGAATCGCTCGGTGGTTCAACTGACCATCCACGAAGGGCGTAATCATCAGGTCAAGAAGATGTTTGAAGCGGTGGGGTTGCCAGTGGACAAGCTTTCACGGACTCAGTTTGGACATTTGGATTTAACTGGGCTCAAGCCAGGTGAAGCACGTCGATTGAGTAAAAAGGAAGTCAGCCAGTTGCATAACTTGGCTGTGACCAAAACTAAGAAAAAATGATTAAGAAAATATTGATAGCGCCGGTTCGATTTTACCAGCGCTTTATTTCCCCTGCCTTTCCGCCTTCCTGCCGCTTTCGGCCGACTTGTTCCAATTACATGATTGAAGCCATTGAAAAACACGGAGCCAAGGGGGTGCTGATGGGATTTGCAAGAATTGGTCGCTGCCATCCCTGGTCCGAGGAAGGGGATGGTCCAGTGCCGGATCATTTTAGCCTCCGACGAAATAATTCTAAAACAAACTTAGAACGGAAATAGCCTTGTTTCCGTTTTTTGCTAGAGAATAAAGTCCAGCTTTAGCAATTACTATCAGCTTTTC
Source organism: Streptococcus cristatus ATCC 51100 (assembly GCF_011612585.1). Taxonomy (NCBI): domain Bacteria; kingdom Bacillati; phylum Bacillota; class Bacilli; order Lactobacillales; family Streptococcaceae; genus Streptococcus; species Streptococcus cristatus. The sequence goes on along the minus strand of NZ_CP050133.1, from coordinate 1,479,076 downwards.
AATATTTTTGTTATAATGTTTTTTATGAGAGTTGTTTCAGGAAAGTACGGGGGCAGACCCCTCAAGACATTAGATGGCAAGACAACGCGACCTACGACAGATAAGGTCAAGGGCGCGATTTTTAATATGATTGGGCCTTATTTTGATGGCGGTCGGGTGCTGGATTTGTATGCAGGTAGCGGTAGTCTGGCGATTGAGGCAGTATCTCGCGGTATGGAGTCGGCTGTTTTAGTTGAAAAAGATCGGCGGGCGCAAGCTATCGTGGCGGAAAATATTGCCATGACCAAGGAAGCAGCGCGCTTTGAGCTATTTAAGATGGAGTCGAGTCGAGCGCTGGAGCGGTTGACTGGCCAGTTTGATCTGGTTCTGCTGGATCCGCCCTATGCCAAGGAGCAGATTATTGCGGATATTGAGAAAATGGCGGAGCGCAAGCTCTTGAGCGAGGATATTATGGTTGTTTGCGAGACGGATAAGTCGGTTGATTTGCCAGAAGAAATCGCAGACTTGGGTATTTGGAAGCAAAAAATATATGGAATTTCAAAGGTGACGGTCTATGTCAGATAAAATCGGGCTCTTTACTGGGTCATTTGATCCCATTACCAATGGACATGTGGACTTGATTGAGCGGGCTAGTCGGCTGTTTGATCGCTTGTATGTGGGAATCTTCTACAATCCTCACAAAGAAGGATTTTTTAGCATCCATGCGAAAAAAAGAATGGTTCTAGCGGCTTTGGCGCATTTGGAAAATGTGGAAGTCATCACGTCGCATGATGAATTGGCGGTCGATGTGGCAAAAAGACTAGGTGTGACTGCTCTTGTCCGTGGCCTACGTAACGGTCAGGACTTGGACTATGAAGCTGGCCTGCATTTTTTTAATAAGGAATTGGCACCTGATTTGGAGACCATATTTCTGCTGAGTCAGCCGACCTACCGATATATCAGTTCTTCGGCGATGCGGGAATTGATTGCTTTTCAGCAGGATCTTTCTGCCTATGTACCAGCGAGTGTGATTGAGGAGTTAGAGAAAAAAGATGAATAATGACATGACAAATCCGGAAAAGATGACGAAGGAAAATAAACGTGGTTTAACAGTAGTTGGTTGTGCTGGAGTAGCCTCTATTATCGTGCTTGTGCTCTTCCTATTCTCTTTCATTGTTCCATTGCCATACTATATTGAGGTGCCTGGGGGAGCAGAAGACATTCGAAAGGTTCTGACTGTGGATGGAAAAGAGGACCAGGCAGCAGGTTCCTATAACTTTGTAACTGTTGGGATCCAGCATGCAACCTTTGCCCATCTGGTCTACGCTTGGTTGACCCCTTTTACAGATATTTATTCGGCTCAGGACATGACAGGTGGCTCGAGTGATGCTGAGTATATGCGCATCAACCAATTTTATATGGAAACGTCGCAGAATATGGCCAAATACCAAGGCCTCAAAGCTGCAGGAAAAGACATCAAGATGAACTATCTGGGTGTCTATGTTTTAAAAGTAGCTCCGAATTCGACCTTTAAAGGAATTTTGAATATTGCGGATACAGTTACGGGAGTCAATGATAAGACCTTTGAAAGCTCGGAAGACCTGGTCAAATATGTCAATTCTCAGGCTCTGGGCGATAGTGTCAAAGTGACCTACGAGGAAGATGGAAAAACCAAGACGGCGACGGGAAAAATCATCAAGCTGGAAAATGGCAAAAACGGAATTGGCATTAGTTTGATTGACCGCACGGAAGTCAACAGTAGTGTTCCGATTGAATTTTCAACTGAAGGTATCGGTGGTCCCAGTGCTGGCCTCATGTTTAGCCTAGCCATTTATACTCAGCTAGCCAATCCAGACCTGCGAGACGGCCGCGTGATTGCGGGAACGGGCAGCATTGACAGAGAAGGCAAGGTCGGTGATATTGGTGGGATTGACAAAAAAGTCGTCTCTGCTGCCAAGATCGGAGCGACAATCTTTTTTGCTCCAGATAATCCTGTCAGCGAGGAAGAAAAAAAGGCTAATCCCAAAGCCAAGACCAACTATGAAACGGCGCTTGAAGCAGCCAAGGAAATCAAAACGGATATGAAAATCGTGCCTGTCAAAACCCTTCAGGATGCGATTGATTATTTAGAAAAAACCAAAAAATCTTAGTTTCGGCTAAGATTTTTGTCTTTTAGAGACGAACGAAGGGTGTTTTTTATTAAATCGTCTGACTTTTTACAGAAAGATCTTTTTCTTCTGAAAAAATATAAATTCCCCTTGTTTTGTGATAAAATAATATGAAGTAAGATAGATGAATGACAAAGGATAGGTATGCGTAAAGAGATTTCACCTGAGTTGTATAATTACAATAAATTCCCCGGCCCAGAATTTAAGCAAATGGGCAGCAAGATAATTGCAGAAAAATTTGAGTTTGAATTAGTGGAGAATTATAAAGAAGCCTTTGACTTGACGGCCTTTCACCAGCGCTTTTCAGAAATTTTGAACAAGTTCGACTATATTGTCGGCGACTGGGGCAATGAGCAGTTGCGGTTGCGCGGTTTTTATCGGGATGAGAAAGCCAAGGAAAATGCAGAGAAAATCAGCCGTTTGCAAGACTATCTGCTAGAATATTGTAATTATGGCTGCGCCTATTTTGTTTTGGAAAATGCTCAGCCAAGACGGGCCGCCTTTGACAAAAAATCCCACCATAAGAGAAAATCGGATGGCAAAAAACATCCAGAAATTTCTAGGGAACGTGGCTCTAAAAAAACGAAGGATGAGCAGAAAAAGAATCGTCCAAAGGCAAACAAGAACAAACAACAGAAACAAGGCAAACAGACAAAGCAAGCGGCATCTAGCCAATCGCAGCGCCATTTTGTCATTCGTCAGAAATAAAGGAGAAACATGAAACCATCGATTTATAGCTTAACGCGAGAAGAAATGATTGAATGGGCGGAAGCTCAGGGAGAAAAGAAATTCCGTGCTAGCCAGATTTGGGAGTGGCTCTATCGCAAGCGTGTCCAGTCATTTGAGGAAATGACCAACCTGTCCAAGGACTTGATTGCTAAGCTCAATGATCAGTTTGTTGTCAATCCGCTTAAACAGCGTATTGTCCAAGAGTCTGCTGACGGTACGGTCAAGTACCTTTTTGAGTTGCCGGACGGTATGCTGATTGAGACGGTGCTCATGCGCCAGCACTACGGACTTTCTGTCTGTGTGACCACCCAAGTTGGCTGCAATATCGGCTGTACTTTCTGTGCTTCTGGCTTGATAAAAAAGCAACGCGACCTTAATAATGGTGAGATTGTTGCGCAGATTATGCTGGTTCAAAAGTATTTTGACGAGCGTGGTCAGGACGAGCGGGTTAGCCACATCGTCGTTATGGGGATTGGCGAGCCTTTCGATAACTATAAGAATGTCTTGAAGTTTGTCCGGACGGTCAATGATGATAAAGGTTTGGCCATCGGTGCCCGCCATATCACGGTTTCAACTTCAGGGCTGGCTCATAAGATCCGTGACTTTGCTAATGAAGGCGTGCAGGTCAATCTGGCTGTTTCACTGCACGCACCCAACAATGAACTACGTTCTAGTATCATGAAAATCAACCGTGCCTTTCCGATTGAGAAGCTCTTTGCGGCCATTGAATATTATATCGAAACCACCAACCGTCGGGTGACCTTTGAATATATCATGCTCAATGAAGTCAATGACGGTGTAGAGCAGGCCAAGGAACTGGCTGAGCTGCTTAAGAACATTAAGAAGCTGTCTTATGTCAATCTCATTCCTTACAACCCCGTTAGCGAGCACGATCAATACAGCCGCAGTCCCAAAGAGCGCGTGATGGCCTTCTATGACACCCTCAAGAAAAACGGCGTCAACTGCGTGGTTCGTCAGGAGCATGGTACAGATATTGATGCAGCCTGCGGCCAGCTGCGTTCCAATACTATGAAGCGAGATCGTGAGAAAGCATTGGTTGAAAATGTTCAGCCTTAAAATTTATCTGACTTCAGACGGTGAGCTGACAGCTAAGGGGCGGAAATTGCTGGTAGGAGGATGCGGACTCTATTTCTTGATGCTTTGCATCCTGTGCTTTATTCCTCAGGTTCCAGAGCCGGGAATGGAGACGCCAGGTATCCAGTACTTTGGTCGAATAGTGGTTTTGTTAATCCCTTTTAATTCCGTTGTTAACATTGGCGAGATTACTTCTTGGATCCAGCTGGTCAAGGTCTTTATCCAAAATCTAGCCAATATCTTCTTGCTGTCGCCCTTAATCTTCCAATTGCTTTGGCTCTTTCCGAAATTGCGGAAGACAAAAAAGGTTGTCTGGCTGAGCTTTGGGATGAGTCTGTCTATCGAAGTGACTCAGATTCTGCTGGACCTTCTTATCAATGCCAATCGAGTCTTTGAGATTGATGACCTCTGGACCAATACTTTGGGTGGTTATCTGGCTTGGCGGGCATTTCAGCTTGGTCAGAAAATCTGGAAAAATCGCCAAGGCGACGCTTTCAAGGCAGATTAGTGAAGAAAAAGTTTGGATTTAGAAGAAAAAATAAAATTTTTTCTTGACAAGAAAAAGGGAAAGGCCTATAATGAAATAAATCATCAGAAAAGTAATAATTTTTTCTACTTTCAGGGAGCCTGTGGTTGGTGGAAACAGGTAGTGGAAGGTTATGAAGTGGGCTGATGCAAAAAAATGAATTTGAAGCAATAAAAATTCGGTGAGCACACCTTACAGTGCAGCTTGTTGTTAGACAAGACAGAGATATGGAGGCAGTCTATACTTTTCTCCATAATTGAGGTGGCACCGCGATTTTACGCCCTCACACAGATTTTTTCTGTGTGTGGGCTTTTGTTTTGTTTGAAAATAAAGAAATGAGGCAATTAAGATGACAGAAACTAAAGGATATTTTGGACAATTTGGCGGCTCCTTTGTACCGGAGCCTATCCAGACCTTGCTGGATGAATTAGAAGCTACTTTTGAGAAGTATAAGGATGATCCAGAATTTTTAAATGAATACCGGCATTATTTGGCAGATTATTCAGGCCGGGAGACTCCGCTCTACTATGCAGAAAGTCTGACCCAGCACCTGGGCGGAGCTAAGATTTATCTGAAGCGGGAAGATCTCAATCATCTGGGCTCCCATAAGCTTAATAATGTTTTGGGACAGATTCTTCTAGCTAAGCGCATGGGCAAGACCCGAGTCATTGCTGAAACTGGAGCTGGTCAGCATGGTGTGGCAACTGCGGCAGCCGCGGCTAAGTTTGGTATGAAGTGCGATGTTTACATGGGTGCAGAGGATGTAGAACGCCAGCGCCTCAATGTCTTTCGAATGGAAATGATGGGGGCGACTGTTCACGCTGTGGAAACAGGAACCAAAACCCTCAAGGATGCGGTTGATGCAGCCTTTGGAGCTTGGATGAGTGATTTGGAAGCCTTCTATGTTTTGGGTTCGGCTGTCGGACCTCACCCTTATCCGACGATTGTCCATGAGTTCCAAAAGGTGATCAGTGAAGAATCTCGCCGTCAGATTTTGGACAAGGAAGGCCGCTTGCCGGACTATGTCATTGCCTGTGTAGGTGGTGGCTCTAATGCTATCGGTGCTTTCTCTCAGTATGTGGCAGATGAAGAAGTTAAGTTAGTGGGGGTTGAAGCAGCCGGGCGGGGCCTTGATACAGACCAGCATGCAGCGACCATGACCAAGGGAAGCGTCGGAGTAGTGGACGGTATGAAGACTTACGCTGTCTTTGCTGAAGATGGTCAGGTGGCACCGGTTTACTCCATTTCAGCAGGCTTGGACTATCCTGGAGTTGGTCCTGAACATGCTTTCTTTAAAGATTCTGGTCGAGTAGAATACGTAGCAGCGACAGATGATGAAGCTGTGGATGCCTTGCTTCTCTTGACACAAAAGGAAGGCGTTTTACCGGCAATCGAAAGTTCTCATGCCATTGCTGAAGCCATCAAGCGGGCTCCGCAATTGTCATCTGACCAAATCATCATTATCAATGTATCTGGTCGTGGAGACAAGGATGTGGCAGCCATTGCCGACTATCTAGAAAAACGAAAATAAATTACCCAGCAGAAGAGTAGTAATATCTCTCCTTTCAGAGAGTCTGTGGTTGCTGTAAACAGGCAGGAGAAGTTATGAAATGGGCTGTTGGAGTCAACATTTTGTCCTTTAGTTGAACTTTTATTACTTTGTTAGCTTACTTTGCCATGAGCCAGTATGCTTCCTCGTGCTAAAAGGGATCTAAATGACAGCAAATAGATAAATGAGATGTGGAGCATGAAAACTCCATAACTGAGGTGGCACCGCGATGACACGCCCTCACAGGATGAACTGTGTGGGCGTTTTTCTGTAGTCCTGGAGCTATCTGTTCTTGTGAAAAGCAGTCATAGCTAGCGAATTGCTCCTACCTATACCCTTCTGATTAAATAGAAAGAAAGATTATGCAAAAGATTTTACCAGCTGATATTTTATCGCCGATTCTGGCTTACATGCGGATTCAGGGCGACCACAAGGTGATTTTGGAAAGTATTCCGAGAGATAGTGAGACAGCCCGCTTTTCTATCCTAGCCTATAATCCAGTCTTTGAAGTCCGCTATGAAAATGGCCGGTTAACGAAGAATGGGCAAGTAATCGAGGCAGATCCCTTAGACTATCTGCACGAGTTAGCCGTAAAAAAAGATCATCATTCAGAACTGCCTTTTGGCGGTGGAGCCATCGGTTTTGTCGGCTATGATATGATTTCCCTCTATGAGGAGATTGGCCAGATTCCAGCTGATGTGATTGGGACGCCGGATATGCATTTTTTCGTCTATGAGAGTTACATGGTTTTTGACCATAAAAAAGACAAGGTCTATATACTTGAGGAGGCACTCTACAGTGATAGAAGCGAAGCAGAATTGGCTGCTAGTCTGGAGAGTATCATGACTGAGCTAGCGCAGCCGGCGGCAGATGAATTTTCACCGCTGGAACTGTCCAGTTTGAATTTCCAGAGCCATATCGAGCAGCCCGCTTTTGAAAAAATGGTGGAAGAAGCGCGCAGCTTGATTCGGCAGGGAGACATGTTCCAATGTGTGCTTAGTCAGCGCTTTTCAGCAGAGTATTCTGGTAAACCACTGGATTACTATCGCAATCTGCGCGTGACCAATCCTTCCAATTATCTCTACTTTTATGATTTTGGAGATTATCAGATTATCGGAGCCAGCCCGGAAAGTCTGGTGTCAGTCAAGCAGGGGCAGGTTACGACCAATCCTATTGCTGGGACCAGACCGCGTGGGAAGGATGAGAGAGAGGATAAAGCCTTGGCAGATGAGTTACTGGCTGACGAGAAGGAAGTGGCGGAGCACCGTATGTTAGTTGATTTGGGGCGTAATGATATTGGTAAAATTGCTCAGAATAATAGCGTGGAAGTCACTAAGTACATGGAAGTGGAGTATTTCCGCTATGTCATGCATCTGACCAGTGTAGTCCGTGGTCAGCTTTTGCCCCAACTGACAGCCATGGATGCGCTCAAGTCCACCCTGCCGGCCGGCACCGTTTCGGGTGCGCCTAAGATTCGAGCTATGAAACGCATTTATGAGCTAGAGCAGGAAAAACGTGGCGTTTATGCGGGGGCTATTGGCTATCTGTCTGCGACAGGGGATATGGATTTTGCCATTGCTATTCGGACCATGGTTTTGAAAAATGGCAGAGCTTATGTTCAAGCTGGAGCGGGTATTGTTTATGATTCGATCCCTACTAATGAATACCAAGAAACCATCAACAAGGCCAAATCAATGACCAAGATAGGAGAGATGCAATGATTTTATTGATTGATAATTATGATTCTTTTACTTACAATCTAGCCCAGTATATCGGCAATTTCGCAGAAGTTAAAGTCTTGCGAAATGATGATGCAGGCCTTTATCAAGCGGCAGAAGAAGCGGATGCCTTGGTGCTGTCTCCAGGTCCAGGCTGGCCAGCAGATGCAGGACGGATGGAAGAACTTATTCGCGATTTTGCTGGTAAGAAGCCGATTTTGGGGATTTGCTTAGGGCACCAAGCCATTGCAGAAGTATTTGGCGGAAAGTTAGGTTTGGCTCCCAAAGTCATGCACGGCAAGCAAAGTATTCTGCGCTTTGAGGGCAAATCTTCTATCTATCAAGGGATAGAGGATGGACAGCCAGTTATGCGTTATCATTCGATTTTGATTGAGGAGATGCCAGGGGACTTTGAAGTGACGGCTCGGGCAGTTGATGACAATTCGATCATGGCTATCCAGCACAAGAGTCTGCCTATTTATGGTTTTCAGTATCATCCAGAAAGTATTGGCACGCCGGACGGCTTGTCGTCCATCAAAAATTTCATCGACTTAGTAAAATAGGGGAAGAATTATGAAAGAAATTATTGCAAAACTAGCAGATTTTAAGGATTTAAGCAGCTCCGAAGTGTCAGATGTGCTAGAGCGCATCGTTACTAGAAGAGTAACAGAAACACAAATTGCAGCCTTTTTGCTGGCTCTCAAGATGAAAGGGGAAACAGTAGAGGAACGGACAGCCTTGGCTCAGGCTATGCGAGGCCATACTCCGCAGATCCCTACTACAATCCGCACAGCCATGGACAATTGTGGAACTGGTGGTGACAAATCATTTAGTTTTAATGTTTCGACCACAGCGGCCTTCGTATTAGCAGGTGGTGGGATCAAGATGGCTAAGCACGGCAATCGATCCATTACCTCTAAATCAGGATCGGCTGATGTTTTAGAAGCTTTAGGGATTAACCTAAACATGGATACAGCCAGCTTGGGTAAGGTCTTTGATCAGACGGGAATAGTCTTTCTTTTTGCTAAAAACCTTCATCCAGCTATGAAATATATCATGCCAGCTCGTCTCAGTCTAGGTGTTCCCACTATCATGAACCTGACTGGGCCGCTCATTCATCCGATGGTTCTAGAAACCCAGCTTTTGGGCACCAGTCGACCGGATATGCTGGAGAGCACGGCAGAAGTTTTGAAAAATATGGGCCGCAAGCGTGCAGTGGTCGTGTCGGGGCCAGATGGTCTGGATGAGGCCGGTCTTCATGGTCGTACCCAGTACGCTTTGCTGGCAGATGGGGAGATCAGCCTGCATAGCTTTCTACCGTCAGATATTGGCATGGAAGAAATTCCTCTTGAAGCAATTCGTGGAGGTAATGCCAAAGAAAATGCAGATATTCTGGTATCTGTCCTGCAAAATCAAGCCAGCCCTTATCTGGAAATGACAGTTCTGAACGCAGGTATAGGCTTCTATGCTAATGGGAAATCAGACAGCATAGAAGAAGGAATAGCTTTGGCTCGCCAAGTGATTGCCAGTGGAGCAGCCTATGAAAAACTCAAGCAACTACAGGAGTATCAGAAATGAGTAAAGAATTTCTCCCGACCATTCTAAAGCAAAAAGAGCAGGAAGTCGCAGCTATGTCCTATGAAGAGCTGCAACCACTGCGCTCGACCTATTCCCTCTATGAGTATCTCAAAAGCCAGTCCAAAGAGCTGCAGCTGATTGCTGAGGTCAAAAAAGCCAGCCCCAGTCTGGGAGATATAAATCTTGCTGTGGATATTGTGGAGCAGGCTCGCACCTATGAACGATGCGGTGCAGCCATGATTTCGGTTCTGACAGATGAGATTTTCTTCAAAGGACATCTGGATTACCTGAGAGAGATTTCCACTCAAGTGACCATTCCAACCCTCAATAAGGACTTTATCATTGATGAGAAGCAGATTGTTCGCGCTCGTAATGCAGGAGCGACAGTTATTCTTCTGATTGTGGCTGCCTTGTCTGAAAAGCGGCTGCAAGAACTCTATGATTTTGCTACAGGTTTAGGTTTGGAAATTTTGGTCGAAACCCATAATCTGGCGGAGCTGGAAATTGCCCATAGAATAGGAGCACAGATAATCGGTGTTAATAACCGCAATCTAGTTACTTTTGAGACAGATATCAATACAAGTCTTCAGCTATCTGCCCATTTCAAAGATGACAGGGTTTACGTATCTGAGTCCGCTATTTTCAGCAAGGAAGATGCTGAACTAGTAGCTCCTTATTTCCATGCGATTTTAGTCGGAACAGCCCTGATGCAGGCTGAGAATGTGGCAGAAAAAATCAAGGAGCTGAAAATTGACAAAGGTTAAGATTTGCGGCTTATCAACGGCCAGTGCTGTGGAGACGGCATGCCGGGCTGGTGCGGATTATATTGGCTTTGTCTTTGCTGAAAGCCGTCGGAGAGTTAGTTTGGAGCAAGCTCAGAAGCTAGCTGCCTTGGTGCCGCCTGCTGTCCGGAAGGTAGGAGTTTTTGTCTCTCCGAGCTTGGCAGAGCTGCGGGAAGCTATTTCGGTGACAAATCTGGATTTGGTGCAGATTCATGGCGATTTTGATGAGGAGCTTCTGCCTCAGATTGGCCGGCCGGTTATTCGAGCTTATCAGGTCAAAGGAGCATTAAAAGGAGTCAGCCAACAAGCGGACTACCTGCTCTTTGATGCACCACTTGCTGGTAGTGGTCAGACCTTTGACTGGCAAGTTTTTGACAAGAATCAAATCCACCAGCCCTTCTTTATCGCCGGTGGTTTGAATGCAGGAAATGTCCGAGAAGCTATTCAGCACTTCGCCCCTTACGCAGTTGATGTCTCAAGCGGGGTCGAGACTGACGGCAAGAAGGACTTAGAGAAGATAAAAGAATTTATAGAAAGAGTGAAAGATGGCATATAATCAACCCAATCAAGAAGGATTTTACGGTGAGTTTGGCGGACGCTTTGTTCCCGAAACGCTGATGACAGCAGTTTTGGAGCTGGATAAAGCCTACCGTGAGAGTAAAAAAGACCCAACCTTTCAGGCAGAGCTGGATGAGTTGCTGAAGCAGTATGTAGGGCGAGAAAATCCTCTCTATTTTGCAAAAAATCTGACAGCCTATGCTGGCGGTGCTAAGATTTATCTGAAGCGGGAAGACCTCAACCATACCGGGGCCCACAAAATCAATAATGCTCTAGGCCAGGTCCTGCTAGCTAAGAGAATGGGCAAGAAGAAAATTATTGCCGAGACTGGTGCAGGTCAGCACGGGGTAGCTACAGCCACCGCTGCAGCCCTTTTCAACATGGACTGTACCATTTACATGGGCGAAGAAGATGTCAAGCGCCAAGCCCTCAATGTCTTTCGGATGGAACTTCTGGGAGCTAAGGTGGAGTCAGTGACCGATGGTTCTAGAGTCCTCAAGGATGCAGTCAATGCTGCCTTGCGAGCTTGGGTGGCTCAGGTTGATGATACTCACTATATTATGGGTTCAGCTTTGGGACCCCATCCTTTCCCAGAGATTGTCCGTGACTACCAGAGCGTGATTGGGCGTGAGGCCAAGCGCCAGTTTGCTGAGCAAAATGCAGGTGCCTTGCCAGATGCTTTAGTGGCCTGTGTTGGCGGTGGCTCCAATGCTATTGGACTCTTTTATCCCTTTGTAGACGATAGCACAGTTGCCATGTATGGAACAGAAGCGGCTGGGCGAGGCATCGATACAGATGAACACGCTGCGACCTTAACCAAGGGCCGGCCAGGTGTTTTACACGGTGCCTTGATGGATGTCCTGCAGGATGAGCAAGGGCAGATTCTGGAAGCTTTCTCTATCTCTGCCGGGCTAGACTATCCGGGCATCGGTCCTGAACATTCTCATTTTAATGCTATCAAACGTGCCACTTATGTGCCAGTCACAGACGAAGAAGCCTTGGAAGCCTTCCAGCTCCTGTCTCGCATTGAAGGAATTATCCCTGCTCTAGAGTCTAGTCACGCTATTGCTTACGCAGTTAAGCTGGCTAAGGAGTTGGGGCCAGATAAATCAATGATTGTCTGCCTATCCGGCCGTGGTGACAAGGATGTCGTTCAGGTAAAGGAACGCTTGGAAAAAGAAGCGGCTCAAAAAGGAGGTGCCCATGACTAAAACACTCACTCAGCATTTAGAAGCCATCAAAAAAGCAGGAAAGGGGATTTTCCTTCCATATATCATGGCTGGTGATCACGAGAAAGGTTTAGCCGGATTAGCAGAAACTATCGTATTTTTGGAAAACTTGGGTGTGTCAGCCATTGAAATCGGTCTGCCATTTTCAGATCCTGTTGCAGATGGGCCAGTGATTGAAGAAGCCGGTCTGAGAAGTCTGGGTCACCATACTTCGGCCAAGTCTTTAATCGCAAGCTTGCAGAAGTTGGACACTCAGCTGCCTCTTATCATCATGACCTACTTCAATCCCATTTTCCAGTACGGCCTCAAAGATTTCGTCAAGGACCTAGCTACGACACCGGTTAAAGGATTGATTATTCCGGATTTGCCCTACGAGCACAGAAATTTCATATTGCCTTTACTGGAAGATTCAGATCTTGCTCTGATTCCTTTAGTGAGCCTGACGACTGGACTAGAACGTCAGCAGGAGCTGATCAAGGAAGCTGAGGGTTTTATCTACGCTGTAGCCATCAATGGTGTGACAGGTAAGAGCGGCAGCTACCGCAATGATTTGGACCAGCATTTGAGCAAACTCCGTGATATTGCAGAGATTCCAGTGCTGACGGGCTTTGGAGTTTCGACTTTAGAGGATGTTGACCGCTTCAATCAAGTCTCAGATGGAGTCATTGTCGGATCTAAGATTGTCAAAGCTCTTCATGAAAAGGATGCCAGCATAGCAGCCTTTATCCAAGAAGCAGCAGCTTATAAGAAATAATCACCACCACACCAAACAAAAGACAGGGTACAAATGCTAGCCTGTCTTTTTTCTTTTTAAAGCAGAAACAGGCGAGGCCAGAGAAGCTAGCTATTTGGATAAGAATGAGAATCTCTGTTAGGCTGAAAATAGCAGAGCAGGAAGCTAGAAAGAGAAAGTCGCCAGCTCCAATACGAAGATTAAAAAAGAAGGCTAGAAGTCCCAAGGTTAAAAAGAAGAGCATGAGCGGATTGATGCCCGCTGTCGCCATCAGCAAAAACTGAAAGATTAGCCAGACCAGAAGGGGGTATTCTTGCTCGCGCTGATCGTAGATGGCCAAGGTCAAGCCCATAGTTAGCAGTAAGAGCTGGGCTAGCGGAAGATAGCCTAAACTCCAGCTTAGAAAAAGTAAGCCCAGCACTAACTCAAAAGCAGCATACCAGATAGGAAGGCGGATCTTGCAGAAACGGCAACGGAAGCCATTAAGAAGCTGAGAAAGGATAGGAATCAAATCCCGTGCTTTGAGCATCTGCTTGCAGTTGTCACAGTGACTGCTTGGAGAGATGATGGACTGTGCAGGGAAGCGGTCAATGACCAAGCCTAGAAATGAGGCTAAAATCGTTCCGACCAGAAAAAAGTATAGATGTATCATACTTATTTATTCGTGATTTTGAGCAGAAAAATTTTGAAATTTTACAACTTTTCTAATAAAGTGAAATTTTGAGTTTTAAGGCTTGACTTTCTTAATTAGAAGCATTATAATTAAAACATAATCAATAAAGATTAGAATAATTATAAATAAAAAGAGAGGTATCATTATGACTCAAGTAAAACATGGCGCTGCAGCAGACGTAGCAACTTTCACTAACCAAAATTCTTTACCAAAAACCAAAGCAGTTCTTAACCAAGTGGTTTCAGATCTTTATACAGCTCGTATCGCTCTTCACCAAGTTCACTGGTATATGCGTGGTGCAGGCTTCATGGTATGGCATCCAAAAATGGACGAATACATGGATACAATTGATGGAACATTGGATGAAGTCAGCGAACGCTTGATTACTCTAGGTGGCAAGCCTTATTCAACTCTGACAGAGTTTATCCAACACAGCAAAATTGAAGAAAGGGCTGGCGAATTCAGCAAGAATGTTGAAGAAAGCTTGGAGCGCGTGATTGAAATCTTCCGTTATCTGACAGATCTTTATCAAGAAGCTCTGGATGTGACGGATGAAGAAGACGACGATGTGACCAACGATATCTTCGTTGGAGCTAAGGCAGACCTTGAAAAGACGATCTGGATGTTGACAGCTGAGCTTGGCCAAGCACCAGGTTTGTAAAATGATGTTTAAAGAGGCTGGGACAAAAGTCCTAGCCTCTCAATTGTCTTTGGATTGTCGAGCAAGACGCAGTGGTTGAGTGGGCTCTACTACGCTGATTTCATCAGCTTTTACAGCCCTACTCAACTGTGCGGAGGTGGGACGACGAAATCGAATTCTAACGAATTACCGATTTCTGTCCCACTCTCTGTTTTTTCTTAAGGATTGTTTAAGCTTCTTCCTTTATACTAAGATTATCAAATGAAGACCTCCTAACTTTGTTTGATAGAACTCCTAAACTTTTCTTTTTCATAATAATCTCCGGAAAAGGCAGCCTATGTGGCTGTCTTTTCTGTTTTGTCATCTTGAAAACTTTGCTAAAATCTGATAAAATATAGCTCATGAAAACACTCTATGATGTGCAGCAATTTCTTAAAAATTTCGGGATCATTATCTATATGGGCAAGCGTCTTTATGATATTGAGATGATGAAAATTGAGCTGGAGCGGATTTACGATGCTGGCCTGATGGATAAGCTTGATTATCTGGCGGCTGAGGCGGTTCTTCGCAGAGAACATCAAGTAGAGTTGAAGTATTTAGAAGATAAAGGGAGAAACTAGAATGGGAATTTGGACTTTATGGGCAATTTTGCTGGGAATGTTGGCTTGGATGGGCTTCAATTATTTCCGTATTCGTCGTGCAGCTAAAGTAGTAGATAATAGTGAGTTTGAAGCTTTGATTCGTCAGGGACAATTGATTGACTTGCGTGATCCATCGGATTTCCATCGCAAGCATATCTTGGGGGCGCGCAATATTCCGTCCCAACAGCTCAAGTCTAGTATCAATGCGCTTCGCAAAGACAAACCAGTTCTTCTTTATGAAAATAGCCGTGGGCAACGTGTGACCAATGCGGCAATCTACTTGAAGAAGCAAGGCTTTAATGATATTTATATCCTGTCTTACGGTCTTGATTCTTGGAGCGGCAAGGTAAAGACAAGCTGATTCTTTGTAAAAATATATACAAAGCTGACTACTTATAATTTAATTGGCCTTGTTTTAGGTATTATCGGTCTGGTTTTGGGCAATTCTCATCAAAAAGAAACTCAATTAGATTATAAAATAGAAAGAATTCTTAATATCATCGGTATTGTCATCTCTGTCATCAACTGGAATGCAGGAATTCTTCTGACTATGAATGGATTTATGTAATAAATAATAAAAAGGCTTGAATAAGCCTTTTTATTTTATCAGGTTTGTTTCAAATAGCCTTTGATAATCTCGAGTTCGGAAGGATTCAGTGGTCGATAACTGCCCTCTGCTAGATTGGGATCCAGCTGAAAATCACCGAAATGAGTGCGTTTGAGATAGGTAACCTTGACACCAACTGCTAGAAACATTTTCTTGACCTGATGAAATTTTCCTTCAGAAATGGTAACTGAGGCGGTGGAGTGCTCGAGGCTAGTCGAGTGAATCTGAAGTTGGGCGGGTTTGCAACGGGTGCCATCCAGAAAAACAATTCCTTGCTGAAAAGCGATTGTGGCTTCTTGGTCAAGAGGACCGTTGACTTCGACATAGTAGGTCTTTGCAATATGGTATTGTGGATGGAGGAGTTGAAATCCCAGTGGTCCATTATCTGTAATAAGGAGAAGGCCACGTGTGTCGCGATCCAAACGGCCGATGGCGTAAAGTTGGTCATTAAAATCTTCTGGGGCAATTAGCTCTAGGACAGTCAGCTTGTCTGCGTCAGAATTGGCAGTGACAGCACCAGCGGGCTTGTTCATCAGAAAATAACGATGGGCTAGGTGGTTTAAAGTTTTACCAGCCAGGCTAATGGATTGGAGGCCACTATCGACATTTTGACTGAGAGAGCGAGCTGCTTGGCCGTCAATTATAATCTGCCTTAGTCGCAGTTTTTGTTTCATCTCTTTCCGGCTAATCTTAGCTAGGGCTAAGAATTTATCAAGGCGCATGAGTTTTCCTTTCAAAGGTTTGGATCGATTCTTTTTTTTCTTTTTATCATACACTTTCGGAAGTAAAATTGCAAAAATGACTACAGTTTACGATTTACCTATGAAAACATTTACACTTGGTTAGCCCGTGTTTTTTGGAAAAAACTGTGTTATAATTTTTAGTTAGAAATAAAAATTTAAATATTAGAGGAAATCATGACAAAATTAAGAGAAGATATCCGTAACATTGCGATTATCGCCCACGTTGACCACGGTAAAACAACCCTCGTTGACGAATTATTGAAGCAGTCTGAAACTCTTGATGCTCGTACTGAATTGGCAGAGCGTGCTATGGACTCAAACGATATCGAAAAAGAGCGTGGAATTACCATCCTTGCTAAAAATACAGCTGTTGCTTACAATGGAACTCGTATCAATATCATGGACACACCAGGACACGCGGACTTCGGTGGAGAAGTTGAGCGTATCATGAAAATGGTTGACGGTGTTGTTTTGGTCGTAGATGCCTACGAAGGAACCATGCCACAAACTCGTTTCGTATTGAAAAAAGCCTTGGAACAAGACCTTGTCCCAATCGTGGTTGTCAACAAAATCGACAAACCATCAGCTCGTCCAGCAGAAGTAGTGGATGAAGTTTTGGAACTCTTCATCGAGCTTGGTGCAGATGATGATCAGCTTGATTTCCCAGTTGTTTATGCTTCAGCTATCAACGGAACTTCTTCACTTTCTGACGATCCTGCTGATCAAGAAAAAACAATGGCACCAATCTTTGATACCATCATTGACCATATTCCAGCTCCAGTCGACAATTCAGATGAGCCTTTGCAGTTCCAAGTGTCACTTTTGGACTACAATGACTTCGTAGGTCGTATCGGTATCGGACGTGTCTTCCGTGGTAGTGTGAAAGTTGGAGACCAAGTTACCCTTTCTAAACTAGATGGTACAACGAAGAACTTCCGTGTTACAAAACTTTTCGGTTTCTTTGGTTTGGAACGTCGTGAAATCCAAGAAGCTAAAGCAGGTGACTTGATTGCCGTTTCTGGTATGGAAGACATCTTTGTCGGTGAAACCATTACTCCGACAGACGCAGTTGAAGCTCTTCCAATCCTACACATCGATGAGCCAACTCTTCAAATGACTTTCTTGGTCAACAACTCACCATTTGCTGGTCGCGAAGGAAAATGGGTAACGTCTCGTAAGGTTGAAGAACGCTTGCAAGCAGAATTGCAAACAGACGTTTCCCTTCGTGTGGATCCAACAGATTCACCAGATAAGTGGACCGTTTCAGGTCGTGGAGAATTGCACTTGTCAATCCTGATCGAAACCATGCGTCGTGAGGGTTATGAGCTTCAAGTATCTCGTCCAGAGGTTATTGTAAAAGAGATTGATGGTGTTAAATGCGAGCCATTTGAACGTGTTCAAATCGATACTCCAGAAGAATACCAAGGATCTGTTATCCAAAGCCTTTCTGAACGTAAGGGTGAAATGTTGGATATGATTTCAACTGGTAATGGTCAAACTCGTTTGGTCTTCCTTGTTCCAGCGCGTGGTTTGATCGGATACTCAACTGAGTTCTTGTCAATGACTCGTGGTTACGGTATCATGAACCATACCTTTGACCAATACTTGCCATTGATCCCAGGGGAAATTGGTGGACGTCACCGTGGTGCCCTTGTTTCTATTGACGCTGGTAAGGCTACAACATACTCTATCATGTCTATCGAAGAACGTGGTACTATCTTTGTTAACCCAGGTACTGAGGTTTACGAAGGGATGATCATTGGTGAAAACTCTCGTGAAAACGACTTAACAGTGAACATCACCAAGGCCAAACAAATGACCAACGTTCGTTCAGCTACCAAGGACCAGACAGCAGTTATCAAGACACCTCGTATCTTAACCCTTGAAGAGTCACTTGAGTTCTTGAACGACGATGAGTACATGGAAGTAACACCAGAGTCTATCCGTTTGCGTAAACAAATCTTGAACAAGCAAGAACGTGAAAAAGCTAATAAAAACAAGAAAAAACAAGCAGCAGAATAAATCATTGAGTTGACTGGTGGTAGAAAGGAGCAGCATGATTTACCTGATTATTGGAATATTAATCCTGCTTTTCTATGTATTTGCCATTCCAACTAGTATTAAGGGAACGCTGAATGTCTTGACATTTGTACTTTTGCTGGTTGCCTTGATCATTTTGCTTGCTTTGGCAATTTTTCAAATTTTTAAATTACCTGGAGAATTATTTGTGAGTATCTTTTTGATTATTATTACAGTGTGGGCCTTGATGGACATCGAGCGTCTAGTACCATCTCAGAAATCAAAAGAAACTTTAAACTCATAAACTATAAGGAAGGAATTAGGATTTCAAAGGTCGTGTAGACTTTCGGTAGCCTAATTCCTTTTGTTTATCTAAAGCGAGATTCTTCGATGATGGTTTTGATTGAGTAGAAAGATAATACAGATACCGATGTTTTTTCGTTTAGCGAGAGCCTAATTCTTTTGAATTCTGTTCACCATCAGTGAGTAGGTCAGGTTTGATAAGTCACTGGCAATTAAATGTTTTGAATAGTCACTGCTTGTATAAATAGGTTTTTCAAAGGTTTCAAATAGAATAATATTTCTTCTTATTTATTAAAAGCTGATAACAGTTAAAATAAAAGCCTGATATGACTTTTTTATTTTCGCAAAAAAAGGTAAAATAGAAGGTAGTATGAATGAAGAGGTACATGATGAAGACTATTTCAAAATTTGCCAATAAGAAAGTTTTGGTGTTGGGTTTAGCTAAATCAGGGGAGTCAGCTGCCCGTCTTTTGGATAAACTGGGAGCGATTGTGACGGTCAATGATGGGAAACCTTTCGAAGAAAATCCAGCAGCCCAATCTTTGCTAGAAGAAGGAATTAAAGTCGTGACAGGTGGTCATCCTCTGGAACTGTTGGATGAAGATTTTGAATGGATGGTGAAAAATCCGGGCATTCCTTACAATAATCCTATGGTCATGAGGGCTTTGGAAAAGAAGATTCCTGTTATTACTGAAGTCGAGCTGGCCTATCTGATTTCGGATGCACCGATTATTGGGATTACTGGCTCAAATGGAAAAACGACTACGACAACCATGATTGCGGAAGTGCTAACAGCAGGCGGACAAAATGGCCTCTTGTCAGGAAATATCGGATTTCCAGCTAGTCAAGTTGCTCAAGATGCGGGTGAAACAGATACTCTGGTCATGGAACTTTCTTCTTTCCAACTGATGGGAATCGAAGCCTTCCATCCAGAAATAGCAGTGATTACAAATCTGATGCCGACGCATCTGGACTATCACGGCTCTTTTGAGGAATATGTGGCAGCCAAGTGGAATATCCAAAAAAATATGACAGCTTCTGACTATGTCATTTTAAATTACAATCAAGATTTGGCCAAAGAATTAGCTAAGAAAACGGCAGCCCAGGTGATTCCTTTTTCAAGCCAAGAACAGGTCGATGGAGCTTACTTGGACGGCGATGTGCTGACTTTCCGTGGGGAAGCCATTATGAAAGCTTCTGAACTAGGCGTGCCTGGTAGCCACAATGTAGAAAATGCTCTAGCAACCATTGCAGTAGCCAAACTGCGCGGGATTGACAATCAAGTTATTAGAGAAACTCTGGCTCATTTTGGTGGTGTCAAGCATCGTCTCCAGTATGTGGGCGAAATCAATCAAGTCAAATTTTACAATGACAGTAAATCGACTAATATTTTAGCGACTCAAAAGGCTTTGTCAGGCTTTGACAATAGCAAGGTCATTCTGATTGCTGGTGGTCTGGATCGTGGCAATGAATTTGATGAATTGGTGCCAGATATCAAGGACCTGAAAAAGATGGTAATTTTGGGAGAATCGGCTGCGCGTGTTAAGCGGGCTGCGGATCAGGCAGAAGTAAGCTATCTGGATGCTTCAGATATCAGAGATGCTACTCGTAAAGCCTTTTCTGTGGCGGAGCCTGGGGATATTGTCCTTCTTAGTCCAGCCAATGCTAGTTGGGATATGTATAAGAATTTTGAAGTGCGGGGCGATGAGTTCCTTGCCGTGTTTAAAGAATTAAAGGGATAAAATGAAAAAAATAGTATTTACAGGCGGAGGGACGGTTGGCCATGTGACCCTCAATCTTTTGCTGATGCCTAAATTTATCGAGGAGGGCTGGGAAGTCCATTATATCGGTGACCGCCATGGGATTGAGTACAAGGAAATTCAAAAATCAGGTCTACCTGTTGTTTTCCACTCGATTGCAACTGGGAAGCTCCGTCGCTATTTTTCTTGGCAGAATCTCTGGGATGTTTTTAAAGTGGCAGGTGGCATTCTCCAGTCGCTGGGCATCATGTTAAAAGTCCGTCCCAAAGCCCTATTTTCAAAAGGAGGCTTTGTATCTGTTCCGCCAGTGATTGCTGCGAAGGTGACGGGCGTTCCAGTCTTTATCCATGAGTCTGATTTGTCGCTTGGTTTGGCTAATAAAATTGGTTATAAATGCGCGACAAAGATGTTCACGACTTTTGAGCAGGCAGAAGGACTGAGCAAGGCTGAACATGTTGGAGCGGTGACCAAGATTGCGGCCCTCCCTCAAACAGAACCAGCTGAGATTGAGAAAATTAAGGCTCATTTCACAGAAGGAAAACCTACCTTGCTCTTTGTCGGTGGCTCAGGAGGAGCGAAAGTCTTCAATGATTTTATTACAAAAAACAAGGATCGCTTGATTGAAAAATATAATATTATCAATCTGACGGGCGATGCTAGCTTGGATGAACTTTCCCACCGTATCTATCGGGTATCCTATGTGACAGATCTGTATCAGCCACTGATGGCTATGGCAGATGTCGTCGTGACACGAGGCGGTTCCAATACCATCTTTGAATTACTGGCGATGAAGAAGTTGCAAGTGATTGTACCTTTGGGGCTTGGGGCAAGTCGAGGAGATCAGATTGAAAATGCCAACTACTTCTTGGAAAAAGGCTATGCGCTTAAAATCAATGAAGAAAACTTGAATCGGGTTAATCTCCAAGTAGCAGTGGATGATTTACTAAGAGAAAAGGATGCTTACTATCAACGAATGGGAAAAGCACCTGAATTAAAATCGGTAGATGATTTTTATGAAATTTTGAAGCAAGATATTAACAAAGGGAAAAAATGAAAAAAAGCAAGGAAGATAAGCAAGAAACTGCTCAACTTTCTCTTTCTGAATGGCAAGTCAGAAACAAAGAGTACCTTGAGAAAAAAGCTCAAGAAAAGGCAAAAAAGCAAGCTGAGTTAGAGAAAAAGAGAGCTGAACTAGAGCAGAAAAAAGAAGAAATGAAGGCGGAACTGGAAAATCAGGAGCCTTCTAACGAAGAAGATACTGTCTCCGAAGAAATTGACACAGACTCTCCTACAAGTGAGGAAGAAGATGCAGTTCAAGATTCTGAAAGTGAGTCTGAAGTTGAGGAGCAAGATGAAGCTGAAGCTCAGGATCAAGAGCTAGATGAAGAAGAAATAGAGCAGCTTGAGCCTCCGAAAGTTCCAATTGAGAAAATCCATTGGTATCGAGCTTTGCCAGTTTTAGTGACAAGTTCTCTAATCTTCTTAGTTTCCCTTTATTTCCTCACACCGCTTGCAACTATGAAGACCATTGAATTTACAGGAAACAAGGTAGTGAGTCAGGAGGAGCTAAGAAGCAGTAGCAAAATCGATCAGCGCGATTACACTGTCACTGTTTACAAAAATCGCCATCATTACGAGAAAAATCTGAAAGCTTCCAGCCCTTGGATTGAAAATGTAGAGATGACCTATCAATTTCCGCTGACTTTCAAAATCGATGTTCAGGAATATGGCATTTTAGGTTATTTGCAGAAAGATTCTAAGTATTATCCTATTTTAACGAGTGGAGAATACGTAAAAAATGAGGTTGCGGCTGATGCCTTGCCGGAGGAGCGGATGGATGTGACCTTTTCGGATGCAGGTTTGATCAAGGAATTCGTTCAACAACTGAAGAATGTTCCCGATTCAGTCAAAAAGAGCATTAGAAAAGTTGATTTAACTCCTAGCAAGGTGACAGAGGATTTAGTGACTATCACCATGTCTGATGAGCACCAAATTTTAGTTCCAATTTCTCATATTGCTAAGAAACTTCCCTACTATGAAGGAATTCATCCTCAGTTGGAAGTGCCAAGCGTGGTTGATATGGAGGCTGGTATTTTTAGCTACGCGCAAGGCACAGAAAATGAAGCTATCCATGAAGCTAGTAACGATGCGCAAGATACAGAATCTTCAACTCAACATGCAGAGCAATCTACCGAGCATTCTGCTCAATCTCAGGCAGAAAAGCCAGAGATTTCTGAAAATAACTAATTATTATAGATAAAAAACTGCGCCAATTTCGTATTTTTATGATATAATAAGGTTTGGATAACCCTATTTTCTAGAGTTATTTGTATTAGAATGGAAACGTGGAAGACAGAGAGGACTGATGTAATGGCTAGAGATGGCTTTTTTACTGGATTAGATATAGGAAGTAGCACAATTAAAGTGTTGGTGGCAGAGCACATCAATGGTGAAATGAATGTTATTGGAGTCAGCAATGCAAAGAGTGCTGGCGTTAAAGATGGGATTATTGTCGATATTGAAGCAGCAGCAGCGGCTATTAAGTCAGCAATTTCTCAAGCAGAGGAAAAAGCGGGGATTTCAATTGGACTAGTGAATGTTGGCTTGCCTGCAAATTTACTGCAGATTGAGCCAACTCAAGGAATGATTCCTGTGACTAGTGACTCCAAAGAAATTACCGATGAAGATGTCGAGAGCGTTGTAAGATCTGCCTTGACCAAGAGCATGACTCCTGACCGTGAAGTAATTACCTTCATCCCAGAAGAGTTTGTTGTTGATGGCTTCCAAGGAATCCGTGATCCTCGTGGTATGATGGGGATTCGCCTAGAAATGCGCGGCCTACTCTACACTGGTCCTCGTACAATCCTGCATAATCTCCGTAAGACAGTAGAGCGTGCAGGAGTGAAATTGGAGAATATCATTATTTCTCCTTTAGCGATGACAAAATCCATCTTGAACGAAGGAGAACGGGAGTTTGGCGCGACAGTCATTGATATGGGTGGCGGACAAACTACAGTTGCTTCTGTAAAAAATCAAGAATTACAATTTACCAATATCTATCAAGAAGGCGGCGACTATGTCACAAAAGACATTTCAAAAGTCTTGAAAACTTCTCAGAAATTGGCAGAAAGCTTGAAGTTTAACTATGGTGTAGCTTATGTACCATTTGCAGGCACAGAATCTTTCCCAGTTGAAGTTATCGGGGAAGTTAATCCAGTTGAAATCACAGAAACCTATCTAGCTGAAATCATCTCTGCTCGTATCAAACATGTTTTTGAACAAATCAAGCAAGATTTAGATAGAAGACACGTGTTAGATCTTCCTGGTGGTATTGTCATCGTTGGTGGTGGAGCAATCTTGCCTGGCGTTGTAGAATTAGCTCAGGAAGTATTTGGCGTTCACGCTAAATTATATGTACCAAATCAAATCGGTATCCGTAATCCAGCTTTTGCCCACGTGATTAGTCTTTCAGAGTATGCTGGCAATCTGACCGAAGTGGATCGAATTGCACAAGCTGCTGTTCGTGGAGACGAGCAGTTGCGTCATCAAGCAACTAGCTTTGAACGTCCAAGTTATAGAGTACCTCGCTTTGATCATCAGTCAGTTGAACCAGTTCAACCAGTTCAAGAGGTGGAACCAGAAATTGCACCGCTTAGAAATGAAGAACCACAAGAGGAACCAAAAGCTAGTCTTACAGATAAGATGCGCAATTTAATTGGTAATATGTTTGAGTAAGGAGAATAAATAGATTATGACATTTTCATTTGATGCGGCTGCAGCACAAGGCGCAGTCATTAAAGTAATTGGTGTCGGCGGTGGCGGCGGAAACGCTATTAACCGAATGATCGATGAAGGTCTTGCTGGTGTAGAATTTATCGCAGCAAATACAGATGTGCAAGCACTTAGCAGTGCAAAAGCAGAAACAGTTATCCAGCTTGGTCCTAAGTTGACTCGTGGTCTGGGTGCTGGAGGTCAACCTGAGGTTGGTCGTAAAGCAGCTGAAGAAAGCGAAGAAGTCTTGACAGAAGCCCTTCAAGGAGCAGACATGGTCTTTATCACTGCTGGTATGGGTGGTGGCTCTGGTACAGGAGCAGCACCAGTTATTGCTCGCATTGCTAAATCAGTAGGCGCCCTAACTGTAGCAGTTGTGACACGTCCATTTGGCTTTGAAGGAAGCAAGCGTGGTAATTTTGCCGTTGAAGGAATCAATGAACTGCGTGAACATGTAGATACTCTTTTGATTATTTCAAACAACAATCTTTTGGAAATTGTTGATAAGAAAACTCCGCTTCTCGAAGCCTTGAGTGAAGCGGATAACGTATTGCGCCAAGGGGTTCAGGGTATTACTGACTTGATTACCAGCCCTGGCTTGATTAACCTTGACTTTGCAGACGTGAAGACTGTTATGGAAAACAAAGGTAATGCTTTGATGGGTATCGGTATTGGAAGCGGTGAAGAACGTGTGATCGAAGCAGCTCGCAAAGCTATCTACTCTCCACTTCTTGAGACAACTATTGACGGTGCAGAAGACGTGATCGTCAACGTTACTGGTGGCCTAGATATGACTTTGATTGAAGCGGAAGAAGCTTCTGAAATCGTTAATCAGGCAGCTGGTCATGGTGTCAACATCTGGCTTGGTACTTCTATTGATGAGTCTATGAAGGATGAAATCCGTGTGACTGTTGTTGCAACAGGTGTTAAAGAGGATAAGGTTGATAAGGTAAGTGGATTGCAAGGCGTTAAACCTGCGAGCCGAGCTGAGCAAGTACGCTCAGCACAATCATCTGCTCATTATGATCGAAACTTCGATATGGCAGAAACAAGAGAAATGCCAGCTCCTTCTCATCGCTCAACTGTAGAAACTTCTAGAGCTTCAGCCTTTGGAGACTGGGATTTACGTCGTGAATCAATCGTTCGTCAAGCAGAACCTGTGCCTTCTAGCCGTGTAGAGCGCTTTACAGATATTAAGGAAGAAGATGACGAACTTGAAACACCGCCATTCTTTAGAAATCGCTAATTAAATGGATTTTCAAGCAAATAAAGATTTAATTTTTCAAAATGTTGCTCAAATAGTTGAAAAAGAAAATCGATTAAAGGACTCCGTAAACATTATTGCGGTTACCAAATATGTTGACTGTGAAACAGCGAAAAAACTCGTGGATACAGGAATCAAACATATTGGAGAAAATCGAGTAAATAAGTTTCTTGAAAAATATCATGCTTTAAAGGAAGAAAACCTTACCTGGCATTTGATTGGTAGTTTGCAGAGAAGAAAAGTGAAAGATGTGATCAACTATGTTGATTATTTCCATGCTTTAGACTCTGTCAAATTGGCTCAAGAAATCAACAAGCGAGCAGATCATGTGATTAATTGTTTCTTGCAAGTGAATATTTCAAAAGAAGAAAGCAAGCACGGTTTTTTAGTTGAAGAACTAGATAGTGTTTTACCAGAGCTTGTAGCCTTAGAAAATATTTGCATTGTTGGCCTGATGACCATGGCTCCACTCGAAGCTGATCATCAAGAGCTGAATCAGATTTTTTCAGAGGCACATCAGCTTCAACAAAACTTACAAAGCAAACAGTTAAAAAACATGCCCTTTTCTGATTTGAGTATGGGAATGAGCCGTGATTATCCAGAAGCGATTGCCAACGGCTCAACCTATGTCAGAATCGGAACAGCATTTTTTAAATAGGAAAGAACTATGTCATTTAAAGATAAATTTGATAAATTTATAGAATACTTTACAGAAGATGGGGAGAAGTCTGACTTACCAGTACAGCCTTCAGATGAATCTGATTCTGTTTTGAAGCCTGCAGAGATCGAGCCAGTTCCGGCTGCATCGGCAAAGGAAAACGCACGTACTCGTTCAGCTTCTTCACAAGTCCAACAAAAGCCTGCAACGGAAAATATTACTAGATTGCATGCTCGCCAACAAGAACTGGCTCAGCATCGAGTGAAATCTAGTGAGAAGGTTACGATTGATGTTCGCTATCCGAAAAAATATGAGGAAGCAACAGAGGTTGTTGATTTACTTGTGGCGAATGAGAGTATCTTAATTGATTTTCAATATATGACAGAGGTACAAGCAAGACGTTGCTTGGATTATCTTGATGGGGCGCGCTATGTTTTGGCTGGGAACTTGAGAAAAGTTGCTAGTACCATGTACTTACTCACTCCAATCAATGTTGTTGTCAATGTAGAAGATATTCGCCTTCCAAACGATGTGGATCTGAGTGAATACGATTTTGATATGAAACGCAGCAGATAATTAATGATTTACTTTATTTTAAAATTAGTTTCTAATCTAATTGATCTTTACTCCCTTCTCGTCTTCGTCTATGCACTCTTGTCTTGGTTCCCTGGAGCTTACCAAACAGCCCTAGGAAGGCTTGTCGGTTCTCTGGTTGAACCATTTTTGCGTTTGTTCCGCAGGTTACCCTTGCAGTTTGGTAGATTAGACTTTACTGTTCTGGCGGCACTTTTTGCCTTGAGAGTGCTTGATACCTTATTTCTACACTTCCTCGCTTCCTTGTTATTGCTATGGTAAACAATATCTATCAGCATTATTCTCAGGATGATCAAGATTTTCTGGATAAAAGCATGGAATTGCTTCAAAGAGTAGAAAATCAATATAGCTATGAGACGACTGCTTTTTTGAATCCTCATCAGGTCAATATTCTCAAAAATTTGAGTAAGCAATATGATGTGCAAGTATTTGCTAGTTCAGATTATTTTCCAAGCGAGTTTGCTAAAGTGTTGATTGCACCTAGCTATTACCAATTAGAACTCGAAGATTTCGATGTGGTCTTGCTAGAGATTACCTATGCAAGTAAGTTCTATAAGGTGACTCATTCACAAATTATGGGAACCCTTTTGCATCAGCTAGGGATTGAGAGGCGGACGTTTGGCGATATTATCGTCGTGGATGACCGTGCACAGGTATTTGTGGATAGAAGATTAGAAGAATATTTCATTACGAATGTTTCTAAAATAGCTAAAGTTCCAGTTCGGCTAAGAAGAGTTGATTTCAGAGAGCAGCTACAAGAGTCACCGGCGACTAAAACAACAGATGTTCTGGTCTCTAGTCTCAGATTGGATAAGCTGGTAGCGATAGTGTTTAAGTTATCACGCAGTCAAGCTGTGGAACTAATCATGGGGAAGCAGGTAAAGCAGAACTACAGAACCATTGATAATCCTAGTCACCAGCTCTCTCTGGGAGATTTGATTAGCGTTAGGAAATATGGAAGATTTAAGATTTTAACAGAAAATGGTTTTTCCAAAAATGGGAAGCATAAACTAACAGTTGAATTATTACCTAGCAAATAAGGAGGAAATATGGCACTAACATCATTAGATATTAGAGATAAAGCTTTTTCGACCAAATTTAGAGGGTATGATATTGATGAAGTTGAAGAATTTCTTGATATCATTGTCAATGATTATGAGGAACTAATCCGCGAGAATCATGAGAAAGAAGCAAAAATCCGCAATCTTGAAGAGCGCCTAATTTATTTTGATGAAATGAAAGACTCGCTCAGCCAATCTGTTTTGATTGCACAAGATACAGCAGAGCGGGTCAAACAGGCAGCACAAGAGCGTTCAGGAAATATTGTGCAGCAAGCAGAGCAAGATGCGCAACGTTTATTAGATAGAGCTAAGTATAAGGCAAATGACATTCTTCGTCAGGCTACAGATAATGCTAAAAGAGTAGCTGTTGAGACAGAAGAATTAAAAAATAAAACGCGTGTCTTCCATCAGCGCCTCAAATCGACGATTGAAAGTCAACTAAGTATTGTTGACTCTCCAGATTGGGAAGATATCCTTCGCCCGACTGCTACCTATCTCCAAACCAGTGATGAAGCCTTTAAAATGGTAGTTGAAGAAGCGCTTGGAGAAAAAGTCGAGCTAGAGGAAGAAGTGGATGTTACGCGCCAATTCTCACCTGAAGAATTAGCTGAATTGCAAGAACGAATTGAGCAAGCAAATCGAGAATTGGCAGAAACACAGACCCTTCAGACCATAGATGAAGAGTTGATTCAAGCACAACAGAAAGAAATTTTAGAATCAGTAAAACGTTCAGAATCGGATGAAGATTCTAAAGTTCCAGTAGATCTTTTATAATAAGTGCAGAAACACAAGGCAAATAAAATATTTTCAGCGAGCAGGTGGTGGTGAAAGACCTGTAATCCCTTTTGTTTGACTTATCATTCTGCTTCATCGTTTCTGAAGCGAGTAAGAAACGACGTCGGCCTACGTTACAGGCTAAGAGGGACAGGTTTTTTCCTGTCTAAACAAAGGTGGTACCACGAATTTTCGTCCTTTCGGAGAAGTTTGTGGTTTTTTATTTTGAAAATTATGATGGAATAAGGAGACTAAATGAAACTCAAAGAAACCCTGAATCTTGGGAAAACTGCATTTCCAATGCGTGCTGGCCTTCCAACCAAAGAACCAGTTTGGCAAAAAGAATGGGAAGAAGCAAAACTTTACCAACGTCGTCAAGAATTGAACCAAGGAAAACCGCATTTCACTTTGCATGATGGACCTCCATATGCAAACGGAAATATCCACGTTGGACACGCTATGAACAAGATTTCTAAAGATATTATTGTTCGTTCAAAATCGATGTCAGGATTTTATGCGCCTTACATCCCAGGTTGGGATACTCATGGTCTCCCAATCGAGCAAGTCTTGGCAAAACAAGGTGTCAAACGCAAAGAAATGGACTTGGTTGAGTACTTGAAACTTTGCCGTGAGTATGCTCTCTCTCAAGTTGACAAACAGCGAGAAGACTTTAAACGTTTGGGTGTTTCTGGTGACTGGGAAAACCCTTATGTGACCTTGACTCCAGACTATGAAGCGGCTCAAATCCGTGTCTTCGGTGAAATGGCTAAGAAAGGCTATATCTATCGTGGTGCCAAGCCAGTTTACTGGTCATGGTCTTCTGAGTCAGCCCTTGCTGAAGCGGAAATTGAGTACCATGATTTGCTTTCAACTTCCCTTTACTATGCTAACCGCGTCAAAGACGGAAAAGGTGTGCTAGATACGGATACCTATATCGTTGTATGGACAACCACGCCATTTACCATCACAGCTTCTCGTGGATTGACAGTTGGAGCAGATATTGATTACGTTTTGGTCCAACCTGCTGGTGAAGCTCGTAAGTTTGTGGTTGCTGCAGAGTTGTTGAATAGTTTGTCTGAGAAATTTGGTTGGGCTGATGTGCAAGTCTTGGCGACCTACCGTGGTCAAGAATTGAACCACATTGTGACAGTCCACCCATGGGATACAGCTGTAGATGAGTTGGTGATCCTTGGTGACCACGTTACGACTGACTCTGGTACAGGTATTGTCCATACAGCCCCTGGTTTTGGTGAGGATGACTACAATGTCGGTGTTGCTAATGGACTAGAAGTTGCTGTAACTGTAAACGAACGCGGGATCATGATGGAAAATGCTGGTCCTGACTTTGCAGGTCAGTTCTACGACAAGGTGGTACCAACTGTTATCGAAAAACTTGGCAATCTACTCCTTGCGCAAGAAGAAATCTCTCACTCATATCCATTTGACTGGCGTACGAAAAAACCAATCATCTGGCGTGCAGTGCCACAGTGGTTTGCTTCTGTATCTAAATTCCGCCAAGAAATCTTGGATGAAATTGAAAAAGTGAAATTTCACTCAGAATGGGGGAAAGTTCGTCTTTACAACATGATTCGTGACCGTGGCGACTGGGTCATCTCTCGCCAACGTGCTTGGGGAGTTCCCCTTCCTATCTTCTACGCAGAAGACGGCACACCAATCATGACAGCTGAGACCATCGAACATGTGGCTCAACTCTTTGAAGAGCACGGCTCTATTGTCTGGTGGGAACGTGATGCTAAAGACCTTTTGCCAGAAGGATTTACCCATCCAGGTTCACCAAATGGCGAGTTCAAGAAAGAAACGGACATTATGGATGTTTGGTTCGACTCAGGCTCATCATGGAATGGAGTTGTAGTAAACCGCCCAGAACTCAAATACCCAGCAGACCTTTACCTAGAAGGTTCTGACCAATACCGTGGTTGGTTCAACTCATCACTCATCACATCAGTTGCCAACCATGGCGTGGCTCCTTACAAACAAATCTTATCACAAGGATTTGCCCTTGACGGTAAAGGTGAGAAGATGTCTAAATCTCTTGGAAATACCATTGCTCCAAGCGATGTTGAGAAACAATTTGGTGCGGAAATCTTGCGTCTCTGGGTAACAAGTGTTGACTCAAGCAACGACGTGCGTATCTCTATGGATATCTTGAGCCAAGTCTCTGAAACTTACCGTAAGATTCGCAACACCCTTCGTTTCTTGATTGCTAATACATCTGACTTTAACCCAGCGCAGGACGCAGTCGCTTACGATGAGCTTCGTTCTGTTGATAAGTACATGACTATCCGCTTTAACCAGCTTGTCAAGACGATTCGTGATGCTTATGCTGATTTTGAATTTTTGACAATCTACAAGGCCTTGGTGAACTTTATCAACGTTGACTTGTCAGCCTTCTATCTTGACTTCGCTAAAGACGTTGTCTACATCGAAGGTGCCAAATCACTTGAACGTCGCCAAATGCAGACTGTCTTCTATGACATTCTTGTCAAAATCACCAAACTCTTGACACCAATCCTTCCTCACACAGCGGAAGAAATCTGGTCATATCTTGAGTTTGAAGCTGAAGAATTCGTTCAATTGTCAGAATTACCAGAAGCTCAAACATTTGCTAATCAAGAAGAAATCTTGGATACCTGGGCAGCTTTCATGGACTTCCGTGGACAAGCTCAAAAAGCTCTGGAAGAAGCTCGTAATGCCAAAGTGATCGGTAAATCACTTGAAGCTCACTTGACTGTTTATCCTAATGAAATCGTGAAAACTCTACTCGAAGCAGTAAACAGCAATGTAGCTCAACTTTTGATCGTGTCAGACTTGACTATTGCAGATGGACCAGCTCCAGAAGCTGCCGTTAGCTTTGAGGATGTTGCCTTTACAGTTGAACGTGCTGCAGGTGAAGTGTGTGACCGTTGCCGTCGTATCGATCCAACTACTGCAGACCGTAGCTATCATGCAGTTATCTGTGACCACTGTGCAAGCATCGTAGAAGAAAACTTTGCGGATGCAGTTGCAGAAGGCTTTGAAGAAAAATAATCCAGTCTAATATGACTAAGTTTGACTGATAGCTAGTAGAAGAAGTCCCGCCTCAACTGAGGCGGGCTTTTTTACTTGAGAACTAAGGGGCTAAGCTTCCTTTTGAAAGCTGAAAAAATAAGTTCAAACTCTTGACAGGCTAGTATAAGTTATTTATGATAGTAGTAAAGATTAGAAGGAATGAGGAAAGATAATGACCCATCCAGTTTTTGGAGTTCATGAGGAAAATGTCGAGTATGTGACACGATATGGAGTTTACGCAGTGATTCCGGATGAAAAGAAAGAAAATATTATTTTAGTACAAGCTCCTAATGGCGCTTGGTTTCTTCCTGGAGGACAAATGGAAGAAGGAGAGGCCCAGCTGGCTACTCTCGAGCGGGAATTGCTGGAAGAGCTTGGTTTTAGCATTCAAGTAGGAGATTACTTTGGTCAAGCGGACGAGTATTTTTATTCTCGCCACCGGGACACGCATTTTTATAATCCCGCCTATATTTACGAAGCCCTTTCTTATCAAGAAGTAGAAAATCCACTGGAAGATTTTAATAATCTAGCATGGTTTCCTGTAGATCTTGCAATAGAAAAATTGAAACGTGGCAGCCATAAATGGGGGATTGAGCAGTGGAAGCGCAAATATCAGAATAACTAACCTGCTATATGTAAAATGATATAAATTACAGGTAATCGTTCACAATTCCTGAAAAACGTGTTATAATAATAGCGACGATTTAAGGTAGGAGGCAAATGAATGAAGCTTATAAATACGACGAATACCCACGCAGAATTAGTAAAAAATCAGTTGGAAAGTACAGATGCAACGCTGGTAGAAGTTTATTCTGCGGGCAATAGTGATGTTATTTTCACAGAGGCTCCTAGCCATTACGAAATTCTCATTTCAAATAAGCATCGCGCAATCAGAGAGCAAGAAATTGAAAAAATTAGAGAATTCTTTTTGAAACGAAAAATTGACCAAAAGAATATTGACGCCTCTGCCATTCGGACAATCTATGCCAATAGTTTGATTGAGATTTCAATCCCGATTAAAGGATAATGACTTGTTTACGGGTTTAAACAGTTTTACATTCTCAATTGTATTCTTTGCTTCCTGATGGAAGTAATAGCAAAATCACTTGAAAGACTCCGCTTTTCAGCTCTTGCTTTCAGGTGTTTTTTTATTTGTCTGATTTAGATTTTGAATTGTGTGATCTTTTCTGACTAGCCAAATTCTTTGAACTTAATAATGTTTTCGTTTTTCTACTTGATTTTATGAAATCACCTTTATTTTATGATAAATTATGGTAAAATAACTTGGAGGAGAGTAAAGATGTTTCATAAAAGTAAGTTAATGTTTTGGACCAGTGAAGTCTTGCTGCTGACGATCATCTTTTTCATCTGGCGCCAGATGGGAGATATGATTACGCCAGTGGTGAGCGTTATCAATACGATTTTAATTCCTTTTGTTATGGGAGGATTTCTCTACTATATCACAAATCCTTTGGTGACACTGCTCGAAAAAAAGTTGAAAATCAATCGAATTTTTGGGATTTTAATCACGCTTTTCCTACTCTTTGGCCTAGTGACAGTCGGAGTAATCTACCTCTTGCCAATTTTGATTAACCAGCTGTCCAGCTTAATCAACTCGACACAAAATCTCTATTGGGAAATTCAGAGTTTTGTTAATCAATTATCCAAAAATCCTTTATTTAAGAGTTTGAATATTCAGTCTACTATCCAGCAGCTCAATCTGTCCTATGTAGATATTCTGCAAAATATTTTAAATAGTGTTACCAATAGTCTGGGTAGCGTAGTGTCTGCTGTCATCAATACCCTCATGATTCTCATCATGACGCCGATTTTTTTGGTCTACTTCCTGATGGATGGGCACAAGCTTTTGCCTATGCTGGAGCGGACCGTTCTCAAGCGCGATAAGCTCAATATATCCGGTCTCTTGACCAATCTCAATGCGACGGTTGCCCGTTATATCAGCGGTATTTCAATTGATGCCTTGCTGATTGGGACCTTAGCTTATATTGGTTACAGTGTCATTGGACTCAAGTATGCCTTAGTCTTTGCTATTTTCTCAGCTTTGGCTAACTTGATCCCTTATGTGGGCCCTAGTATCGGCTTGATTCCCATGTTGATCACCTACTTTTTTACCGACCCTCATAAAATGCTGGCAGCCTTGATCTATATGTTGATCATCCAGCAGATTGATGGGAATATCCTCTATCCTCGTATTGTTGGGAGCGTTATGAAGGTGCATCCCATTACGATTATGGTTCTCTTGCTTCTATCTAGTAATATTTATGGTATTATGGGCATGATTGTAGCGATTCCGACCTACTCTATCCTCAAGGAAATTGTGAAATTCCTCGCCAATCTTTATGATAATCACAAAGAAGCTCAGCAGCAAAAGAAGAATGAAGAATTTGGTATTATAAAAAAATAGGAGAAAGCTCGCCTTTCTCTTTTTTACTGCATTTTTTATGGTCTATCATTGGATATTTATGCTAAAATAATAGTAATAGCATAAAGGAGGTATCGTTATGGTAACACGTCGTAAATTTTCTCCGCAAGAAATAAGAAAAGATTCTTTGTATTTTTCGCCCTTGAAGACCATTGTAGAGACAGCCTTTTATGAGAATCAGGTTCAGGCAATCAAGACCGTAGAAGAGGCCTATCAGCTGGCCTCAGTAGCTGCTGGAACGGTTGTGCTGGACATGCCGGTGATTCATACTAAGGAGCTGGGACTTCCTTCTTATGCCCGCGTTTTATTAACTAACTCGGGGGCTGTTGTCGGTCGAACTGCTAAGGCTAGACGAATTTATGGCAGAGATCGTCAGGAAGATGAGCACTTGCTGTTTCTGGTTCGTAGTGCTGTTTATCAGGCACATCAGAGGACCTTTTATAAGGCAGATGCAGTCGTGGGGCTGGATGAGGACTTCATGGTTTGCGCCCATCTGATGGTTCCTCAGGAAGAAATCAATAATCTTTATTCTTGGCTCTTGAATTTCCAGATTTTGGACGAGGAATTTAAGAACCGCCTACGAGCTTCTAAAAAGTACGAGGAAAATGATATCTTTGTCTTTTTTGATCCCAAGTGGACGCATCCAGACTATCCTGAAGGTTTGGTTTACTTTGATACCAATCATAATTGTGCCGTTATTCTGGGCTTAAATTATTTCGGAGAACTGAAAAAGGCGACCTTGACTTTAGCCTGGGGGACGGCTGCCAGAAATGGCTATGTTGCCTGCCACGGAGGTCTGAAAATCTTCAAGCAGAAGACGGAAAAAGAAGACTATGTTGCATCTTTCTTTGGTCTATCCGGTTCAGGAAAATCCACATTGACGCATGCCAAACATGGCCATAAATATGATATCAAGGTTCTCCATGACGATGCCTTCATTATCTCAGTCAAGGATGGCTCCTCTATTGCCCTCGAACCGTCTTATTTTGACAAGACTAATGACTATCCTACAGGCCATAGTGAGCAGGATTTCTTTGTCACCGTGCAGAATTGTGGAGTGACGCTGGATGAAAACGGGCGGAAAAAGCTAGTGACTGAGGACATCCGTAACGGGAATGGACGGACTGTCAAATCGCGTTTTGCGACCCCAAATCGAGTAGACAGAATTGATGAGCCCATCAATGCTATCTTCTGGATCATGAAAGATGATTCTCTGCCGCCACTGGTTAAGATCAATGATCCGCTGATGGCTTCCACAATGGGCTGCACCCTGATGACCAAGCGCTCAAATGCTGAGAATGTCACTGGCTTGCACGAAGACTTGGTTATTGAGCCTTATGCCAATCCTTTCCGCGTTTATCCACTGGTGGAAGATTATCGGAAATTCCGTCGTTTATTTGAGTCAGGAGTTGCTTGCTACATTATCAATACTGGTTTTTATATGGGCAAGGGGATATCAAAGGAAGTATCTTTAGATATTATTGAGCAGATTGTAGAGGGAAGGGCTCAATTTAAGCCCTTTGGTCCTTTGGAAGGTTTTGAATACTTGGATTATAAGGGCTATGCTGTTCCAAACTTTGATGACAAGTACAGACAGCTCATTCGTGAAAGAATGCAGGTCCGTTTAAACTTTCTATTGGCCTTTAATCAGAAATATCCCAAGACAGCCCTGCCTGTTGGAGCTATTTCTCGGCTAGAAAAAGTCTTGCAGGACTTAGAGGATTAGTCTGCAAAACGCTTTCCCATAAATCCTTGTGCACGAATCCCAAAAATATGTTATAATCAAAGCTGATTATAATTTTTAGGAGAAGAATCCATGGAAGACCCTGGCAGTCAGAGTATTTTATTGCAAGCAATACTGCTATTTGTTTTAACCTTACTAAATGCCTTTTTCTCAGCTTCTGAGATGGCGATGGTGTCGCTCAATCGAGCTCGCGTCGAGCAGAAAGCCGAAGAAGGCGATGCCAAATACGTTCGTTTATTAAAAGTCCTCGAAAGTCCCAATAATTTTCTGTCAACGATTCAGGTCGGTATCACTGTCATCAATATCCTGTCGGGGGCAAGCTTTGCGGATAATCTAGGGAAAATCTTTGCTTCTTGGATGGGTGATTCCAAGACGGCACATGCAGTTGCTAGTTTCTTGGCCCTTGCTCTCTTGACTTATATTTCCATTGTTTTGGGGGAGCTTTATCCTAAGAGAATCGCTATGAATCTTAAGGATAGTTTGGCTATTCGGACTGCACCAGTGATTATCTTCCTCGGGAAAATTGTCAGTCCGTTTGTCTGGTTGCTTTCAGCCTCTACCAATCTTCTCAGTCAGATGACGCCGATGAAGTTTGATGATGCGGATGAAAAAATGACCCGAGATGAGATTGAGTACATGCTGACCAATAGTGAGGAGACGCTGGATGCAGATGAAATCGAAATGCTGCAGGGGATTTTCTCGCTGGATGAAATGGTGGCGCGTGAACTCATGGTGCCACGGACAGATGCCTTTATGGTTGATATTCAGGATGATACCAAGGAAATCATCGAAAGTATCCTCAAGCAAAATTTCTCACGAATTCCTGTCTATGATGGTGATAAGGACAATGTGATCGGTTTGATTCATACCAAGCGCTTGCTAAATGAAGCCTTCGCCAATGGATTCGACAATCTAAACCTCCGCAAGATTCTGCAAGAGCCACTCTTTGTCCCTGAAACGATTTTCGTGGATGATTTGCTCAAATCTCTCCGGAATACTCAAAATCAAATGGCGATTCTGCTGGATGAGTATGGTGGTATGGCAGGTCTCGTGACGCTTGAAGACTTGCTGGAAGAAATCGTCGGTGAAATCGAAGACGAGACAGACAAGGTTGCTATCGAGGTTCATGAAATCGGTGAGAATACCTATATTGTTTTAGGAACGATGACCCTCAATGACTTTAATGAATATTTTGAAGTTGAAATCGATAGTGATGATGTGGATACTATTGCTGGTTATTATCTGACTGGTGTTGGAACCATTCCAAATCCAACAGAGCGGCTCAGCTATGAAGTGGAAAGCCAGAATAAAAAACTGATTTTGACCAATGACAAGGTCAAAAATGGCCGTGTCACTAAGGTGAAAGTGGAAATATCTGAAATGATTGAAGAAGATGAAGAAGCTGAAAAATAAATTCAGCTTCTTTTGTTTTAAGTTTTCCGCAAGATTTTTATAAGGAATGCTTAAGCTGAAAGTCTTATACTAGTCTCAACAAATAAGAAATGAGGACAGTCCAATGACATATAAAGTAAAAGTAACCTATCAGAAATCATTCATTCGCTCCAAGTTAAACGAAGCAGCCTAACCAGTAATAGCAATAGAAGCAAGAAATAGATTCTCGTATCAACATTTCATAAATTTTTCATATCATCTCCTAAATATAAAAAACGTATAAAACTAAACAACAAACCAAAGAACAGGAAAACTCCTCTGCTCGCTAGATTTTAGCTGACAGAGGAGATTTTTTATGTTTGCTGAATCAAGATTTCATTCTTTCTGCCGAGTAGCAAAGTCCACAAAGCGAAATTTATCTAGTTTGTGCCGACTCTCTGTGTATTGAAACTGGCGGCCATCAGCTAGATAGACCTGAGATTTGATAGAAACGACATGCTGGTCTCGGCCAATGTCCAGAAGGATCTGATCTTGGTCACTAACATGATCGATTGTAATTTCTTTTCTAGCATAGGCAATGTTAAGCTTTAAGGTTTCTTCTAAGTAGGCATAGATAGAATGCTCTCCGATTTCTCTGGTTAGATCTGGCACCAAGCTTTTATCTAGATAGTCAATATCCAAGACAGAAGCGATATTGTCGACCACTCGCTGCCGGACAATACGCCAAACCAAGCGGTACTCTGGAAATCCAGTTGTTTTTGAGAGCTTTTTATCTACAGTGATCTTATCAAGGCTGATGACATTGGTCTTGGATTGAAGCTGATGCTGTGCCACTAATTCTTGATAACTGGTTAAGTTAGAAACAGGGAAGTCTAGTTGTTTCTGTTTGACGACTTTGGAGCCCTGCCCCCGCACTTTCTTAATCAGTCCCTCTTCTTGCAAGAGCGCTAAAGCCTTGCGAACTGTATCCCGACTGACTTGGTAGATTTCCATCAGCTGATGTTCACTAGGAAGAAAGTCACCGAGCTGGTATTTTTCGCCTAGAATATCTCTTTCAAGTTGTTTGAATAATTGTTTGTATTTCTTCATAAATCCCTCTCTTGTATTATTTTTACCATACAACTATCAAAATTTTAGCAGAAATCTTCTATTTTTAAAACAAACAAGTTGCATACAGGATTGTTATCGATTACAATTGAGTTTGTAAGCTAGTCAGGAAACTAGCGGTATCAAAATATAAGGAGAGTGCTGGATGATTTCCAGCCACAAGTCAAATGGGAAAATTTGAAAAGGAAGCTAAGGATTTGCTGAAGGCAATTGGCGGCAAAGAGAATGTTACAGCGGTCACTCACTGTGCGACTCGGATGCGTTTCGTACTTGGTGACGAAAAGAAAGCCAATGTTAAGGCCATTGAAGCCATTCCAGTCGTAAAAGGAACCTTTACCAATGCTGGGCAGTTCCAAGTCATTATTGGAAATGACGTACCGATTTTTTATAATGATTTCACAGCTGTATCAGGTATTGAGGGCGTTTCCAAAGAAGCAGCCAAGTCAGCAGCTAAGAGTAATCAAAATCCAGTTCAGCGGGTCATGACGACTCTAGCTGAAATCTTCACTCCAATCATTCCAGCCCTGATTGTCGGTGGATTGATCCTCGGCTTTCGGAATGTTCTTGAAGGCGTTCATTGGTCTATGTTGGATGGGAAAACCATCACAGAAGTGTCTCAATTCTGGGCTGGGATCAACCATTTCTTGTGGCTTCCAGGTGAAGCGATTTTCCAATTCTTACCAGTAGGAATCACTTGGTCTGTTTCTCGTAAGATGGGAACTAGCCAGATTCTGGGTATTGTCTTGGGGATCTGTTTGGTGTCACCGCAGCTACTCAATGCTTACGCCGTGGCATCGACACCAGCAGCTGAAATCGCTAAGAATTGGGTTTGGGATTTCGGTTTCTTCACTGTTAATCGTATCGGCTATCAAGCGCAGGTTATTCCAGCTTTGCTGGCAGGACTTTCCTTGTCTTATCTAGAAATCTTCTGGCGGAAACATATTCCAGAAGTGGTTTCTATGATTTTTGTGCCTTTCTTATCATTGATTCCAGCCTTGATCTTGGCTCATACAGTCTTGGGTCCTATCGGTTGGGCAATTGGTCAGGGACTTTCAACAGTTGTTCTGGCAGGTTTAACTGGTCCTGTTAAATGGCTCTTTGGTGCTGTCTTTGGTGCCCTTTATGCTCCGTTTGTTATCACAGGTCTTCACCACATGACCAATGCCATTGATACTCAGTTGGTAGCGGATGCCGGTGGTACTGGTCTGTGGCCCATGATTGCTCTGTCAAATATTGCTCAAGGTTCAGCTGTTTTTGCTTATTACCTTATGAATCGTCACGATGAGCGGGAAGCACAAATTTCCTTGCCAGCTACTATTTCGGCTTACCTTGGTGTTACGGAACCAGCCCTTTTCGGGGTCAATGTCAAGTACATCTATCCGTTCGTTGCGGGAATGATCGGTTCGTCTATTGCTGGTCTACTCTCTGTAACCTTTAATATCACGGCCAATGCTATCGGGATTGGTGGCTTACCAGGTATTCTTTCTATCCAAGCAAAATATATGCTTCCATTTGCAGGGGTGATGCTTGTCGCAATCGTTGTACCAATGGCTTTGACCTTTTTCTTCCGCAAAGCAGGATTTTTCACAAAAATGGAAGACGATACAGAACTGCAAGCAGAATTTGCAGCTCAAGAAGAAGCAGAATTCGCTCATCAGGAAACAAAGATTGTCGCACCAGTAGAAATCGTTAGTCCTCTTGCTGGTAAAGTAAAAGAACTCAGTCAGGCAACGGATCCAGTATTTTCATCAGGTGTGATGGGACAGGGCTTAGTGATTGAGCCAAGTGAAGGTGAGTTAGTGTCACCTGTGAACGGTACGGTGACTGTTCTCTTCCCAACCAAACATGCCGTCTGCATTGTATCGGACGAAGGTGTGGAAATGCTTATGCATATCGGGATGGATACGGTCGGTCTAGATGGCAAGGGCTTTGAGGCCCATATTGCGCAAGGCGATCATGTGGCTATTGGACAAAAACTGATTAGCTTCGATATGGATGTCATCAAGGCTGCAGGTCTCGTGACAGAAACACCTGTCATTATCACCAATCAGGATGCTTTTGTAGCAGATATAAGTGGAGAATATCCTAGCCATATCAAACGCGGTGATAAATTGATGACAGCAAAACGCATTTAGGAATAGTTAACTCATGGGATGGCGGCTCCGAGCCCCTCCCTTTTATCAAAAAAGGAGAAGATATGACACTTGATAAAACAAAGGTTGTCTACCAAATTTATCCAAAATCTTTTAAAGACACGACTGGCAATGGTTTGGGAGACTTCCGCGGTATCATTGAAAAAATCCCTTACCTGAAAGAGCTGGGAGTGGACATGATCTGGCTCAATCCTTTCTATCCGAGTCCGCAGAGGGACAACGGTTACGATATTTCTGACTACACTGCAGTTGATCCTATCTTTGGAGATATGGCAGATTTTGAAGAGATGATCAAGGTCGGCCAGCAGCATGGT
Organism: Streptococcus cristatus ATCC 51100; assembly: GCF_011612585.1. Lineage (NCBI taxonomy): Bacteria > Bacillati > Bacillota > Bacilli > Lactobacillales > Streptococcaceae > Streptococcus > Streptococcus cristatus. The sequence goes on along the minus strand of NZ_CP050133.1, from coordinate 1,438,702 downwards.
ATTGACTTCATGCTGGACATGGTTCTCAATCATTGCTCGATTGAACATGAGTGGTTTCAAAAGGCACTGGCTGGGGATTCCTACTATCAGGACTTCTTTATCCTGCGAGATGAGCCGACGGATTGGCTGTCCAAGTTTGGCGGCAGTGCCTGGGCGCCATTTGGCGATACGGGTAAATATTATATGCATCTTTATGATGTGACTCAAGCTGATCTTAACTGGCGCAATCTCAATGTTCGTCAAGAGCTGTTTAAAGTGGTGAATTTTTGGCGGGACAAGGGCGTCAAAGGCTTCCGCTTTGATGTCATCAATGTCATCGGAAAAGATGAGGTGCTGTTGGACTGTCCAGAGCAGGAGGGCAAGCCGGCCTATACCGATAAGCCAATTGTGCATGACTATCTGCGTATGATGAATGAAGCGACCTTTGGGCAGGACGATTCCTTTATGACGGTTGGCGAAATGAGCGCTACGACGATCGAAAATTGCATTCTTTACACCGCACCAGACCGGCAGGAGCTATCTATGGCCTTTAATTTCCATCATCTCAAGGTGGACTATGAAGCTGGACAGAAGTGGACTCTTAAGGCCTTTGACTTTGAAGAGTTAAAACGCCTCTTCCATACTTGGGGCAAGGAAATGAGTGATCATGATGGCTGGTCGGCTCTCTTTTGGAACAACCATGATCAGCCGCGAGCTCTCAACCGCTTTGTTGATGTACAGAATTTCCGCAATGAAGGGGCAACCATGCTGGCAGCCAGTATTCATCTGTCGCGCGGGACGCCTTATATCTACATGGGTGAGGAGATTGGCATGGTGGACCCTGACTATGACTCCATGGAAGATTATATGGATGTCGAGTCTCTCAATGCTTACCAGAGTCTGCTTGCTGAAGGTCAATCGCCAGAAGCAGCCTTCAGGATCATCAAGGTTAAGTCTCGTGACAATTCTCGGACGCCTATGCAGTGGGATGATTCAGTCAATGCAGGTTTTACAACAGGAACTCCATGGCTGAAGGCGGGCAAATCCTATCCTCTCATCAATGTGGAAAATGAAATCAAGGGCCCGATCTTTACCTTTTATCAGAAATTGATTGCCCTGCGTAAGGAACTACCTATCATCGCAGAGGGCAGCTATCAGCCAGCCTATGAGGACAGTCCTCAGGTCTATGCCTTTGAGCGGGAGTGGCAAGGACAAAAACTTTTAGTCCTTAACAACTTCTATGCTGACCCGATTACCTTGGACATCCTACCAGACTATCAAAATGGCCAGGTGCTGATTTCGAATTACGAGGAGACAGCAGTAGCAGCGACCATGACCTTGAAACCCTATGAAACGTTAGCTATTTTAGTAAATAATGACTAAAACCAGCTTAAGCTTCTTTTAAGTATGGTGCAGTATACTAGAAGCATCAAATGAAGACCTCTTAACTTTATTTGATAGAAGGAGTCCTTTAGTTTAACAGATGAGCAGCTGTTATAGCTATAGTTCCGCACCTTTTTTTCATAACAATCTCCGAAAAGGTCGCCCTCTAGGGCGGCTTTTTTTATGGAGAAAGCTGGAAACGTAGAGAGGCAATTTTAAGAAAAATGGGAGACTTTATCTGTTGTAACACAATGAAAATGAAACTGAAAAACAGTTTATTTTCTAAAAAATAGGCAGAATCTATCTATTTTCACTCGAATCGTGGTATAATGTAGTTATAGTAAAACGTTTTCAGGTACAAGAGGATTATTATGGTTGAAGAAGCGATTGATTATGGGAAAGTAACAGGAATGGTGCACTCTACAGAGAGTTTTGGGGCAGTGGATGGACCAGGTATCCGCTTCATCGTCTTTCTGCAGGGCTGTCATATGCGTTGTCAATATTGCCACAATCCAGATACTTGGGAGATGGAGACTAACAAGTCTCAACTGCGGACTGTGGATGATATCTTACAAGAAGCCCTTCGTTACAAAGGTTTCTGGGGCAATAAAGGTGGCATTACCGTCAGCGGGGGAGAAGCACTTCTGCAAATCGACTTTTTGATTGCCTTCTTTACCAAGGCCAAAGAGCTGGGGATTCATTGTACGCTGGATACTTGTGCTCTGCCTTTTAGAAATACGCCTCGTTATCTAGAAAAGTTTAATAAACTGATGGCGGTGACGGATTTGGTCTTGCTGGATATCAAGGAAATTAATGAAGCGCAGCATAGGATCGTGACTACCCAGACCAATAAAAACATCTTGGCCTGTGCAAAATATCTCTCAGATATTGGAAAGCCAGTGTGGATTCGTCACGTTCTGGTGCCAGGCTTAACCGACCGTGATGAGGACTTGATTGAGCTAGGTAAGTTTGTCAAAACACTCAAGAACGTTGATAAGTTTGAAATCTTACCTTACCATACTATGGGAGAGTTCAAGTGGCGGGAGCTGGGCATTCCTTATTCACTGGAAGGCGTGAAGCCACCGACTGCTGATCGGGTCAAAAATGCTAAGGAACTGATGCAAACGGAATCCTATACCGAATACATGAATCGGGTGCATAATAACTAAGTGATGTAAGTAGGGTAAGATGAGGCTGGGACAAAAGTCCTAGCCTCTCAATTGTCTTTGGATTGTCGAGCAAGACGCAGTGGTTGAGTGGGCTCTATTACGCTGATTTCATCAGCTTTTACAGCCCTACTCAACTGTGCGGAGGTGGAACGACGAAATCGAATTCTAACGAATTACCGATTTCTGTCCCACTCTCATTTTTCTCAATAAAATACCTGCTAATTCTTTGGGATGCCCTAATTTTATAAGATTTGATAGCATGAGAGCACACATTTAAGTACATTGCAGCTAGTGGCTGTCTGATTTTAAAAGGATAGATATACTAGAAGAGCTTATAGCAAACTTTCTTCTTTTTGCCTGATTAGCTTTCACCTCTATTTTAAGGCTAGAAAAGTTAGGTCTAGCTTTCAAGAAGGTGTTTGAATAAAGGCGGAATTTATGGTATAATTAAACTTAATAGCGATTTTTTTAGAGAATAGAATAAGCGTAGAAGGAGTAGTGTTTTGGAAAAGAAAAAAGCCATTGTGGTTTCGGGAGATTATGGGTATATCAGACAGATTGAAACGACCATAAAATCTCTTTGCTGTCATCATAAAAATCTAGATATTTATGTTTTCAATCAGGATATTCCTCAAGAATGGTTCTATTATACGCGTCGGAAGGTGGAAGCAGCTGGCAGTCAGTTGAACGATGTGAAATTGTTTAATGATCAGATTGACGATCAGGTGAAATCAAAATGGGAAGCTGGAACCTATGCTCACATCAACTACATGGCTTATGGGCGCTATTTTATACCGAATTACGTTGCAGCAGATAAAGTTTTATATTTAGATTGTGATATTGTTGTGACACGAAATCTGGACCATCTTTTTGAGATAGATCTGGAGGATTATTATGTAGCAACGACTCGCGCGACATATGGAGTAGGCTTTGGCTTTAATTCTGGAATGATGCTCATCAATAATAAGCGTTGGCGTGAAGAAAACATGGCTCAGCAATTGGTAGAGTTGACAGATAGAGAATTAGCCAATTTTACTGAAGGTGATCAGTCTATCTTGAATTTGATGTTTGAGGGCAAAAAACTTGATTTGGAAGATACTTACAATTTTCAAATCGGTTTTGACATGGGAGCTGCGCTAGATAAGCATGACTGGATTTTCGAAATTCCACTTTCTCCACTACCTGCTGTTTTGCATTATATTTCTGGTCAAAAACCATGGAACACTGTTTCCAACATGCGTCTGCGTGAAGTATGGTGGTTTTACAATTCTCTTGATTGGTCTACAATTATTGAGACAGATGAATTTGATGTCGAGAAAGCTATTAAACAGAGGGATGAAGGCTTTGCTCTCCACTGTGTAACCTTGACAAACTCAGATAGGCTAGAGGGAATTGAAGATTTGGTGAATGCATTACCAAACTGTCTATTTCATATTGCTGCCTATACACAGATGTCTGATAAGTTACTCAAACTGATGGCTTATGAAAATGTTCGTTTGCACCCTGCAATTTTGCCATATCCTTTGAGAGATTTACTTGCGAGCAGCGACATTTATCTTGATATCAATCACGATCAGAAATTCGATACTGTAATTAGGGAGTTTCAAGAGTCTGGTAAGCCTGTTTATGCCTTTGATAATGTTCAAACAGAAGGGGTTTCAGAGCAAGTATTCTCACATGAGAATTATCAGGAAATGGTGGAAAAAATTCGATCAGATTTTAATTAAATGACGAACTGCCCCACATTTTGTAATCGAAATAGAGAAAGCAAGTTGATTCCTTATCTATAATTCTATGGAATGGGCTTGCTTTCTTAAGTCTTTGGCTTAAAAGACAAGTTTATGTATGAAAAGAGGACTCTGGGCAAGTCCAAAATACAAATAAAGGATAATAAATGGAGCACTTTGGTCTTAAGAAAAAGAAGCATCAGAATATTTTTAGAAAGAGAATCCTCTTTACCCTGTTCATTATAGCTATTTATATATTAGGAAGACATATCTTGCTTCCGGGCTACAATGGCAGTATGGAAGCTTTTCGGATAAAGGAAGACAATCCCTTGGCCGCTTTGTATTTGCTGGCAGGAATTGATGTTTCTCAGATTTCAGTATTTTCTTTGGGCTTAGGACCTTGGATTACGACGATGATCGTATGGCAAGTCATGAACCTAAAGAAAAGCTGGAATATACAATCTTGGTCCCTTAAAAAAACGGATTTCTTTCAAAAAATCTTAACCTTGTTCTTTGCGATTGTGCAGGGACTGGCCATTATGTACACCGCTTATAGAGGAAATGGTCGCTTTCTACTTCTAGTGGATGATTGGCTCTATAATCTAGCAGTTTTACTCACAGTTGTGACAGGCAGTTTTATTATTATTTGGTTGTCAAGCCTTAATACTCGTAAAGGAGTGGGAGGGTCAACCATTATTATCATTTCAGGGATTTTACTCCAGTTTGCTGACCAATTAATAGTCTTGCTTGGGAAATCCTTGTCTTCTGTCCGAGGAGGAATGATGTTAGTTGTGGCTCTATTGGCCTATCTTCTCTTGACCTTTGTTGCTGTTGTGTGTGAGAAAGCCGAGATACGTCTGCCTCTCAATCGGATCATGTTAAGCAGTCGCTACTATGATAAATCTTATTTGCCAATTAAGTTCATTCCTTCTGGTGGAATGCCCATTATGTATGCAACAAGTGTCTTGATGTTGTTCCAATTATTACTAGACTGGACGGGGAAAGGATTTTCACTAAAATTTGGGAATTTGTTTGACTTTACAAAGCCCTTGGGTCTCCTTGTTTATCTAGTTGCGATTTACTTGTTGGGTATTTTGTTTGCCTATATCAATTTGGAACCGGAAGAGACAGCGAAACGCTTGCAGCGTCAGGGAGAATATTTTGACTATATTCAGCCTGGGAAAGAAACCTTAAAAGTGTTAAAACACTATATTTCTTTGCAATCAAATATAGGTGCTATCTATCTCATCATGTATGTCGGCCTGCCCTATTTTATTAATTTCTTCTTGCCTTTACCAAGTTTCTTTTTGACCTTGCCAAGCACACTAGTCATTTTGATTAGCATGCTCTTGCCCTTGCGTGAAGAAATACGAATCTTAAGAATCGGGACTTATTATCATAAAGAACTAGAAGTAAAAGGAGAATAGAGGGATATGTTTTACTTTGTACCTTCTTGGTATAAACAAGATCGAAAATGGTATTCTACTGCCCTACCTTTCTATCTGCAACCAAAAAATATGATGTTTGATGATGCCGTAAATTTATTGCGGATGTTTCAACAATCAGGAGAAGCCAACTCTGTCCTGATTTTGAATTATTCACCTCATATTCGGACTTTCTTTTATCAACAAAGACTTTCATCAGATGAAATGTGGAATCTATTTGATAGCATACAAGGTCTGACAGACGTGCCTGCACGAAAAATTCGTTTGGATGATTTGAAATGGCCTCAGGGAGCAGAAATCTTTTATACTCCTTTTATTGTAGATGTTCACGTTGATCACCTACCTCATGCTCAGATTAATTTTTCACAAATAGGTAATATTTTTGATATTACCTATTTTGAAAATAATCAGATAGATTATCAGCTTGTTTTTGATGACCGTGGCTTTGTCTCCAGTATTATCTATTTTGAGCATAATCAGCCATATTATCAGGACTATCTGAATGCACAAGGAATATGGCAATTCAGAGAATTTTTGACAGCTGATAACCAGCAGGTCATTATCAATCCTGAGGCACAGGGCACATTTGCTAAGGATGTCTATCAGAATATTGAAGAGCTTGTTAAAGAAAAGCTAGAGCAGCATTTGGCTTCTGTTTTAACCAAGGATGATTCGATTATTGTTTCAGCAGATGTGCAGCATAATCATTTTTTCCAACAGATTAAGAAGGATCATCTTGTTGTTTTGTCCTTCTTTGGCAATCGTTATCCAATTACGAATACAGAACAATTATTCTCTGATTTAAAAGATACTCCATTTTTTGTGGTAGATAGCTTAGATAAAATCGTGAAGATTGCAGAACAAGTGGGAGAAGTAGAAGAAGAGCAACTTCCTGCTTATTATGAGATTCCACCCTATGATACACAGTTGAATCTTGGGCATAGTCAGCGGAAAAAAGAGTTGATTATCTATGTCAATTTCGATACTTTACCAGAACATCATCTTCAATATGTCTTTACTTCCTTGTTTGATATGATGTTGCAACATGAGTGGATTGACTTATTGGTCGGGACGCAGAGTCAAGATTTTGGTCGAGAAGCTTCTATTCGACAGTTTCTTGAGGAATCTTTATCATCAACAAAGTATGCAGCAAAATTGCTCCTTGTTGACAAGGATAAGGCTGCTAAGAGTGGTGATCCACGCTTAGAAGATGATGATAGCCTCAGAGAGCGAATTGATACTGTGGTGATTCATAGTGATACCGATTTAGCAAAGGCTCTGAAGTATGTTCGCGTCATCTTGGATTTGGGAAGCCCAGCAGATATCCGAACTCAAATTGCAGGTATCAGCGGAGGGATTCCTCAAGTGAATTTGTATAATTCTTCCTATGTGAAGCATGGCGAAAATGGTTGGATCATGGCTGATATTTCTAACCTGAGAGAGGCACTCTTGTATTACCTCACAGATTTGGAACACTGGAATCAATCTTTGGTGCATTCGGTTAAGAGGATTGAGCTGTATACAAGGGGAGAAATTGTCGAAATGTGGAAAAATACGATAAAGGAATTAAAGCTAAATGAACAGAATTAGTGTCCTACAGATTGCCAATGAGAATTGGCAGCACCAATATGAGATTCCTAGTAATATCGCATGGACATTTGTTAAGCCAGAAGATATCATGTCTCTCTTGCCCGAAGATATTGGTATTTTAAAAAAGGATGGGAAGAAACCGAAGGCTGCTAAGCCCTATGATGTTGTATTGGTCGATACTGTTGAGCATTTTGAGTACATTACAGTATTGGATAGCTTAATTCAGGTTTATCGCTTGTTTTATCATGAGCGCTGTCAGATCACTACAAAAACTTTGGAAAGATTCCTTTTACGCAAAAGGGCCGTTCAGTCTACTTTTGAAGATCCAGCTCAGATGCTGTATCTATTTTCACGGGGCTTTTCTTCCAAGCAAAGTGGTACCAAGCTCAGTGTTAATCATCTAGCTGTCAATCCCTCCTTCTCAGGTCAGATTAACTATGAAGGAACTAACTATCTCCGTCTGTGTGGCCAATATGGTGAGGATTACCAAACTGTAGCAACCTATCAGTACAATATCTTTCTGAGCGCAGACGCCCCTTTGGATTTATGGCCAGAGTTCAGAAATTCTGAAGATTGCGCAATTCGTTATGTCATCAAGGGTTATCCAGTTGGCAATTCTCCCATGCAAGAATGGATTTATGATGAAGAATCTTTTGATAAGCCTCTCGTTTTGGATACCAGCGATTCTTATTACCTAAGCGTCAGTGTTCAAGTAAAGGGGCAAGGAATTGTGAAAATTGGACCATTCCACCATCGCCAGTCTCATTTGGGTTATGGGGACTTGTTGATTGGTGGAAATCGTGTTGTGGATAAAAATCGGGAGGAATTGATTTACTACTTCCATCCTGGTGATTTGAAGCCACCTCTCAATATTTATTTTTCTGGTTATCGTCCAGCTGAAGGATTTGAGGGATACTGGATGATGAACAATTTGGGAGCGCCTTTCTTGTTGATTGGAGATCCACGTTCTGAGGGTGGTGCTTTCTATCTCGGTTCAGAAGAGCTAGAGCAAAAGCTTGTTCAGGTCATTCATCACTGTTTAGATGAATTGGGCTTTACAAGAGACCAGTTGACCCTATCCGGACTATCAATGGGGACTTTTGGAGCCCTGTATTATGCTTCCAAGTTAGAGCCTCATGCAGTGATTGTCGGTAAGCCCTTAGTAAATTTAGGCGATATTGCAGAGAATGAATCCACGATTCGTCCTGGAGGTTTTCCTACTTCTTTAGATTTGGTGCTTCGTACAACAGGAGAATTATCAGAGGAAGGAACAGCTCAACTTAATGAGCACTTCTGGACATCGTTCAAAGAAGCTAATTTTTCAAGGACGAAATTTATTGTGTCTTATATGTATCATGATGACTACGATGGTACGGCCTACCCTGATATGCTAGAAGAGCTAGGAAAGCGAGCTTATCGCGTTAATGTCATTAGTAAAGGATTAACTGGACGACACAATGATGATACGCAAGGAATTGTCGAATGGTTCTTTAATCAATATAAAACTTTATTAGTGAATAGTTTTGAAAGGAAGTTTGATTCGTGATATACAAGGAAGAAATCTATTTTGCTTATTGGGATATGCAAAGTGTATCACAGTATCTATATGGATCGTCTGTGAAGCTGCTAGCAGATGGGCATGTCTTATATGAGAATCAGTTCATGCCGTCTGGTACAGTCATTCATGAATGGCATTCGCAGGCAAACTATCAGGCTTTACGAAATACAAGTCAGCTTCCTGAATTGAAGCGAGGAGAAAAATATATCTTTGGCAGCCATCTGGAGACTCTTCCTGAAAATTCGACCTACTTGAAGATTGAATTTATGAATGCACGTGATGAGGAGATTTTTAATCAAATCATTAAGCAGGGTGAGACAATGAGCGTTCGTGTTCCTAACAATACCCATCATTATAAAATTCAATTAGTGAGTTCAGGTTGCCATCGTTTCTTGTTTGAAAGCATCTATATTGCTGAAGAAGGTGTGGCAGATTATACTGTCGATCGCTATTGGATTTCGAAATTGTTGCATAAGGACGTCAATCAAGAGACGATTTACGTTTGCTTTACGGAGCCTGATTTTAATCGGACGGGTTACATTCCAGAAATTGTTCGGGAGCATTTTCCAAATTTGTTGGTAGTCAATTCTTCCTATAAAGACGCTCTTTTGTATATGGAAAAAGAGTTCTTCGAAATCTTACTTGGAACAATTGAAAAGCTGTCTCGAGAATATTCTTTTGAAAAGGTCGCTTTTGCTGGCTATGGGCCGATTTCAAATATCGCAGCCTTGCTTTACTCACAGCAATTTGAAAATGCCTATGCTTTAGTGACTGATGATTTCATGCCAGAATTGGATTATCAGCATGTTCTTGTTCGCTATCAAAATAGGGTAAATTATCCTTTATTTAGAGATTTGCTACTGGAACGCTTCAATTCAGCTAGAGTAAAAGAGTATGCCCATCTGAAAAATAGGCCACGGGTACTAACCAAAATTGATTATTTGTTGGATCAGTCCTTTTTGCTTCAAAAAATAGACTTGGAGAAAACGGAAGAGTGGATGAGAAAGAATGAAGCCTAAAAAATTACATTTAGCTAATTCCTTTAAACTAAGGCGTTATAAAAAAATCTTAGAAAAGATTAATCAGCTTTCTGACGATTATGCAGCCATGTCAGATGAAGAATTGCAGGCTAAAACTCAATGGTTTAAAAGCCGTCTTTCTAAGGGAGAAAGGCTGCAGGAAATTTTACCAGAAGCCTATGCCACCATTCGTGAAGCGGCTAAGCGCGTCTTGGGGCTCTACCCTTACGATGTACAAATCCTAGGTGCCTTAGTCATGCAAGACAATCAGATTGCCGAGATGAGGACGGGAGAGGGAAAAACACTAACAGCAATTCTGCCCTTGTACTTAAATGCTTTAACTGGAAACAGCACCATCTTGGTTACGGCCAATGAATATTTGGCGATACGCGATGCTAAACAAATGGCTCCTGTTTTTCATTACTTAGGAATGACAGTTGGGATTGGTGTTTCAGAAAATCCAGCTAAAAGATTGAAGGTTGCGCAAAAGCAGCGGATTTATCAAAGTGATATTGTGTATACAACACATAGTGCGCTGGGATTTGATTACCTTGAAGAAAATTTAGCGACCTCTCAAGCAAAGAAATTCTTGCCTAGGTTCTATTTCTGTTTAGTGGATGAGGTTGATGCAGCTCTCTTGGATAGTGCTCAGATGCCTCTGATTATATCAGGTTCTCCTCGGGTCCAGTCTAATCTGTTTCTTTCCTGCGATGAATTTGTTAAGACCTTGAAAGAAGAGGAAGATTTTAAGCTAGATTCGACTCGGACTTCAGTCTGGTTGACGAGAAAAGGTGTTAAGGAAGCAGAAGTATACTTCCGTGTACAAAATGCCTACGATCCAAATAACTACCAACTGATCCGCCAAATTAATTTGGCCTTAAGGGCCAATCATTTATTTGAAAAAGATCGTCAGTATACTGTAGAAAATGGCGAAGTTAAGCTGATGGATGAGGCAACAGGGCGAGTTTTAGAAGGGAATAAACTCCAATCTGGTTTGCACCAAGCCTTGGAAGCGAGAGAACGCGTGAAGATTTCCTTAGAAACACGTTCTATGGCCTCTATTACCTATCAAAATTTGTTCAAGATGTTTCCTAAATTGGCGGGGATGACGGGTACAGGGAAGGTCTGTGAAGATGAATTTCGTGAGGTGTATGACTTGGGAGTGGTCGTTGTACCAACTAGAAAGCCCAATCAACGGATTGATTATCCAGATGAGATCTATCTAACTATCCCTCAAAAACTTTATGCTTCTTTGGATTATATTAAAAAACTACATAAAAAAGGGCAGCCAGTTCTGATTGCGACAGGATCGGTAAGAATGTCAGAAATTTACTCCATGCTCCTGCTGCAGGAAGGAATTGCTCATAATGTGCTAAATGCCTACAATGCAGCAAAAGAAGCAGAGATGATTGCACAGGCTGGCCGGCGTTCTGCGGTAACCGTCGCAACTTCTATGGCTGGTCGTGGAACGGATATTATCCTAGAAGAAGGTGTTGCTAAATTAGGCGGACTGGCGGTTATTGGAACAGAGAGAATGTCCAGTGAACGAGTGGACTTGCAGCTTCGTGGTCGTGCAGGCCGTCAAGGCGCACCTGGACTAAGTAAATTCTTTGTTTCACTTGAAGATGATATTATTACAAAGACTGGCAGTAAGTGGATCAATGATTTTTATCAGAAAGAAGTCGCCAAGCCAGAGGAAAAACAGAAGGTTCATCTAAAATCTGTTCGTATTAAATATGAGGTGACAGAAGCTCAGAGAAACAGCGATAATGCGGCAGCTGCTTCAAGACGATCAACGGAGCAGTATGACGAAAGTATCCGAATTCAACGGCAAATCATTTATAACAAGCGTAATGACATTATTGCTCGTCCTGACTTTAAACTAGAATATTTTTTATCTGTTTTATCAGATGCTATGGACGCCTATATGAAGAAGCATCCATTTAAAGAGCAGGCCGATTTGTATCGATTTGTTTTGGATAATATTAGCTACTATTGTCAAGGCATTCCAAGAGATTTAGATGTGACAAACATTCGTCAAGTTAAGAAGTTCCTATCTAAGCTTTTCATTGAAGAATATCAGCGAAAACGCGATAGAATTGAGGATTCAGAACTGTTTGGGCAGCTTCAGCGCATCGCAGTGTTAAGAGCAGTGGATGATTGCTGGGTGGAGCAAGTTGACTATCTCCAACAATTTCAAACTTTAGTGGTTAGTCAAGGTTATGCGCAAAAGAATCCTGTATATGAGTTTCATAAAGAGGCTTTTGAGTCATATCAGAGAATGAATGCAGACATGAATCTTAAAATTATAAAAAATATGGCGCTTAGTTATGTCAATGTTCAGCCTACAGGGAAATTAGAGGTTTTCTTTGGCTAAAGTTTTGACAGATTGTGCTATAGACTTTATAATAAGGATATAACTGCATTTGGGAGAAAATGTATATTTATGGGTAAGAATAATAAAGCAAAAGCAAAGGGGTTTAAGCGCGTTATATCGAAGTTTAAACGATTGGTGACGGAGGATGATAATTATTATGATCCGGATGCAGCCATCTTAAAACCGATTAGCCGAAAACCCCAAGAGCAGAATCAGGTTGTGTTAGGTATTGATGAAGAATTAAAACCACAGACAGAGCCAATTTCTATTATGGAAGACTTTGAGGATTTTCAAGCCAACAATAGCTTGGTAGTAGATGATCTGATAAAAAATGTCAGCCAAAGCTTATCAATGAGCGTTTCGAACTCAATGAGTTTGTCTGCTGAACATTTCGATAGTCACTCTGTTTCAACAAGCGAGAGTTCTCTTCAAGATTCGCTGTGGGAGAATGATTCATTAGAGACTTATTCTTTAGACTCTTCTTCTCACATTATCGATCAGTCAGATTCAGAATCTGAGCTGGTTCTTGAGGATGAATCCTTATCCTCTTCTATCAGCGCCAGCGAGAGTCTTTCCGAGTCTGAATACTGGAGTATTTTCGAATCTGAATCCCTCAGTATCTCAGAGTCAGATTCACTTTATGAGAGTGAATGGCTATCTGTTTCTATCAGTGCAAGTGAGAGTCTTTCTGAGTCTGAATACTGGAGTATTTTCGAATCTGAATCTCTCAGCATATCAGAATCAGATTCGCTTTATGAGAGTGAATGGCTATCTGTTTCTATCAGTGCAAGTGAGAGCCTTTCTGAGTCTGAGTACTGGAGTATCTTTGAATCTGAATCTCTCAGCATATCAGAATCAGATTCACTCTATGAGAGTGAATGGCTATCTGCTTCTATCAGTGCAAGTGAGAGTCTTTCCGAGTCTGAATACTGGAGTATCTTTGAATCTGAATCTCTCAGCATATCAGAATTAGATTCACTTTATGAGAGTGAATGGTTATCCGCTTCTATCAGTGCAAGTGAGAGTCTTTCCGAGTCAGCTTCTATCCTTCTTAGCGAATTCGTTTCAACTTCGGTAGCGGATAGTCAGTCAGTTTCTCTGTCAGAATCCATTAGTGCTAGTCTGAGCCTTTCAGAATCTGAGTCTCTCAGTGCCTTAGAAGAGACTTCTATGAGTCTTTCAGATTCAGTTTATGAGGAGGAAGCTGATTCACTTTCAGTAAACGAGAATAAGCCAGATACTTTCTTGATTTCTCTTAGTACTAGCCTGAGCCTCTCTACTTCTGAATGGTTGGCTCAGTCTGAATTTACTTCACTTAGCCTTTCGGCATCTGAATCTTTGAGCCTCAGTCAGTCTCTATCCTTGAGTGAAGCATTTTCTCAACTTCTTTTCGAATCTGAATCAGCCAAGGAGAGTCAGCGGCTATCAGAATCACTTAGCCATAGCCAGTCCCTTTCTCTTTCAGAATCTTTGAGTGAATGGACAGTAACTTCTCTTAGCCTCAGCGAGTCAATCTCTTTGAGCGAGTCAATTTCCCTGAGTGAGTCCATTGCCGAGTATACTTGGTTAAGTTCTTCATTGTCGGTTAGTGCCTCTCTTGCTCAATCCGAATTGGAAAGCCAATTGACATCAATTTCCGAGTCTATTAGTGTCTCAGAATCTCTCAGTCAGAGTGTGAGCGTCTTCACTTCTTTCAGCTTGAGTGAGTCAATTTCCTTGAGTGAATCCGAAAGCCTCAGTGCGTCAAGCTCCTTCAGTTTGAGTGAGTCCGCTTCTTTGAGTGAATCTGAAAGCCTTAGTCAGAGTCTCAGCCTTTCAGAATCCTTGAGCCAAAGTGTCAGCGCTTCACACTCTTTGAGCCTCAGTGAGTCAATTTCAGTCAGTCAATCTGAACAAGAAAGCCAGAGCCTTAGTGTGTCTGAATCCTTGAGTCAGAGTGCGAGCCTTTCGACTTCCTTTAGTTTGAGCGAATCACTTTCCGAATATACTTGGCTTAGTTCGTCACTCTCAGTTAGTGCTTCTGTTGCCCAATCTGAATTGGAAAGCAAGTTAACATCGATTTCCGACTCTATTAGTCAGAGTGCTTCAATCTCTCTGAGTGTTTCAGAATCTCTCAGTCAGAGTGCAAGCCTTTCAACTGCCTTTAGTTTAAGTGAATCAGTTTCCTTGAGTGAGTCTGAAAGCCTTAGTCAGAGCCTCAGTGTTTCGGAATCCTTGAGTCAAAGCCTGAGTGTTTCAAGCTCCTTGAGTTTGAGTGAGTCCGAAAGCCTTAGCCAGAGTCTCAGTATCTCTGAATCATTAAGTGAAAGTGCGAGCCTTTCAACTTCTTTAAGTTTGAGTCAATCAATTTCAGAGTATAATTGGCTCAGTTCGTCACTCTCAGTTAGTGCTTCTGTTGCCCAATCTGCATATGAAAGTAAGTTAATTTCAGTTTCAGAGTCGGCTAGTCAGAGCACATCAGTCTCTATTAGTCTTTCAGAATCTCTTAGTCATAGTGTCAGCATCTCCACTTCCTTTAGTTTGAGTGAGTCGATTTCCCTGAGTGAATCAGAGCAAATCAGTCAAAGTATTGTGAGAGTTTCCTTATCTGAGTTTTATAGCGTTTCAGTCTCAGAGTTGCTTTCTTACAGACAGAGTGTTTCAGAGTCTAAGTCAGTATCACATAGTTTACAAGTCTCAGAATCTCTTTCACTTAGCTTGTCTCGAACAGAGTCAATGCTTCTTGCCTATCGACAAGAATCGCTTGAAAGTATGAGCCTTGCATCTCAGGAACTTTCAGAGGCGGTTGCACTATCTCAAGAAAGCTTGTCTGTTCAAGTGTCTACAACTCCAAACTTGAGCGTAACAGATCAAGAGGCATATCAGATGGTAAGACCAGGTTTACAGCCAATTTCTCCTGACTTAAAAAATGTTGCTAGTACATTATCTGGATTGGCTTCTATCGCTCAGAATAAGAAAGACCAGCGATAATTTTAAAGATACTAGAGGATGCAATAGTATCCACATATATTCACAAAATCAAAAGGAGTCATTATGATTAGAAATACGATGCCCAACAGCAATAAAGGTTTGGGAACGACGGATGTATTACCGCTTAGTGAACCACGTATAGGAGTACTGACAGGGGAAGTCAACTACAAAAAAGTACCAATAGGCGCCTATGATCTTCTGGGACAAATTACTTTAGCGAGTCAACCGGATTATGTTAGTGATTTGAATATGATTCAATCGATGGGCTTCAATGTTTATAGAATTTCTATCTCTTGGGCGCGAATTTTCCCAACTGGTGAAGAAGCGCAGCCAAGTGAAGAAGGTTTGAAATATTATGAAGCTATCATTGATCAAGTGTTGCAAAAGGACATTGAACCGATTGTAACATTAAGTCATTTCGATCTTCCCCTTCATCTGTATGAAAAATACGGCGCGTGGAAGAGCCGCAAGATGATTGAACTTTATGAGCATTATACAGAAGCTGTTTTTAGACATTTTAAAGACAAGGTAAGATATTGGATTACCTTTAATGAATTTAATATTTTACACCATTTGCCATATCTTGGTGGCGGTCTGTCTTTTGAAGATGGAGAAAATCGGAACCAACGGATCTGGCAGGCAGCTCATTATCAATTGGTCGCTTCGGCACGTGCTGTTAAGCTTGGAAAATCAATCAATCCAGAATTTCAATTTGGTGGCATGTTGGTAGTTAGTCGTAACTATAGTCAAAATCTGGATAGTGCGATTGATGCGATGGAAGCAGAAGTCAAGAACCGTGAAAACTATGTCTTTACAGATGTACAAGTTCGTGGTTCTTATCCAAACCATTTCTTGCGCCGTTTAGAACGTGAGCAGATTGCTTTAGATATTGAAAATGATGACTTCTTTGACTTACGAGTTGGAAAGGTTGATTTTGTTAGCTTTAGTTACCATGCATCTAGTAATTCTCAAGAAGTCTTTATCAATAAATATGGCTATAACAATACCAATAAGAATCCAATTGATCCTGTAGGTCTTCGCCTAGCTATGAATAATCTTTATGACCGCTATCAAAAGCCACTATTTATTGTGGAAGATGATCTAATATTAGATGAGTCAGACAGCCGATCAATAGAAGAGTTAAAAACGAATATTCAAGAGATCGTTAAAACAGTAGAATATGATGGCGTTGAGCTTCTTGGCTATGCACCTCTTAGCTGGGTAGATCTCAATTTCTAAAATAGACGCTTTTACATTTAGTTACCTTTTAAGAAAATACCTGAATGGATCATACATCATCTATTCAGGTGTTTTTGTTTATAAAAGAATAAGGTTACAAAACTAAGAAAAGCATAGAGCTAGTGGGTAAATCGAATCTTATTTGCTTCTGTGGTGTTGGATTTTTTTGCTCGGAGACTTATAAAACAATGGTAATAAGCGTCATTTTATGCTACAATTGATAAGATAGTATATAATTAGAATAAATGAAGAATAGAGGGAGCAGAATGAGACTTAAAAAGACCCTATTTGGTAACTATCGTGCCAAGGAAGTTGAAGAATACATTGAATCGTTAGAAGAAGGATTTGATAGTGAAATTCGTAAAAAGAATGAGAAAATTGAATCTTTACGTAAAAAAATTGATGCTCTAAAGAACCAAGAAAGAGAAATCGGTGAAGCCGTCGTTTATGCTAAATCGCTGATTATTGAAGCACATGAAAAGGCAGAAAAAGAGGCTCAAGAGGTTCTAGAAAAAGCTCAGAAAGACTTCTTACAAGTAAGATCGTCTATCCTTGAAGAGATCGATGAATTGACGAAGAAACGTCTTGAAACGGAACAACTCTATAAGGCGCAAAAGGAAAAAATCAAAGAGCTTCTTAGTCAAATTGGTCAGATTCTAGACGAAGAAACTTTAGAGGGTCAAATTGACATCGCAAGTCTAATTGAGGAAGCTTCGGAAGACGACGAATTTGCAAGCATATTTGATACTCCTTTAGAGGAAGATGAAGCTACGCGTTTGTTTGATACGCCTTTGGAAGAAGACGAGACTTCAAATGAGCAAGCTGAAGCTGAAAGTTTATTTGATGAAGCTTCTCTTGAAGCGCACGAAGAAGAAGTAAACAAATCAGATATTTTTGGTGAGGAAGAAGTCCCAGTAGAAATCTCTGCTCCACAAAAAGAAGTTGTGAATATTGAGCAAACATTTGCTAAGACAGGTACAGATAGCTCTGTTCCCGTTACTTACTTCACTTCTCCTGTCAAAAAGTCTAAAGACGAAGATAAAGAAAAAGGGAAAAAGAAGAAAGGAAAAATCATCAAACGCCTTTCAAGAATTAAAAAAGATAATCTTTTGTAAGAGGAACATGTTTTATGACAATTTATAACATCAACCTAGGAATTGGTTGGGCAAGCAGCGGGGTTGAGTACGCACAAATTTATCGTGCAAAATTGCTTCGCAGTGTGGGCTTAGAGGCAAAATTCATCTTTATGGATTTTATTTCAGCCGATAATATTGAACATTTGACGAAGAATATCGGTTTTGAAGACTCTGAGGTCATTTGGCTCTATCAGTATTTTACAGATGTTAAGATTGCTCCAACAACCTACACTCTAGCACAAGTCTTAGCTAGTTTTGATAGAAAACCTCTAGAAATCGTCCGTAATTCTGAGAATAAGACCTTTCGGATCTTGTTTGGAGATAATGATTTCGTAACGTGCTATGCTTGCGATATGGATAATGAACTGATTGAGCGGGCAGAGATTGTTTCGCGTGGCTGTCTCATTCAGAAAGAATACTATACGTATACCAAAAACTTTATTGAATACTATAGTCCTGTAGATGGTCGGGCTCGTCTCTACCAACGGACTTGGCTCAATGAAGACGGTAGTGTGGCTTACGAAGAGATTATCGATGAAGTAGACAGTAAGCCAGAAACGCAAGTTTATCGTTTTCCAGATCAGGTCTTCTACTCCAAGCAGGAGTTTGTTGCTCATTTCATGAGAAGTTTGAAGTTGACAGACAAGGATTTACTTATTCTAGACCGAGAGACAGATATTGGCCAGCCAATCTTCGCCAATAAGGGGGCTGCCAAACTAGCTGTTATCGTTCACGCAGACCACTTTAGTGAAAATCCCGCAGAAAAAGAGTATATCTTGTGGAATAATTACTACGAGTATCAATTTGAATACGCAGAAGAAGTGGACTACATCATCAACTCGACGGATGCTCAAACAGAGCTGCTGAAAGAGCAGTTTGCTCAATATACCGACATCAAGCCGAAGAATATTTTAACTATTCCTGTGGGTAGCTTGGATCAGCTGCGCCGACCAGAAGGTCAGCGGAAACCTTTTGGTTTGATGACAGCTTCTCGTTTGGCCAGTGAAAAGCATATTGATTGGCTAATTCACTCTGTAGTGAAGGCGCATGAGCAACTACCGGAAATCACCTTTGATATTTATGGTACAGGTGGTGAGGAAGCTATGCTGCGGAAGTTGATTGCGGATCTGCAAGCAGAAGAGTATATTCGACTGATGGGGCATCATCATATGGCGGATATTTACAAGAATTATTCCGCTTATCTAGCTGCATCGACGAGTGAAGGTTTTGGTCTGACTCTGTTGGAAGCAGTAGGTTCTGGCCTGCCCATCATTGGCTTTGATGTTCGTTATGGCAATCCGACCTTTATCCGCGATGGAGAAAATGGCTACCTGATTCCCAAGGCTCGTCCAGATGATTTAGATGCCATGACGACAGAGTATGCGGAAAAGATTGTTCAGCTATTAACTCAACATTCTCAAGAAGATTTGTCCCGTGTATCCTACGAGATAGCTGAGCCTTACCTTGATGAGCATATTGCCCAGCGCTGGTCTGATCTTGTTCGATCGGCTCAGACCAACTAAGAAGGATTCAGAAAGAAAGGCATAACCACTATGATTTGTTTGTTTGACCGCTATGATCAAGCAAGTTTTGATTTGTTACGTTCATTAAAAGCAACAGGACTTGATTGTCCTGTTGTTGTTGTACAAGACGATGGCTATCTTTCACCAGATGTCGAGTCTCCTTACAGTTATTTTACAGGAGATTTGGATACACCAGAGGGCCGTCCAATTTATTTTAATCTTGTCCCCAAACCGCACCTATGGGAGATTCGCTCTAGCAATGTAAATGGCGAAATCTTGGATATGGGCAAGAAGCGTGCCAATATTTTTTATCGCCAACCAACGCATGAAAGACGTGTGCGGGCTGTCGAATGGCTGGATACAGAGGGGAAGGTTCGAGCGGCAGATATCTACAATCGCAAAGGACGCCTTTTCGCACAAATAACCTACGACCAGACACAACGTCCGACCCATACTCGCTATTTTGACCAGAACAATGTCGTGGTGATTATGGAAAATCATCTGACTGGTGATATCATCTTGACACTTGAAGGAAAGCGTCACATCTTTAAATCCAAACAAGAATTTGTCGTCTTTTATCTGCAATATCGTGGATATGATACAGATCGTATTATTTATAATTCTCTAGCAACCCCCTTCTTAGTGGCCTACGCTCTTCGTCCTAAAAATGGTCGTGCAGAAGATGTTCTTTTCTGGCAGGAGCCTATCGGAGAAGCCTTACCTGGAAATATGAAAGTAGCTATGAAAATGCCTCATCGCAATATCCGCATCGCTGTTCAGGACAGGCAGGTATATGAGAAAATTCAAAGCTTGGCAACACCGGAAGAAAAAGTCTATTTCCACAATATTGGTTATATTTATGATTACCAGCGCCTTAATAATATGAATCCAGAAGCCTTGATTTTGACCAATAGTGATCAGCTAGAGCAAATAGAGCAGCTCTTGACTCAGCTGCCAAATGTACATTTCCATATTGGAGCCATCACAGAAATGTCTGGCCATTTAATGGGGCTCAATCGTTATCCGAATGTTTCGCTTTATCCAAATATTCGTCCGGCAAAGGTTGCAGAGCTTTTTGAGAGATGTGACTTGTATCTAGATATCAATATCAGTGATGAAATCCTCAATGCATGTCGCACAGCCTTTGAGAACAACATGTTGATTCTCAGCTTCAAAAATACTTGCCATAGTCGTCGATTTATTGCGGATGATCACATTTATACACCAGAAAATGTCTCAATCATGGTGGATAAGATTCAAGCTGTCCTTGCTTACTCATCAGAGATGGAAGCAGCACTTGCTAGACAGAAACAGGTTGCTAATCAGGCTAGTTTGGAGCAATATAAGGCATGAGAACTTACTTTCAATGAGGGCAAGTTCCTTTATGCAGATTTAGTAAGGGAGGACAATCATGCCAGAGAAGAAAAAGGGAATTCTGCAGGAACATATCAACGAGCAGCTAGATAATCGTAGAAAACCGTTGAAAAGAGAGAAGCAAGATTTTAGCATGATTGCCGTGCTGGGCGGAGTTCTCTTTCTCGTAACTCTTTTGGTCACAATCATCATGCAGTTGGGACAATTCTTTTAGTCTCTGATATTCTAGTCAGAATGATAAAAAACAGCAGACTTTCCTGCTGTTTTTTGTTACAATTTATACATGACTAAGAATCGAGAAAATAGAAGGGAGTGCCACTATGTTAGCAATTGAAAAAATTAGAAAAATCACTCCCGAAAATCTGTCGACCTTAACGATTTTGACGGGAGACGACTTGGGGCAATTTGAGCTGTTAAAAGACGAGTTTCTGAAGCAGATTCACTACGATCCAGCGGATTTGAATGTCACCTTGTTTGATATGAAAGAAACGTCTTATGCAGATGTGGAGTTAGATTTAGTCAGTCTGCCTTTTTTTGCGGATGAAAAGATTATTATTTTAGATCATTTTGCGGATCTAACAACAGCGAAAAAGCGCTATTTATCGGATGAAGAGGTCAAGTCCTTTGAGCAGTATTTGGAAAATCCTAATAGCACGACCAAATTGGTCATTTTCGCGGAAGGCAAGCTAGACAGCAAACGCCGACTAGTCAAGATACTCAAGCGAGATGGACAGATTTTTGAAGCAGCTGAGATTAAGGAAGCAGACTTACGTCAGTATTTTACCAAACAAGCCCAGCTTGAAGGTTTGGATTTTGTTCCGAAGGCTTTTGACCACTTGCTCATCAAATCAGGCTTTCATTTCAGCGAAATCAGTAAAAACTTGGCTTTTCTGAAGTCTTATAAAGAGTCGGGGCAAGTTAGCTTAGAGGATATTGCTGAGGCCATTCCTAAAACCTTGCAAGATAATATTTTTGATTTGACCCAGCTTATTTTACAGAAACAAATTGATGCGGCGCGGAGTTTGGTGCGCGATCTGACCTTGCAGGGTGAAGATGAAATCAAGTTGATTGCTATCATGTTAGGTCAATTTCGGATGTTTACTCAGGTTAAAATTTTGGCGGATAATGGCCGATCTGAGAGCCAAATCGTGTCGGATTTATCAGACTATCTTGGACGCAAGATCAATCCCTTCCAAGTCAAGTTTGCACTCAAGGATGCGCGTGGGCTCAGCCTCAACTTTCTGAAAAGAACCCTGACCTGTTTGATTGAAACGGACTACCAGATCAAGTCTGGCCTTTATGACAAGGACTACCTTTTTGACCTTGCCTTGTTAAAAATCGCAACAGGAAACTTCTAAAAGCTTAGCAAAATTTATAAGCAAAATAGTTGAAAAATGTGCGTTTTTGCGTTATAATTTGTATAATAATAAAGAAAATGAGGACAAGTAAATGGCAATTATTTTACCAGATCTACCTTATGCATACGACGCTTTGGAACCTTACATCGATGAGGAAACAATGCACCTTCACCATGACAAGCACCATCAAACTTACGTGAATAACGTAAATGCGGCGCTTGAAAAACACCCTGAAATTGGTGAAGATTTAGAAAAACTGTTGGCAGATGTTGAGTCTATTCCGGCTGATATTCGCCAAGCAGTGATCAACAACGGTGGTGGACACTTGAACCACGCTCTTTTCTGGGAATTGATGACTCCTGAGAAGACAGCTCCTTCAGCAGAACTTGCAGCAGCGATCGATGCGACATTTGGTTCATTTGAAGAATTCCAAGCAGCCTTCACTGCAGCAGCAACAACTCGTTTCGGATCAGGTTGGGCATGGTTGGTTGTCAACAAAGAAGGGAAACTTGAAGTAACTTCAACAGCGAACCAAGATACACCAATCTCAGAAGGTAAGAAACCAATCTTGGGCTTGGATGTTTGGGAACATGCTTACTACGTGAAATACCGCAACGTGCGTCCTGACTATATCAAGGCTTTCTTCTCAGTGATCAACTGGAATAAAGTAGATGAGCTTTACGCAGCAGCTAAATAATAGAATTATAAAACGGATCGCAATGATTCGTTTTTAAATGCCCTTAAATTGACCTTTCTACTTGTTATTTTAATGAGAATCTTTTATAATACTAAAATATTAGGAGAAAAACTTTGATTAAAAATGACATAAAGAAACTGGCTTGCTGGTTCGGTGGTGTTTTCTTATTTATTTGTTATTTGGGTCTTTTGGTGGAGCCACAGCGAGCTGATAAAAAGATAGCAGAAGCAGGTCAATCAATCGCTTCTTCACAGTCTACAGAAGGAGAGGAAACGAAGTCTGAGGGGACTGCGCGTGCTAGCAAGACAATGGAAGAGAAGCAAGAGGTGATAGAGCAGGATTTTCCGACCATGGAAGCCTTGGGCTTATCTTACGATTATGCGAATATGACCTTGCCACAAGTTATTCAGGCTTACATGGATGACATGGGAATTGAATCTTCGCAGCTTGCTTTTTCTTATAAAGACCTGACGACTGGGCAAACCTATGCCATGAATGATACCCAGTCTATGACAGCAGGCTCTACTTATAAACTCCCCCTTAATATGTTGGTTGTTGATGAGGTAGCAGCAGGAAAATTATCGCTGGAAGAGCGGTTTGATATTACCAACACCAGCTATGAATACAAGGGAGAACACGATAACTATGTAGCGGCCTTCAATGGCGCCATGTCTATTCCTGATATGCAGGAGTATTCCCTAGTCTACTCTGAAAATACGCCCGCTTATGCGCTAGCAGAGCGACTAGGCGGTATGGATAAGGCCTACAGCATGTTTGGAAGGTATGGCCAGTCAAAAGCTAAAGTCAAGACGATCAGCAGAGAAAATAAAACAACAACGGACTACTATATTCAAGTTCTGGAGTATCTGTGGAATAACCAAGAAAAATACAAGGATATTCTTTATTTTATCGGTGTTTCCTTCCCTGGTGAATATTACAAACGTTATTTATACGATTTGACAATTTACCAAAAGCCTGGGTATGTTAGAGAGGCTCTTAATGTTGATGCTATTGTTATGGAGGAGAAGCCCTATATTGTGGCACTTTATACAGCCTATCTAGGTGGAAGTACAGAAGCCAGTGAGGAGATTAGTGGAGTTGGTATTGATCAGGTCGGTCAAATTGCCTATATTATCAATGAGTGGCACCGGGTCAACATGAATTAAAATCGGCCCAGCAACTAGGATCTGCAATGAAACTGCTGAATGAGGCTGCTTTATTGAAAATAGTTGTAGAATGCGAGTCGATCCTCGTATTTTGTTCTGAATGTGAGTTTTCTGACCAGCTTTTTTAGAGGATTGACATCTGGGAGGAAAAAGGTATAATTCTAGTAAAACTTTTAATAGTTGAGGAGACGATTTCATGCTTCAAATGCATATTTTGATTGCTATGGTGCTGATTTTAGCCGCTGTAGTCATTCCAGTAATTTATTTTAAAAAGACCAAGCAGATTTCCTTGCTTGTTTTCCTCTTGGGAGGGGTTGGATTTTATCTGTCTAGTCAGATTTTCGAAAATCTCCTACATCGATTGGTTCTTCAGCCTCAGGCTGATGGAACGATTGCTCTAATGAAAAATGCTCCCTTGCTTTATGTTTTGTATGGCATTGCAACGGCAGCTATCTTTGAGGAGACAGCGCGCTATGTGATTTTTCGATATCTACAAAAGAAGCGTCCACTGACTATCGGTGATGGTCTGGCCTATGGTTTAGGACACGGCGGGATCGAAGCTCTTTTCATAGGTATTTCAGGTCTCTTGAGTCTGTTTGTCCTCGCTCAACTAGTCAGCCAAGGGGACAGCACCTTGCTAGCGCAATTACCCCAAACGACGATTTCTCATGTGCAAAAACTACAAGTAGGGCAGATTTATCTACTGGCTTTCGAGCGGATTTTAGCACTTGCGATCCAAGTATTCTTGACTTTCTGGGTTTGGACGGCTGTCAAAGACAAAAAAATGAGCTATTTTCTTGCAGCTCTGGGCTTTCATGCTTTGATTGATTTGGCCCCTGCTCTGGTTCAAGTTGGTTGGCTGACTCAGCCGATTCTGGTTGAAGTGATTATTTTGGTAGAATTTCTTGCTCTGGTATTTCTGACTAAGAAGTTTCTATCCTTATCAATTTTTAATACCAAGAGTAAAAATGCTTAATAAGGCTCAAGTAAAGTAGGTAAGAGCCTAAACGAGTTTGGATAGTAAGGAAAGGTTAGGACAAAAGATTCCTAGCCTCTCTTTTTGTTAGAAAAGGATTCTTAATGTACTTAGCAGGAGTATTTAAACGGTCTGATAGAACTTTTAAAACGAATTTTCGAAGTAAGCGAGTAAAGCTAAATTGCTACTGATTTACTTTCATATTATTCTTTTTCACCAAAATAAACTAGGATAATAATTTCTGTTTTTGGAAGCGGATTTATGCTATAATACTAATAGCAAGTAAGAAGGGTTATTATGATCAATAAGGAACATTATCAGATTATTAGACAGCATCCAGCATTTGCACATTTTCCTGTGGAAATTTTTGATAAGATTGCTATTGAGATTCAATTCCGGAAGATTCCCAAGGGACAGATTATCTTCTTTTCAGGGGACCGTAGGGATCGTCTTTTCCTCCTGCATCGAGGCTATGTTCGTATCGAACAGTATGATTCAACTGATACTTTTTCTTATATGGATTATATTAAAATGAATAGTGTGTTTCCATATGGAGGTATGTTTTTCGATGAGCGTTATCATTATACGGCTAGCGCGGTTACCAATGTCGAGTACTTCAGCATTCCGATGGACTTATTTGAGGACTATTCAAAAAAGAATGTGGATCAGCTGTTGTTTATCACCAAGCGTTTATCGCAGATTTTAGAATTTCAGGAATTGCGCTTACGGAATGTCGTCTCAGCCAGTGCGACGGACCGTGTAACCCAGTCTTTATCTATTTTATGCATGGATCTGTGCAAAGAGCAGGATACACTTCCATTTCCAATGAGTATGAAAGAGTTGGCCAAGTTAGGAGCCACTACACGTGAAACAGTCAATCAGGTTTTAAAAAAACTAAGAGAAGAAGGAGTGATTGACTACGAGCATAAAAAATTGACATTTAAGAATAAGGATTACTTTATGAGATATTTTGAAGGAAGCTAATCAATCATTTGATTGGCTTTTTTCAAACATTTTTACACATTTAAAAGCTTTTTCTAATCATATTCTAATATTAATTGAACATATATTTTTTACAAAAAAATATATATTCCTAAAAATAATAGAACAATCAAAATATGCAAAGAAAACGCTTTAAAATAAATAAATATCATAATGTTTTATAAAAAACGCAAAGGATTTGGCATTTGTAATGTAAGATTTTAGGTGTAAGCCTTTCTAATCCATGATAGAATAATAGCATAAAAGGGATTGGGAAACCAAACCTCAACGAAAAGGAGGACAATAGATGTCTACACATCCAATTCATGTTTTCTCAGAAATTGGGAAACTGAAAAAAGTTATGTTGCACCGTCCGGGCAAAGAGCTGGAAAACTTACTACCGGACTACCTAGAACGTCTTCTTTTTGATGACATTCCTTTCTTGGAAGATGCTCAAAAAGAACACGATGCATTCGCTCAAGCTCTTCGTGATGAAGGAATTGAAGTTCTTTATCTCGAAAAATTGGCTGCTGAATCCTTGATTTCTCCAGAAATTCGTGAACAGTTCATCGAAGAATATTTGGAAGAAGCAAATATTCGTGGACGCGAAACGAAGAAAGCTATTCGTGAATTGCTGCATGGTATCAAGGACAACCAAGAATTGGTTGAAAAAACAATGGCAGGGGTTCAAAAAGCTGAATTGCCAGAAATTCCTGACGAAGCGAAAGGTCTGACTGACTTGGTAGAATCAGATTATCCATTTGCGATTGATCCAATGCCAAACCTTTACTTCACACGCGATCCATTTGCTACCATTGGTAATGCTGTATCGCTCAACCACATGTTTGCAGATACTCGTAACCGTGAAACCCTCTACGGTAAATACATCTTCAAATATCACCCAGAATACGCTGGAAAAGTGGAATTGGTTTACAACCGTGAAGAAGATACTCGTATCGAAGGTGGAGATGAGTTAGTTCTTTCTAAAGATGTATTGGCAGTTGGTATTTCTCAACGTACAGACGCAGCATCTATCGAAAAACTTTTGGTGAATATCTTCAAGAAGAATGTTGGCTTCAAGAAAGTATTGGCCTTTGAATTTGCTAACAACCGTAAATTCATGCACTTAGATACTGTCTTCACTATGGTTGACTATGACAAGTTCACCATTCACCCAGAAATCGAAGGCGACCTTCGCGTTTACTCCGTTACTTATGAAAACGAAAAACTGAAGATCGTTGAAGAAAAAGGTGACTTGGCTGAGCTTCTGGCTCAAAACCTTGGCGTAGAAAAAGTTCATTTGATTCGTTGCGGTGGCGGCAATATCGTAGCAGCTGGACGTGAACAATGGAATGACGGTTCTAACACCTTGACTATCGCTCCTGGTGTGGTAGTAGTGTATGACCGCAATACCGTAACCAACAAGATTTTGGAAGAATACGGGCTTCGCTTGATCAAGATTCGCGGAAGTGAATTGGTTCGGGGCCGTGGTGGACCTCGTTGTATGTCTATGCCATTTGAACGTGAAGAAGTTTAATTCGTGTTCGACAATTTATCAATAGAAATTTAATAACTAGAAAGAGGAAATAACAGAATGACACATTCAGTATTCCAAGGACGTAGCTTCCTTGCAGAAAAAGACTTTACTCGTGCAGAATTAGAATACCTAATCGGACTTTCAGCTCACTTGAAAGACTTAAAGAAACGCAATATTCAACACCACTATCTTGCTGGTAAGAATATCGCTCTCTTGTTTGAAAAAACATCTACTCGTACGCGTGCAGCCTTTACTACAGCAGCTATTGACCTTGGTGCACATCCAGAATACCTTGGTGCTAATGATATTCAGCTTGGTAAGAAAGAATCTACAGAAGATACTGCTAAAGTATTGGGACGTATGTTTGACGGGATTGAATTCCGCGGCTTCAGCCAACGCATGGTAGAAGAATTGGCAGAATTCTCAGGTGTTCCAGTATGGAATGGTTTGACTGACGAATGGCACCCAACTCAAATGCTTGCTGACTATTTGACAGTCCAAGAAAACTTTGGTCGTTTGGAAGGCTTGACATTGGTTTACTGTGGTGATGGACGTAACAACGTTGCTAATAGTTTGCTCGTAACAGGAGCTATCCTTGGCGTTAACGTTCACATCTTCTCACCAAAAGAACTCTTCCCAGAAAAAGAAATTGTTGAATTGGCAGAAGGCTTTGCGAAAGAAAGTGGCGCACACATCCTCATCACGGAAGATGCAGACGAAGCTGTTAAAGGTGCAGACGTACTTTACACAGACGTTTGGGTATCTATGGGTGAAGAAGATAAATTCGCAGAACGCGTTGCACTTTTGAAACCTTACCAAGTTAACATGGAATTGGTGAAGAAAGCTGATAATGAAGACTTGATCTTCTTGCACTGCTTGCCAGCATTCCACGATACAAATACTGTTTACGGTAAAGATGTCGCTGAAAAATTTGGCGTAGAAGAAATGGAAGTAACAGACGAAGTATTCCGTAGCAAATACGCTCGCCACTTTGACCAAGCAGAAAACCGTATGCACACAATCAAAGCTGTTATGGCTGCTACACTCGGCAACCTTTACATTCCAAAAGTATAATCTTACATAAGAAACCGTCTACCAACAGCTATGAGGGCTGCGACTAATAGCTTTAGTCCAGTCCTCTTTTATATGATGGAAATCTGTTATTTCTTATAAAAATTTGAAAAAATATTAAACCGAAATCTAAAGGCATTCAATTGAATGTGATAAAGGAGAATTTATGGCAAATCGTAAAATAGTAGTGGCTTTGGGAGGAAATGCGATTCTTTCTTCTGATCCATCAGCAAAAGCTCAACAGGAAGCTTTGGTGGAAACAGCTAAGCACCTTGTAAAACTGATTAAAAATGGGGATGATTTGATCATCACTCACGGTAATGGTCCTCAAGTTGGAAATCTCTTGCTCCAACACTTGGCGGCTGATTCTGAGAAGAACCCTGCTTTCCCACTTGATTCACTTGTTGCTATGACAGAAGGTAGCATCGGTTTCTGGCTACAAAATGCCTTGCAAAATGCTCTCTTGGATGAAGGCATCGAAAAAGATGTTGCTTCAGTTGTGACACAAGTTGTTGTCGATAAAAATGACCCAGCTTTTGTTAACTTGAGCAAACCAATTGGTCCTTTCTATTCAGAAGAAGAAGCAAAAGCAGAAGCTGAAAAGAGCGGAGCAACTTTCAAAGAGGATGCTGGCCGCGGTTGGCGCAAGGTTGTTGCTTCACCAAAACCTGTTGATATCAAGGAAATCGAAACAATTCGTACCCTCTTGAATGCTGGTCAAGTGGTCGTTGCTGCTGGTGGTGGCGGAATTCCAGTCATCAAGGAAGACAACGGTCATTTGGCTGGTGTTGAAGCTGTTATTGATAAGGACTTTGCTTCTCAACGCTTGGCGGAATTAGTCGAAGCTGACCTCTTCATCGTCTTGACTGGTGTAGATTACGTCTTTGTCAACTACAATAAACCAGACCAAGAAAAGTTGGAACATGTGAATGTTGCTCAGCTGGAAGAATATATCAAACAAGACCAATTTGCCCCAGGCAGCATGCTTCCAAAAGTAGAAGCAGCTATCGCTTTTGTCAACGGTCGTCCAGAAGGAAAAGCAGTTATTACTTCCCTTGAAAATCTTGGCGCTTTGATCGAATCTGAAAGCGGAACAATTATTGAAAAAGAATAAGCTATTTTACTAGTAAAATATATAGTGTTTCTAACGTCTTTATATCAAGTTAGGAATATTTCTTGAAAATAAATGCGATATTTTCAAAAAATACTAGTTTTTTAGACCTTAATGTGGTAAAATAAATATAAATAGAAAGCGTTTTTCTTAAATATTTATTTAAGAAAGTGGTTGGTTTTTTGCACTTTGTTAGACATTAGGAGGAAAAACAAATGAGTGAAAAAGCTAAAAAAGGGTTTAAGATGCCTTCATCTTACACCGTCTTGTTGATAATCATTGCTATTATGGCAGTGTTGACTTGGATCATCCCTGCAGGTGCCTTTGTGGATGGTGTTTACAAAGCTCAACCCCAAAATCCGCAAGGGATTTGGGATGTTCTCATGGCACCGATTCGGGCTATGCTAGGTACTCATCCAGAGGAAGGTTCGCTGATTAAGGAAACAAGTGCAGCGATCGATGTAGCCTTCTTCATCCTCATGGTTGGTGGTTTCCTTGGTGTTGTCAATGAAACTGGTATGCTAGACACTGGTATTGCTTCTATTGTGAAGAAGTACAAGGGCCGCGAAAAGATGTTGATTTTGGTTCTCATGCCTTTGTTTGCCCTCGGTGGTACAACTTATGGTATGGGTGAAGAAACCATGGCCTTCTATCCTCTTCTTGTGCCAGTTATGATGGCTGTTGGATTTGATAGCTTGACTGGGGTTGCCATTATCTTGCTCGGTTCACAAATAGGATGTTTGGCATCTACCTTGAACCCATTTGCGACAGGTATTGCTTCATCAACTGCAGGTGTAGGTCTTGGTGAAGGGATTATCCTTCGTTTGATTTTCTGGTTTGCTTTAACTGGTCTTAGCACTTGGTTCGTTTACAAGTATGCTGATAAGATCCAAAAAGATCCAACTAAGTCTCTTACTTATGCAACACGTGATGAAGATATGAAATTCTTCAATGTTGGTGAAGACGAAGAAAACGTTAATTCAACTCTTACTAAGAAACAAAAACATGTCTTTGTTCTCTTTGTATTGACCTTTGTCTTGATGGTCTTGAGTTTCATTCCATGGAGTGACTTAGGTATTACTCTCTTTGGAGACTTAAATACTTGGTTGACTGGTCTTCCAGTTATCGGTAAGATTGTTGGCTCATCTACAGCTGCTTTGGGTACTTGGTACTTCCCAGAGGGCGCAATGCTCTTCGCCTTTATGGGTATCCTTATCGGTGTTGTTTATGGTCTTAAAGAAGACAAGATTATCTCTGCCTTCATGAATGGTGCTGCTGACTTGCTCAGTGTAGCCTTGATCGTGGCAATTGCCCGTGGTATCCAAGTTATCATGAACGATGGTATGATTACTGATACTATCCTCAACTGGGGTAAAGAAGGCCTGAGCGGTCTGTCTTCACAAGTCTTTATCGTTTTGACTTATATCTTCTATCTGCCTATGTCATTCTTGATCCCATCTTCATCTGGTCTTGCCAGCGCGACTATGGGTATCATGGCTCCGCTCGGAGAATTTGTCAATGTACGTCCTAGCTTGATCATCACTGCTTACCAATCTGCTTCAGGTGTCTTGAACTTGATTGCACCAACATCTGGTATTGTGATGGGAGCTCTTGCACTTGGACGTATCAACATCGGTACTTGGTGGAAATTCATGGGCAAACTCGTTGTCGCTATCATTGTAGTGACTATTGCTCTCCTTCTTCTTGGAACGTTCATTCCATTCCTATAAAGAGTGAGTGAGGTGATTCCATGAAAATAGATATAACAAATCAAGTTAAAGATGAATTTCTTACATCATTAAAAACCTTGATTTCCTATCCTTCGGTACTTAACGAGGGAGAAAATGGAACACCTTTTGGACAAGCAATCCAAAATGTCCTAGAAAAAACTTTAGAGATTTGTCGAAGTTTAGGTTTCACTACCTATCTTGATCCTAAAGGTTATTACGGATATGCAGAAATCGGTCAGGGAGCAGAGCTCCTGGCCGTTCTCTGTCATTTGGATGTTGTTCCATCAGGTGATGAAGCGGATTGGCGGACACCGCCATTCGAGGCAACTATCAAAGACGGTTGGATCTTCGGACGTGGTGTCCAAGATGATAAGGGACCATCAATGGCTGCTCTTTACGCGGTCAAGGCTCTGCTAGATAGCGGAGTAAAATTTAAAAAGCGGGTTCGGTTTATCTTTGGTACGGACGAAGAGACCCTTTGGCGCTGTATGGGGCGGTATAATGAACTTGAAGAAACAGCGACGCTTGGCTTTGCACCAGATTCTTCCTTCCCTCTGACCTATGCTGAGAAAGGCCTCTTACAGGTCAAGCTGCATGGTCCTGGTTCAGAACAGCTAGAGCTAGAAGCAGGAGAGGCCTTTAATGTTGTACCTGGCAAGGCTAGCTATCAAGGAGAGCTTTTGGGCCAGATCGTGGCAGGTTTGCAAGTAGCTTCTTTTGACTATGAGCAAACAGATCATCAAGTCACTGTCCTTGGCCTGCCTAAGCATGCCAAGGATGCAGCTGAAGGTATCAATGCTATTGTTCGACTGGCGACAGTTTTGCAGCCTTTACAAGGCCATCCTGCCTTGGCCTTTATTGCGGAAGCAGTGGGAGAAGATGCGACTGGCGGCTGTTTATTTGGCGACATTTCAGATGAACCCTCTGGTAGACTTTCCTTTAATATTGCAGGTCTGACGCTGAACTCAGAAAAGTCTGAAATCCGTATTGATATTCGGATTCCTGTTTTGGCGGATAAAGATCAGCTAGTGGCAAAACTAGCAGAGATTGCTGGGCGCTACCAGCTGAGCTATGAAGAATTTGACTATCTGGCTCCACTTTATGTACCTAAGGACAGCGAACTGGTCAGCACCCTGATGGCCATCTATCGAGAAAAGACGGGCGATACCAGTCCAGCTATGTCCTCTGGTGGGGCTACCTTTGCTCGGACCATGCCAAACTGTGTGGCCTTCGGCGCTCTATTCCCAGGGGCTGAGCAGACGGAGCATCAAGCCAATGAAAGAGCATCTTTAGATGATCTCTATCGTGCGATGGATATCTATGCTGAGACTATTTTTCGCTTGGCAGGAGAGTAAAATTACTAGGATAGATATCAGTGTTGCGGATTTTTCCAAGTAAAAACTGTAAATCAACACGAAAAAGAGTTGGGTTTTCCAACTCTTTTGTCATTTACTAAAGAAAAATGGGGGAGCAAATTCTTTGAGTTTATCAAAGCATTCGATAGCAGCTTGATTATCTTCGCAGATGATCAGGCAGACATCGTCTCCACAGACGGTAGCAACAATCTGGGGTAATTCCAGAGCGTCTAAAATGGCACCAAAAGATTGGGCTAGTCCGGGTAAGGTTTTCATGACGACTTGATGCTGAACGGGGCGGAGCATGACGAGGGCATCTTCCATATAGAAGCGTAGTCTTTTCTCCCAACGAGAAGGGGCGATACTGTTAATGACATAATAGGATTTGTCGTTTTCGGTCACCTTGACTAGATTGAGAGTTTTCATGTCACGAGAGAGAGTAGACTGGGTGACAATGACGCCGTTTGCTTCCAGTAGTTCTTGGAGTTCCTGCTGGGTATGGACTCTTTTTTCCATGATGAGGGAGCGAATGAGGCGATGCCTACTTTCGATTTTATTCATAGATTCACCTGTATTATTTGATAAACATAGCGTCGCCAAAGCTAAAGAAGCGGTAGCGCTCAGCGATAGCATACTCATAGGCTTGCAGTGTCAGTTGGCGTCCAGCAAAAGCTGATACCAGCATGACAAGGGTTGATTTCGGCAAGTGGAAGTTGGTTGAAAAAGCATCAACAATCTTCCATTGATAGCCTGGTTTAATAAAGATATTGGTCCAGCCGGAGTCCGCTTGGATTTGACCTTCGAATTTGCTGCCGATTGTTTCCAGTGTTCGGATAGAAGTGGTGCCGACAGCAATGATGCGGTGGCCGCTTGCCTTGACTTGTCGCAGGGTCTCGGCTGCTTCTTCAGACAAGCTATAAAATTCGGAATGCATCTCATGCTCTTCCAGATTGTCAACTGATACGGGACGGAAGGTTCCGAGCCCGACATGCAGCGTCAGGTAGACGAGTTTAACGCCTTTTGCCGCAATTTTATCCAGCAATTCCTCTGTGAAATGGAGGCCAGCGGTTGGAGCAGCGGCGGAGCCGTTTTCTTTAGCATAGACTGTCTGGTAGCGTTCACGGTCTTCTAGCTTCTCGTGGATATAGGGCGGTAGGGGCATTTCACCCAAACTTTCTAGGACTTCTAAGAAAATGCCCTGATAATCAAAGCGAACGATCCGTCCGCCGTGTTCTAGCTCTTCTGTAACGGTGGCAGTCAAACGGCCATCACCGAAAGAAACACGCGTTCCGACTCTGAGTCGTTTGGCAGGCTTAGCTAGGACTTCCCAGAAGTCTCCTTGGGTATTTTTCAAGAGTAGGAGTTCTACATGACCGCCAGTTTCAGGTTTGGTTCCATAAAGGCGGGCTGGTAGGACACGGGTATTATTCATAACCAAGGCATCACCTGGCTCAAGTTGGTCAATAATATTGTCAAAATGTTGGTCACTAAACTCGCCAGTTTCCCGATCTACAATGAGTAGGCGAGAAGAGTCTCGCTTCTCCAGAGGGGTCTGAGCAATCAGTTCTTCCGGCAAGTGAAAATCAAAATCAGCAGTATTCATTCTATCTCCTTAAATAGTTCTCATGATCCAAATATAGTAGGCAGCAAGTAAAAAGGGAATACTGATGAAGAAAGTTCCCAAGGCTAAAAAGACTAGTTGCCAACCTAGATGTTTTTTCAGGAAAAGCCCAGAGGTAAAAAGGGCAATTCCTAGTAAAAAGATTATAGTCATTGGTAATAGCATTCTTTTATTATACCATGATTTGACGCTAAGTCTCTCAGTAAAATATGAAAAAATTAAGTAGAATCTACTTGACAAAAATTGGTCTATACCATATAATAAAATAAGGAATTAATCAAGAAAAATAGGAGAACAGAATGAAAGTTATTCGTGTTGAGAATCAAGTAGAAGGCGCAAAGGTAGCTTTAGAAATCTTGAAGGAGAAGTTGGCTCAAGGGGCTAAAACACTGGGCTTAGCGACAGGAAGCAGCCCGATTGAGTTTTATCAGCAAATCATTGCCAGCGACTTGGATTTATCAGAGCTGACCAGTGTAAATCTAGATGAATATGTGGGACTTTCAGCAGATAATCCCCAGTCTTACCGTTACTTTATGAACGAGCAGCTATTTAATAAAAAGCCTTTTAAAGAAAGCTTTTTGCCAAATGGTGCAGCAGAAGATGCGGAAGCAGAAGTGAAACGCTACAACCAAGTCTTGGCTGACCACCCAGTAGATTTGCAAATTTTGGGAATTGGCACCAATGGTCATATTGGCTTTAATGAGCCAGGAACTAGTTTTGATAGCACTGTCCATATCGTCGATTTGCAGCAGTCAACTATCGAAGCGAACGCTCGCTTCTTTGAGAAGATAGAGGACGTACCGACTCAAGCCATCTCAATGGGAATTCAGAATATCTTAGATGCAAAATCAATCATTCTATTTGCCTATGGCGCTTCTAAAGCTCAAGCCATCGCAGGAACAGTCCGAGGTGAGGTGACAGAAGTTGTGCCAGCTAGCGCCCTTCAAGGCCATGAAGATGTCGTGATTATTGCTGACAAGGAAGCTTTGAGTTCATTAGAAGCCTAACAATCTAATTCCTATCTAATTTTTAGGTAGGATTTTTTATATTTATCAAAAACATGATTAAAAATATGGTATACTAATTAGGAATGATTTTTTTGGAGGATAAATGTGAAGAAGAAGTTTTTGGTGTTTGGATTGATTTTATCTGCCTTTCTGTCACCGTTTTCTGCTGCAGCAGATGAATTGGTGGATATGGCACAAAAAATGTATCCTAATGATCATGTGCAAGCTATCAATCGTCCTAAATCATCTTTGATGATTGACGGCAATACGGGAGATATCCTGTGGCAGGATAATATTGATGAGGTTCGAGATCCAGCCAGCATGAGTAAGATCATGACCTTGTACTTGGTTTTTGAAGCCATTAAAGAGGGAAAACTCAGTTTAGATACGGTGATTAAGGCGACGCCGCAAGATCAGGCCGTTGCGGGAATTTATGAAATTTCCAATAATAAAATCGTGGCTGGGGTCAATTACACTGTTTCTGAGCTGATTACCATGACAGTTGTGCCTTCTTCTAACGCAACAACAGTGATGCTGGCAAATTACCTGTCAGATAATGATCCCGATGCTTTCTTGGATAAGATGAACGCGAAAGCGCAAGAACTAGGTATGACCAACACCAAATGGTTTAATGCTAGTGGTGCAGCAGCAGTTTCCTTTAAAGGTTACTATACTCCTCAGAGATATAATAACTATGCTAGCAACCAAACGACTGCGCGTGATTTAGGGATTTTAGCCTACAATTTTGTAAAAAACTATCCAGATATTTTAAACTATACCAATCAGGCCAAAGTGACCGTCAAGGCTGGTACGCCTTATGAAGAAACATTTGAGACTTATAATTACTCATTGCCGGGTGCTCGCTACGCTTTGGAGGGAGTAGATGGTCTGAAGACGGGCTCAAGTCCGAACGGTGCCTTCAACTACATTGCAACTGTCAAGCGTGGAAATCAGCGCGTGATTGGCGTTATCATGGGCGTTGGCGACTGGTCTGACCAAGACGGTGAATATTACCGCCATCCATATGGAAATGCCTTGATCGAAAAATCTTATGCTGACTATGAGTACAAGAAATTATTCTCTAAAGGAAAGCAAGAGATTGATGGAAAAACTTACAATCTGCCCGAGGATTTTTATGCGACAATAAAAAAAGATGCGAAGGCAAAGCCTGTAGTTGAGAATGGTGTCTTGAAGGCTGGAAATGATCTATACACGCTCTCTCCAAAGATCTCTGATGAGATGAAAGTGGAGGAAGTAGATGCTTCTGTTACCCAGTCTGCCAAAGAAGAAGTCACTAAGAAAGAAAATAATAAAACTTGGTATAGTGACTTGCTAAGCAACCGCTGGTTAATTGCCTTACCAATTGTCATTATTATCCTGATTTTCTATATCGAGAATCGGAAATCGAGAAAAGCTAAAGCAAGAGCTAGAAAAAAATAAATAAATGATTGCATTTGGCTTGCAAGCTGAAATAAAGCTCAGTTTCTAAAAACTGGGTTTTATTCTATTTTTAGAGAGGTTTTGATGATGGGAAAAAAGTTTTCTAATAGCTATTTGGCTTATTTTTTGATGTATAATTTTTATTTTCTGTCCAATTCATTGTTTTCGACCTTGATATCCGTTTATATGCTGGATAAGGGCTACACAGCTGGCCAAGTATCTATCGTCGTATCAGCTTCTTTCTTTTCTTCCATGCTGGCTCAGCCAATCATGGGGCTGTTAAATGATACTCTTGGCATCAAGAGAGTTTCGCTTATCAGTTTTTTCCTGATTATCTTGGGAGACATCTTTTTCATGGAGGCTGATAATCTATGGCTCTTAGCCATCTGGTATAGTTTTGTCTTGATGCTCATCAATGGGGTGGGTACCGTGATGGATGTACTGGCAACCCAAAGTCCTTATAAATATGGAAAAATCCGAATTTGGGGAACAATTGGTTATGCCGTCGGTTCACAGCTGGCAGGTTTGATTTATAAGAATATTTCTCCCCAGGCCATCTATCTGGTCTTTATCGGGACTATGCTGCTGAGTATTATAGGGGTTCTTGGCATGAATCCCAAGCGGGATAGGTTGGCTAAAAAAACTGAAAAAAGAGGCCATTCGCTCTTTTCAGCCATTCTAAAAAACAGAACCTATCTTTTTTATCTCATTCTTGTCGCCCTTTACTCAGGTGTGGGCAATACAGGTCACACTTATATTCCCTCCATGCTAGAATCCAGCGGCTTGAGTGTTGATTGGGCAACGACTGTTGTGGCTGTCTCTGTACTGTGCGAGGCTCCCTTGATCTTTTATTCTTATCTTTTCATGGATAAGATAGCTGTCAAAAAGTTGCTCTATATTTGCTTGGGCATGATGCTCCTTCAGTATGCGGTTTATGCTGTGAACTTTGGCTTAGGTTTTAAAATAGCAGTTACACTGATTTCTAAACATGCTTCTGGTATGGTACTGACCATGCTTAGTCTGCGCATCGTGGCAAATTTAGTAGATGAAAAATATTTGGTGACCGCATTTGCATTACTACAGACAGGGAGAAATCTAGGAACGATTTTCATTCAGAATATGTCAGGGTCTATCTTAGATCGTTTTGGCTATGGTAGTATGAATCTCATGTTGGCAGCAATTATAGGTCTAGTGCTCTTGCTTGCCCTCTTTTTGAAAGTTCCTGAAAAAAAGAATCAGAATTTATTTGGATAAGGAAAAACGAGTCTGGAAATTTTTCAGCTCGTTTTTGTTTTGGGAAATCAGCAAGAAAGGAGAAAGTGATTTCTTTGCCCCATTTCACAAGCTCTCACTTTGGCTTTTTAATTACGAATAAAGATATAAAAGACATTGTTTTGAAAGGGAAATACTCATGTTGCTTGCGAAAAATGAAGAGGGGATTTTGCTGAATGCCATGGAAAAGCAGCCGTCCCTAGGCGAACAAACCTTTTGTCCAGCCTGTTCGGGGACGGTCCGCTTCAAAAAAGGAAGAGTCATGCGACCGCATTTTGCTCATATTTCTCTTGAAAATTGCTCATTTTATGTGGAAAATGAAAGTGCGGAGCATTTGAACTTGAAAGCTGGCCTTTATAGCTGGGGGAAGCAAAGTCAAGAGATTCAGGTGGAGGCTTTTTTACCTGAGATAAGGCAGATTGCTGACCTTTTGATAGATGGTAGCATAGCGCTGGAGGTCCAGTGTAGTCCACTCAGTCAGGAAAGACTTGAGGAACGGACGCTGTCTTATCGACAGCATGGCTATCAAGTTCTCTGGCTCTTAGGCAAGAAATTATGGTTAAAACAGTCACTGACGAAACTGCAAAAGGACTTTCTTTATTTCAGTCAAAATATGGGCTTTCATCTTTGGGAATTGGATGAGAGAAAGCAGGAGCTTCGGCTTAAATATCTCATTCACGAGGACTTGCATGGGCGAGCTCAGTACAAGGTCAAATCCTTTCCTTTTGGCCAAGGCTGTCTTTTATCCGTCTTGCGCAGTCCCTTTCAAAAGCAGGGGTTAGAGAGCTATCTGGCTAAGCAAGATCCGGAGATTTGTCGCTATGTTCGTCAGCAGCTTTATTACCGGCAGCCTCGTTGGATGAAGCTCCAAGCCCAGCTCTATCAAAAAGGAGACAATCTTCTGACCAAGTCAGCCGAGGATTTTTATCCGCAGGTTCGGCCTGTTCAAGCCAGCTCCTTTTGCCAAATAACAAGAGATTTGACTCCTTATTACCAGCACTTTCATCGCTATTATCATGCTGAAAAAAATAAGCAGCTTCAAATTATCTATCCTCCGATATTTTATGCGAGGATTTCCCCCACTTTTATGATAGAATAGAAAAGATGGAGGAAATTTCTATGGCAAAACAAAGAAATGAAATTGAAGAAAAATATACTTGGGATTTGACAACAATTTTCCCAACAGATGAAGCCTTTGAAGCAGAATTGGCGCAGGTTTCAGAAGAAGTGAAGAAGGCAGCTAGTCTGGCTGGACATTTGCTGGATTCGGCTGACAGTCTCTTAAAAACGACTGAAGTGCAGTTGGACTTGATGCGCCGGATTGAAAAGCTTTATTCTTATGCTCACATGAAGAACGACCAGGATACTCGCGTGGCCAAGTATCAAGAATATCAGGCTAAGGGGATGACTCTTTACAGCGAATTTGGTCAAAGCTTTGCCTTTTATGAGCCTGAATTTATGGCGATTACAGAAGAGCAATACCAAGCCTTCTTGGCTGAGCAGCCAGCCTTGCAGCTGTATCAGCATTATTTTGACAAGCTTTTGGAAAAGAAAGCCCACATCCTGACCCAGCGTGAAGAGGAGCTACTGGCTGGTGCTGGTGAAATTTTTGGTGCAGCGGGCGAAACCTTTGCTATTTTGGATAATGCGGATATTGTCTTTCCGATGGTGCGTGACGAAGATGGAAATGAAGTTCAGCTCAGCCACGGTAACTATATCACCCTGGTCGAGTCTAAGAATCGAGAAGTTCGTAAAGAAGCTTACGAGGCTCTCTACAGCGTCTACGAGCAGTATCAGCATACCTACGCTAAGACTCTGCAGACCAATGTCAAGGTTCACAATTACAATGCGAAAGTCCGCAAGTTTTCATCTGCCCGTGAAGCAGCCTTGTCAGCGGACTTTATTCCAGAAAGTGTATACGATAGCTTAGTTTCAGCTGTTAATAAGCATTTGCCTCTTTTGCAGCGTTATATCGCTTTACGAGCAAAGATTTTAGGCATTTCTGATTTGAAGATGTATGATATGTACACACCTTTGTCAGAGACAGACTACAAGTTCACTTATGAGGAAGCCTTGGCTAAGTCTGAGGAAGTTCTGGCTATTCTGGGTGAGGATTATTTGAGCCGAGTGAAGACAGCCTTCTCAGAGCGCTGGATTGATGTTCATGAAAATCAAGGCAAGCGCTCAGGGGCATACTCTGGCGGTTCTTACGACACAAACGCCTTTATGCTGCTCAACTGGCAGGATACACTGGATAATCTCTTTACCTTGGTGCATGAGACAGGCCACAGTATGCACTCCAGCTACACCCGTGAGACCCAGCCTTATGTCTATGGAGACTACTCTATCTTCCTAGCTGAGATTGCTTCAACGACCAATGAAAATATCCTGACAGAAAAGCTCTTGGAAGAAGTAGAAGACGATGCTACCCGCTTTGCTATCCTCAATCACTTCTTGGATGGTTTCCGAGGTACGGTCTTCCGTCAAACCCAGTTTGCTGAGTTTGAGCATGCTATCCACAAGGCTGACCAAGAAGGTCAAGTTTTGACCAGCGAGTTTCTAAATGAACTCTATGCTGACTTGAATGAGAAATACTACGGCTTGAAAAAAGAAGACAATCCGCAGATTCAGTACGAATGGGCTCGGATTCCGCATTTCTACTATGATTACTATGTTTTCCAATACTCTACAGGCTTTGCAGCTGCTTCTGCCTTGGCTGAAAAGATTGTCCATGGCAGTCAGGAAGACAAGGATAAGTATCTGGACTATCTCAAAGCTGGGAACTCTGACTACCCACTCAATGTCATCAAAAAAGCAGGTGTGGATATGGAGAAAGAAGACTACTTAAATGCTGCTTTTGCTGTTTTTGAGCGTCGCTTGGACGAATTCGAAGCCTTGGTCGAGAAGTTGGGACTGGCATAAGATGGTCGAGACTTATAATCAAAACTCTAATCCCAATATGCTTCGGCCAGTGGTCAAGGAAGAGATTGTAGACTTTATGAGACAGCGACTCCAGCCAGTTTCTGGCGGACTTAAGGAGCTGGAGGATTTTGCCAGAGCTGAAAATGTACCCGTGATTCCCCATGAGACAGTAGCTTACTTCCGCCTGCTGCTCGAAAGCCTGCAGCCTGAGAAGATTTTAGAAATCGGGACGGCTATCGGTTTTTCGGCCCTTTTGATGGCGGAACATGCGCCTCTGGCTCAGATTACGACTATTGACCGCAATCCAGAGATGATTGAGTTTGCCAAGGCTAATTTTGCCAAGTATGACAGCCGTCAGCAGATTACCCTGCTGGAAGGCGATGCGGTGGATTTACTTGAGACATTAGAGGATTCCTACGACTTTGTCTTTATGGACTCTGCCAAGTCCAAGTATGTAGTCTTTCTGCCTCAGGTCCT
The DNA here is from genome assembly GCF_011612585.1 of Streptococcus cristatus ATCC 51100. Classification (NCBI taxonomy): domain Bacteria; kingdom Bacillati; phylum Bacillota; class Bacilli; order Lactobacillales; family Streptococcaceae; genus Streptococcus; species Streptococcus cristatus. The sequence goes on along the minus strand of NZ_CP050133.1, from coordinate 1,397,492 downwards.
CAAGCGCCTCAATCCTGGTGGGCTGATCCTCATCGATGATGTCTTCCAAGGTGGCGATGTTGCCAAGCCTTTTGAGGAAATTAAGCGTGGTCAACGAGCTATTTACCGAGGATTGCATAGTCTTTTTGACGCAACTTTGGACAGTCCAGATTTGACTGCGAGTCTGCTTCCCTTGGGAGATGGACTACTTATGATTAGAAAAAAATGATATCTTTGATTTTTTCTTAATTTCCAAAAATTTTTAGGAAAAATTAAGATATCAAGTTGGATTTGTGGTACAATAGACAAAGTGAATTTATTGAAGGAGTAGATGAAATAATGAAGAAAAAAATCCTTACAGGAGCAGTAACTCTCTTTTCTGTGGTGGCTTTAGCAGCATGTTCACAAACAGCAAAAGATAAAGATATTGTGACAATGAAGGGCGAGACAATCACCGTTAATGAATTTTACGATCAAGTAAAAAATAATGGTGCCTCTCAGCAAGTTTTGCTTCAAATGGCAATTAAGCAAGTTTTTGAAGAAAAGTATGGCAAAAAGGTAACGGATAAAGAAGTTGAAGAAGCCTTTGAAAAAATGAAATCCGCTTATGGTTCTGCCTTCCAAAATGTTCTTGCTCAAAGCGGAATGACAGAAGATGCATACAGAGATCAGATCCGCGCAAATAAATTGGTCGAATACGCTGTTAAGAAAGCAGCTGAAAAAGAGCTGACAGATGACAACTACAAGGCTTTCTTTGAAACGTACACACCAGAAGTAACGGCTCAGATTATCAAGGTGGACAGTGAAGAAAAGGCTAAGGAAGTGCTTGAAAAAGCTAAGGCTGAGGGAGCAGACTTTGGTCAGTTGGCCAAGGAAAACTCAACCGACAAGGACACCAAAGATAAGGGCGGCGAGGTGAAATTCGACTCAACCTCTACAACGATTCCAGATGCCGTAAAAAAAGCTACTTTTGCCTTAGAAGAAAATGGTGTCTCTGATGTGATCACTGTAAGAGGTAGACAGAATTATTCAGCAAGTTACTACATTGTTAAATTGGTGAAGAAGACTCAAAAATCTGCAAAATGGACCGATTACAAGAAGCAACTAAAAGAGGGAATCCTGACTCAAAAACAAAACGATGCAAGCTTTATTCGTTCAGTCATTTCTAAAGAATTGAAGGAAGCGAATCTGAAAGTGAAGGATGCAGCTTTCCAAAATGTCTTTGCCCAATATGTAGAAGGAGATACTTCTAGCTCATCGTCTAAAGAAGAAAGCAAGTCTCAGTCTTCTAGTTCAGAAGAAAAGAAATCACAATCTTCTAGCTCGGAAGAAGCAAAATCTGAGGCTTCAAGCTCAGAAGAAAGCAAGTCAGAAGCTGCTCATACTGAAGAAAAACCAGCTCCTGCAGCAGAATAAGCTTGACGAAAAGTCAAGAAGTCAGTATAATAAAACTATTGAGAATTGATTTTCTAGATCTCAGCTCAGAGAATTGGCGGTGCTGCGAGCCATGTGAGAGGAAAAATCATGCTACTCATGTTTCAAACTAAATAGCTAATGAGAATGACAAGTTCATTGAATGAAGGTGGTACCGCGGTTTTTCGCCCTTCAGACAAGGAACTTGTCTTTTATCTTGACTCTGGAGGTAAAGCGATGAAGACCTATCTTGTCAAACAAAAATTGCGTCTAGGTGGCGAACGCTTTGATATCAAGGACGATCGAGGTAACATAGATTACCAAGTAGAGGGATCATTTTTCCAGATTCCTAAGAGTTTCACCATCTATGATGCTCAAGGACAGACAGTTAGCCAGATCAGCAAAACCTTTCTAACCTTCATGCCCCAGTTTGAAATCAAGCTCAGTGACGGGACTAGCTTTTATATTCGCAAGAAACTGACCTTCTTCCGTGATAAATATGAGTTTGACAATTTAGGCCTAAGGATTGAGGGCAATATCTGGGATTTAAATTTTAAATTGCTGGATGATCGAGATCAAGTCGTGGCAGAGATTACCAAGGAACTTTTCCATCTAACATCTACTTATCAGGTGACTGTCTATGATGATGCTTACTCAGATTTGGTTATTTCCCTCTGTGTCGCCATTGACTATGTGGAAATGCTGGAAAGTTCATCATAAAAAACATTAAAAAGATTTAAGGAGAAAAATAAAATGAAACAAATGTCAAGTGCTCAAATTCGCCAAATGTGGCTGGATTTCTGGGCAAGCAAAGGTCACTCTGTAGAACCATCAGTTAGCTTGGTTCCAGTAAACGACCCGACTCTTTTGTGGATTAACTCTGGGGTAGCCACTCTTAAGAAATACTTTGACGGGACCATTATCCCTGAAAATCCACGTATTACCAATGCGCAAAAAGCCATCCGTACCAACGATATCGAAAATGTCGGAAAAACAGCTCGTCACCATACCATGTTTGAAATGTTGGGGAACTTCTCTATCGGGGATTACTTCCGTGATGAAGCTATTACTTGGGCTTATGAACTCTTGACAAGCCCTGAGTGGTTTGACTTCCCAGCTGAAAAACTCTACATGACTTATTATCCAGACGATAAAGATTCTTACAACCGCTGGATTGAAGTAGGAGTGGACCCAAGTCACTTGATTCCAATTGAGGATAACTTCTGGGAAATCGGTGCGGGACCTTCTGGACCTGATACAGAGATTTTCTTTGACCGTGGAGAGGCATTTGACCCAGAAAATATTGGTATTCGCCTACTTGCAGAAGATATCGAAAACGACCGTTATATTGAAATCTGGAACATTGTTTTGTCACAATTTAACGCAGACCCTGCTGTTCCTCGTAGCGAGTACAAGGAATTGCCACACAAGAACATTGATACGGGCGCTGGTTTGGAGCGTTTGGTGGCAGTTATCCAAGGGGCTAAGACAAACTTTGAAACAGACCTCTTCATGCCAATCATTCGTGAAGTAGAGAAATTGTCTGGTAAGGTCTACGACCAAGATGGCGACAACATGAGCTTTAAGGTTATTGCAGACCATATTCGTTCTCTTTCATTCGCTATTGGTGATGGTGCCCTTCCAGGAAATGAAGGTCGTGGTTATGTCCTTCGTCGTCTTCTCCGTCGTGCTTCTATGCATGGCCAAAAATTGGGTATCAACGAGCCTTTCCTTTACAAACTAGTTCCAACAGTTGGAAAAATCATGGAAAGCTACTACCCAGAAGTCCTTGAAAAGCGTGACTTTATCGAGAAAATCGTTAAGAGCGAGGAAGAGTCATTCGCTCGTACTCTTCACTCAGGCCAACACTTTGCAGAAACCATCGTAGCTGACTTGAAAGAAAAAGGTCAAAGCGTTATCGCTGGTTCAGATGTCTTTAAACTCTACGATACATATGGCTTCCCAGTGGAATTGACAGAAGAAATCGCAGAAGAAGCAGGCATGACTGTGGACCGTGAAGGTTTTGAAGCGGCCATGAAAGAGCAGCAAGAACGTGCGCGTGCATCAGCTGTTAAGGGTGGCTCAATGGGTATGCAAAATGAAACCCTTCAAAACATAACAGTGGAAAGTGTCTTCAACTACAATGCTAGTCGATTGCCTTCTAAACTGGTGGCTATCGTAGCGGACAATGCTGAAGTAGAAGCTGTTTCAGAAGGAACTGCATCGCTTATCTTTGCAGAGACTCCATTCTATGCTGAAATGGGTGGACAAGTAGCTGACCATGGTCAAATCTTGGACGCTGCTGGAAACATCGTGGCCACTGTGAAAGATGTTCAAAAAGCACCAAATGGCCAACCGCTACATACAGTTGAAGTCCATGCTCCGCTTGCCTTGAACCAAGAATACACACTTAGCATCGACACCAATCGTCGTCTTCGTGTCATGAAAAACCACACAGCGACTCACTTGCTCCATGCAGCTCTTCACAATATCCTTGGTAACCACGCAACTCAAGCAGGTTCACTTAACGAAGTAGAATTCCTCCGCTTTGACTTTACGCACTTCCAAGCGGTGACAGCAGAGGAGCTCCGTGCCATTGAACAAGAAGTCAATGAGAAAATCTGGGAAGCGATCGCAGTCAAGACAGTTGAGACTGATATTGAGACAGCTAAAGAAATGGGAGCTATGGCCCTCTTTGGTGAGAAATACGGTAAAGAAGTTCGTGTCGTTACAATCGGTGATTACTCTGTTGAGCTTTGTGGTGGTACCCATGTTGGCAACACTTCTGAAATTGGCCTCTTCAAGATTGTCAAAGAAGAAGGGATCGGATCAGGAACTCGCCGTATCTTGGCAGTGACTGGTAAAGAAGCCTTTGAAGCCTACCGTGAACAAGAAGACGCTCTGAAAGCAGTCGCAGCGACTTTGAAAGCACCTCAACTCAAGGAAGTACCTCATAAAGTTGAAGGCCTTCAAGAGCAACTTCGTCAATTGCAAAAAGAAAATGCAGAATTGAAAGAAAAAGCCGCAGCCGCAGCTGCAGGTGATGTCTTCAAGGACGTGAAGGAAGTCAATGGCCACCGTTATATTGCGAGCCAAGTTTCTGTATCAGATGCAGGTGCCCTTCGTACCTTTGCAGATAACTGGAAACAAAAAGACTACTCTGATCTTCTTGTCCTAGTCGCAGCTATTGGTGACAAAGTCAATGTCCTCGTGGCTAGCAAGACTAAAGACCTTCATGCAGGGAACCTTGTCAAAGAATTGGCACCAATCGTCGATGGACGTGGTGGTGGTAAACCAGACATGGCCATGGCAGGAGGAAGCAATCAAGCGAAAATCCAAGAACTCTTGGATGCAGTAGCTGGTAAATTATAGTATATTTTTTAAGATCAGGATTCAGTCTTGGTCTTTTTTACTTCTTTTTTGTAAAGGATCCAAGTCTTTCTGACAAAAATATTTATTTTTTTGACAAATATACTTGTCAAAAAGAAAAGAATCTGTTACAATGTATTTAAGTTAAGAAGAAAAGATAAAAGGAGGGACTGATGGAGATACTGTTTTGGTGTCTACTTCCGATATTTTCTGGTTTGTGGCTGACGTCATCCAGTGAATTGAAAAATGTAAAAAGGAAGTTGAAACGTTTAGAGAGAAATAAAGAAAGGAGTGGAGAAATGTCACGTTTTTTTAAAGAAATGATTGGGAAAAAACCGATCATCATTGGTGAAGTTTTCGGGACAGATTGCTGGGAGGTAGTTGATGCTGATGACGATTGGGTTAAGTTGAGTAAGACCAATAAAAAAGGTCAAACAAGAATGAAATTGATGCGCATTGACGATATCAAGTCTGTTGAACTGAAAGAAGACTGAGAGGTGTTGTCATGAAGCTGAAAAATCGACTCAAAGAGCTGAGGGCTAGAGACGGGCTGAATCAAACTGACTTGGCCAAGAAAGCCGGCGTGTCGCGGCAGACGATTAGCTTGCTGGAGCGGGATGAATACACGCCCTCCGTGGTCATTGCTCTCAAAATTGCTCAGATTTTCAACGAAAGTGTCGAAAATGTCTTTCGCCTAGTGGAGGAAGAGTAGGTAGTCAGGAAAAATCAGTTACTGGAGATAGTTTATGCTAGCCATCTTGTCATGAAGACTAGCAAGCAAGCTTTCATATCATAGCGATTACTTGATCTGATCCTAATTAGCTGTGTAAGTATATTAGTGCTTTTCCGCAAGTGACGGAAAGTAAAACAAGGAGAAAAACAATGCAAGAATTTATGGAAAACTTTAAAGTTAACGAAGAACAAGCAAAAATTGCTGGTGTCTGTGCAGGCTTGGCGGATTATTTTGGGATAAAGGTAGCTTATATTCGTCTGATCTTCGCAGTTATAGTGCTAGCATCAACTGAGTTAGGGATTTTTGTAGCCTTGGGCTATGCCTATCTGGCAGGATGGTTACAAAGGGATTATTTGTGGAATAAAATGAACAAAAAAGTCAGAAATCACTTTATTTTTCTGATGACAGTGCTGATTATTTTACCTTTATTTGGCCGTGAAATACTGGAAATTGCCTCTGACTTTATTAGCCAAGTCATGGCTTGGCTGACTGCGCTTATTTAAGAATAGGAGAAAACAATGTCAACAAAGAAAAGAATATTGAGAAATATCGGCATCTTCATTCTTGCTGCTATATTAGGAGGAGGGGTAGTTGGTTTTATAATGGCTCATTTTGAGCATATTTCTTGGCCGACTTTCTTAAATGTTGAACTGCTGAAGAACATTGGTCGAGCGAGTTTGTTTATTCTCTATCCCGTAACCTTTTTCTTGCTCTATCAGACGCATAAATTTCACAGGGCTTACCAGAGAGAAGAAGATGATGACAAAAGCTATAAGCTCTATCGTCAAACTTTCAAAACACTAGAATATGCGACGATTTTATATAATATCTCGTATGCTCTGACTCTATTCACCCTCTTTGGAGGAGTGAGCTACCTAGGTCCGATACTAAGGTCAGAAACAACGATTCACATTCCATTTTATGATATTGCACTGTTTCTTGCTTTGATTTTAGGTCAAATTCTTGTATTGAAAACCACTCAGAAGGTTCGTCAATATAAATTATCTGCTATGCCAACCATTGAGGAGATGAAGGACTATGCTCTGTCTTATGATGAAGGGGAGTTGCAGGCTCATTATGAACAAAGCTTTTTGACCCTCTTCAACCTCAATCAGCGCCTCATTCCAGGTCTCTATATCCTTCTCTTTCTTGTCGGAGCTGGGACACCAATGCAGGTCGTATCTGGCATGATTGTCTTAACCATTATTTTTGTCTATATCAATGTGGACTCCTATCAAGCAGTTAAAAGATATTTCAAATAAGCTGTTTGTCGGTCCAAAAGGAGTTCATCTGAAATTAGTGAGCTTTATCTTTCCTAGTATCTATATTGGACTGATACTGCTAAATCTCCTATTCCAATTGGATACGATTTTGGCTTGGATTGCGGTATCGGTCATCTATCTTTATGTTACTGTCAGCCAGTACAAAATCGTTAAACGTTATTATAAGTAAGAAAGTGAGAAGAGGCCTTATGTCACAAGTGATTCAAGTAGAGAATATTTCTAAAAGTTTTGGAGATAAAAAAGCTTTAGAACAAATTAATTTTCATATCGATCAAGGAGAAATTTTCGGATTTTTAGGACCATCTGGATCGGGAAAAACAACGTTAATTAATATCCTGACAGGCCAGCTTGATGCCGACAATGGTCAAAGTAAAATCCTTGGTAAGGCTTCAAATACTATTAATGCTCAGGATTTGGTGAAAATTGGCCTAGTATCTGATACAAGTGGCTTTTATGAAAAAATGACTCTCTATAAAAACCTGCAGATATATGCGAAATTATACGATTTAAAAAATGAGCGGATAGATGAAGTTTTAGAGCAGGTTGGTTTGTTAGAGAGCAAAAATATTGTAGCAGAGAAACTTTCGACAGGTATGAAGCAGCGGATGTTTCTAGCTAGGGCTCTTTTAAATGATCCTGAGGTCTTATTCTTGGATGAACCAACGAGTGGGCTTGATCCTCGTACTTCCAAGGTGATTCATGAACTTTTGCTTGAGCTGAAGAAAAAGGGAACAACCATTTTTCTGACGACACATGATATGTATGAAGCTAGTGCCCTTTGTGATCGACTGGCCTTGCTAAATAAGGGAGTATTAGTAGAATATGGCAAGCCGAAAGCTATTATTCAAAAATATAACGCAGCCAAGAAAGTTAAAATTAGCTATGAAAATGGACAAACCGAGCAAATTTCGTTCTCAGAATTGGCTACAAAAGACCTAAAATTGGCTATTACAGTACATTCTTGCGAACCTACATTAGAAGAAATCTTTATTCAATTAACAGGAGAAAAATTAGATGTATAAAAAAATTAAAGCTCTCACATGGCTGCGTACTCAGATTTTATTGACAAACTCTTCTTTGCTTATGTCCGTCTTGCTGCCCTTCGGCCTCCTCTTTTTGTACAATATGATTTTAAATAAGAATGGCAATGCAGGTCAAGGACTATTGAAGATGATCCTGCCTATGACCTTTGCCATGAGTGGCGGCTACATGGTGTCTATTATGATGGCAGAGGACAAGGAGAAGCGCAATCTAAAGACCTTGATGTTGAGCGGGGTTCGTTCTACTGAATACCTCTTATCCATGTTGGTTTATCCCTTCCTATTTACAGTCTTTGCCTTGCTTTTTTTCCCATATTATTTGCATGTAGATCTCTCTGGCAAATGGCCTATCTATCTTTTGATCAATCTCTTAATTATTGTTATTATCCTTTTAATCAATCTTTTTATTGGTGGAATTTCCAAGACACAATCACAAGCTCAGGTTTATAGTTTATTTCCGCTGTTGCTGATTAGTTTCGTACCCTTATTTGCTAGTTTTGATAAAACAATACAGCATATTCTGCGGTTTACTTTTATGAATCCTTTTATCAACTTCTTTGAAACAGGAGACTATTCTTTTAAAATTGAAGATTTCTCTAATTTGGTGATTTGGCTTCTTATTTTTATCAGTGCAAGCGCCTATGTCTTGAGTAAAGGTCGAAAATGATGGAGGAGATTTTATGAAACTCATTAAAAAAATCAACTTTATGGAAGAAAAGAAATATGTAATCGGTCTAAATGTAGCGGGGCTCTTACTGATTTTTCCTTTCTCAATGCTTTTTGCGAAATTGACTCAGCTAATTTTTCGTGCAGACCATTATGATTTTTCGGGTCTAGATCTTGCCTATTTTTTAGTTTTTGCCTTTATCCTTGTCGTCATCCATGAGTACATCCACGGTTTCTTCTTCAAGTTTTTTGGTAAAGGGAAGGCCAAGGTCAAGTTTGGTTTTAAAAATGGGATGGCCTACGCGACTAGTCCAGGAACTTTTTACAATCGTAAGGACTTCTTGGTCATTGGTTTGGCTCCCTTTGTTTTGATTAGCTTGCTTCTGACCTTATTGGCCATGCTGGGCTTGCTCAGTTCAACTCTCTACATGCCTCTAGCTAGTATTCATGCAGCGGGCTGTGTTGGTGACTTTTACATCGCTTTGCTGCTGTTGGGGCAGACTGATGATATTCTGGTCGAGGATACGGAGGTTGGGATGAACTTTTACGAGAAAGAAGAGCCTAGTCAGGAATAGGGATCACTGGCATTAGATACTTCTTATAAAATGTCTATTAAAGAGTAACATATTTGATAATTTAAAGACCCAGAGCAATGTTGATCCTGCCTAAATGGATGGCAGCGTGATATTAAGTTTAAATTTAAGACAAATGAAACCCGAAGGACTAGAAGTTCCTTCGGGTTTTGTATATAAGAGGAAAAAAGATTAGACAAGTTCGTCAATAGAAGTGTAGTCGAGGTTTAAGCCTTCTGCAACAGGTTGGCTAGTGATGTGGCCATGATAGGTTGTGACACCTTCACGCAATCCAGCGTCGTCTGCAATAGCTTGTTTGAAGCCTTTGCCAGCCAGTGCTTCGATATAAGGAAGGGTGACATTGGTCAGGGCGATAGTAGAAGTGCGAGCCACGGCACCAGGGATATTGGCTACCGCATAGTGGAGAACACCGTGTTTCTCATAAACTGGCTCATCATGGGTTGTCACGCGGTCAGCAGTCTCGATAACGCCACCTTGGTCAACGGCCACGTCAACAATAACAGAACCAGGGCGCATTTGCTTAACCATATCGTCAGTTACCAGTTTTGGTGCCTTAGCGCCAGGAATAAGCACGGCTCCAATCACGACATCTGCTTCACGGACGCTTGCCTCAATGTTAAATGGATTGGACATGAGGGTTTGGATTTGGTTGCCAAAGACTTCTTCCAGTACGGATAGACGTTTGGCGCTAATATCGAGAATAGTAACTTGAGCGCCTAGTCCCAGAGCGATACGGGCTGCATGAGTTCCTACAACACCGCCTCCGATGATGGTGACTTTACCTTTTGGCACACCTGGTACACCACCAAGGAGAACACCAGAACCACCTGCCTGCTTGGTCAGGAAATGAGCTCCGATTTGAACCGCCATACGACCAGCAACCTCACTCATAGGTACTAATAGTGGTAGTTGTCCTTGTCCGTCACGTACAGTCTCGTAGGCTACCCCGGTAGTTTTAGCAGTTACCATAGCTTGGGCTAATTCGGGAGCAGCGGCCATGTGCAGGTAAGTGAAGAGTAGGAGGTCGTCACGTAAGTACTGGTATTCAGTTTCCAGCGGTTCTTTAACCTTAACAACCAACTCAGCTGCCCAAGCTTCAGCAGCAGTGGCAACGATTTTTGCACCTTGCTTTTCATAGTCTGCATCTGCAAAGCCAGATCCAAGTCCAGCATTTGTCTCGATCAGAACCTGATGGCCTTTTCCTACAAGACTGTGCACACCAGCTGGCGTCAGGGCAACGCGATTTTCATTATTTTTAATTTCTCTTGGAATTCCGATTAACATAGAGCTTTACTCCTTTTTCTAACGCTAGGATCTCCGAATACAGGACTACAAAGGAACCTAGGTCAATTATTGTGATGTTTTCATTTTAAAGGAAACTGGCGCAAAAAGCAAGAAAAAAAGGATTGTTTTAGGCAGGGAATTATGCTATTCTGATAAGAAAAATTAGGAGGAAGAGATGGAAAATATCTATGTTAAACTGAGCCAACATTCCAGAATTGAGACGGAACGATTAATCTTGCGCCCAGTGACCTTGGATGACGCACCAGCCATGTTTGAATATGCTTCGGACGAGGAGAATGTTCGCTATACCTTTGAGGCTAACAAAAATCTAGAAGAAACCCGTAATAATATTGCCTTGTTTTACCTAGCTAATCCTTTGGGGCGCTGGGGCATTGAGCTGAAGGAAACTGGCGACTTTATCGGGACGATTGACCTGCATAAGATCCGCTTGGACTTGAAAACGGCAGCTATCGGCTATGTGATCCATAAAAAATACTGGAATCAGGGCTATACGACGGAGGCCAATCGAGCGGTGCTTGAGCTGGCTTTTGAGGAAATCGGCATGAACAAATTGGTGGCCCTGCATGATATCGACAATCCTGCCTCTGGTCGTGTCATGCAAAAGTCAGGCATGATCTTTTCCCACGAAGAGCCTTACGCATCACTAGACAAGCATGAGGAAGGGCGCATAGTGACACGGGTGCATTACTATCTGACTAGGGAGCAATATTTCGCAAAAAAATGAGAAAGAATATTGACAAGTACCTATCTACATGATATAGTAGATAGGTAATGCTGATTTAGCTCAGTAGGCAGAGCGCATCCATGGTAAGGATGAGGTCGCCGGTTCGATCCCGGCAATTAGCACTAGATAAAGAGGTTGAGATTTTCTCAGCCTTTTTTGGTTTTAAAACCGGATTTCTCCTAGTTCAAAATGTATGCTTGCGTCCTCATAGGCGCCCAAATATGATATAATAAAAGTAATATTAGCAAGGCAGGTAAAATATGTATATCGAAATGGTGGATGAAACTGGTCAGGTTTCTCAAGAAATCATCAAGCAGACTCAGGAAATCTTGGAGTTTGCGGCTCAGAAAACGGGCAAAGAAAATAAGGAAATGGCCGTGACTTTGTTACCAATGAGCGCAGCCATGAGCTCAACTTGGAATACCGAGACACGGATCGGCCGACGGATGTCATCAGCTTGGAATACAAGCCAGAGTTGGATATTGCTTTTGATGAGGAAGATTTGGCGGACAATCCTGAGCTGGCTGAGATGCTGGAGGATTTTGATGCTTATATCGGCGAGCTCTTCATTTCGGTGGACAAGGCGCGGGAGCAAGCAGAAGAATACGGGCACAGCTTTGAACGGGAGATGGGCTTTTTGGCGGTGCATGGTTTTCTGCATATCAACGGCTATGATCATTATACGCCGGAAGAAGAAGCAGAAATGTTTGGCTTACAGGAAGAAATTTTGACAGCTTATGGACTTACAAGACAATAAAAATAACAAGCGCAAGTGGAAAAATCGAGATGTCATATCGAGTTTGGAGTTCGCTCTGACGGGTATTTTCACGGCTTTCAAAGAAGAAAAGAATATGCGGAGCCATGTTCTTTCAGCTGTAGCTGCCATCATTGCAGGTTTGATTTTTCGGATTTCAGCGACGGAGTGGCTGTTCTTGCTGCTGAGTATTTTTTTGGTGATCGCTTTTGAAATCATGAATTCAGCCGTTGAAAATGTTGTGGATCTGGCTAGTGATTATCACTTTTCTATGCGGGCAAAGAATGCCAAGGATATGGCAGCTGGTGCAGTTTTGGTGGTTTCTGGTTTTGCAGTTATCACAGGTTTGATTATCTTTCTGCCGAAACTGTGGGATATTATTTTTTAGAGAAGGAATAGAACAATGACTTTTAAATCAGGCTTTGTAGCCATTTTAGGTCGACCAAATGTCGGCAAATCAACTTTTTTGAATCATGTCATGGGGCAAAAAATTGCCATCATGAGTGACAAGGCTCAGACGACCCGCAATAAGATTATGGGCATTTATACGACGGATAAGGAGCAGATTGTCTTTATCGACACGCCGGGAATCCACAAGCCTAAGACGGCTTTAGGCGATTTCATGGTGGAAGCAGCCTACAGCACCTTGCGTGAGGTGGATACGGTTCTCTTCATGGTACCGGCAGATGAGCCACGTGGCAAGGGCGATGATATGATTATCGAACGTCTGAAAGCGGCTAAGGTGCCAGTTATTTTGGTGGTTAATAAGATTGATAAAGTTCATCCAGATCAGCTTTTGGCGCAAATTGATGATTTCCGTCAGCAGATGGACTTCAAAGAAATCGTTCCGATTTCGGCTCTGCAGGGCAACAATGTTTCGCATCTGATTGATATCCTTAGTGAAAATCTGGAGGAAGGCTTCCAATATTTCCCAGAAGATCAGATTACCGACCATCCAGAGCGTTTCTTGGTTTCAGAAATGATTCGCGAGAAGGTTCTACACCTGACTCGTGAAGAAATCCCCCACTCAGTCGCAGTGGTTGTTGACAGCATGAAGCGAGACGAGGAGACGGACAAGGTCCATATCCGAGCGACGATCATGGTCGAGCGTGACAGCCAAAAGGGCATTATCATCGGTAAAGGCGGCTCCATGCTCAAGAAAATCGGATCCATGGCTCGCCGCGATATCGAGCTCATGCTTGGAGACAAGGTCTTCCTCGAAACCTGGGTCAAGGTCAAGAAAAACTGGCGGGACAAGAAGCTGGATTTGGCAGACTTTGGCTATAATGAGAAGGAATATTAAAAGAGCAAGAATTTTTCATTTCTGGTTATCGATTGAATCGTAGATAGGAAAATTGAATGAACAAAGACTACATTTCCTATATTCGCTCCAAGGTGGGGCATGATAAGGTTATTCTGAATTTTGCTGGAGGAATTCTAGCAGACGAGGGTGGTCGTGTGCTTCTGCAGTTGCGAGGCGATAAAAAAACATGGGCGATTCCTGGTGGAGCTATGGAGCTCGGGGAGACTTCTTTGCAAGCAGCCGTGCGCGAATTTCACGAAGAGACAGGCATTGCTGTTGAAGCCAAGCGCTTGCTGAATGTTTACACTAATTTTGATGAATCTTATCCTA